>NZ_CP056270.1:0-319331 GCF_013728515.1 Citrobacter sp. RHBSTW-00881
GTGACAAAAAATTCATCAGTACAACCTGTATCACTGCTCCGCCTGGGCGTTTTTACTCCCAGTTGCCGAACAGAGGCAACGGTCACGCTAAACGTGACGGAAGCGCTATCCAGTCTGGAAATTGCAAAACAGGAAGGGTACACGGACATAAAGATCACCGGCCCGATGCTGAATTATTTCCAGGACTTCCGGTGCTGGACAGCAATCGTCCATTCCTTCAGCGTATCGCCTGATGCGCTGAAAGGTAACCGGATTAAAATGCCCTTTAGTGAATTTGCCAAACTCTGCGGCTACCCATCAAAACGCTACAGCACGAAACTGCGCAATGAGATAGCCGATTCGTTGACGAAGATTCGCTCAAAAAGCATTCGGTTTGAGAAGAACCCGGGGATCACCAAGTTCAAAGTAGCCGGGTTGCTGAAAGAGGCGGAATTTGATGGTGAAAGTGATTACATCATCCTGGAAGCCGACGAACGACTCTGGGATTTGTACCGTTCAGATCATCTTACTCTGTTGCGGAAGAAACCCCTGGAGCTACTTACCAGGAATGAAACGGCTCAGGCGCTCTATACATTTTTTGAAGCGCTACCTCAACATCCAGCCCCGATCACCTTTGACAGACTTCGACAGCGTTTACTGCTCAATGGGCGCATTGCCGAACAGAACCGGAAAATGCGAACTGCTCTCGATGTGCTTGCCAGCATCGGTTACCTGAAATTTTACTACCTGGTGGACACCAGCGTACCCACCATTCAGATCACGGATCGGAATCCCAAACTAACAGGTTCCTGATGTTTGAAACGTCTTTTTGCCCGGTTCCGGGAATGTGCTGTCTCATTCCCACCGGTCAAAAACACTAAGTTGACGTTTCCCTCTCAAACCCACCCGTGATTTTGTAGTCGCTAAAGGATAAATAGTCCCATTTACATCTGAAAAGCTGATGGGGCGCGTCAGGCCTCTATTGAATACAACTTGTATTACCATGAAAAATAAAGAAAATAACACTCCTCTTTATAATTACTGCTGTTCGCCTAATCCCAAAAAGATACTTTTTTAATCTGCACAGTTTTTATCGCCGGTGGGAACGAGAGGGAAGGGGAAAATATACCCGGTGGGATTGAGAGGGAAGGCCTGTAGAAAACAACCCGACAATCTTTTGTCGGCTGGAATGACCAGGGTAAATTAAGTTCTGGAGGATAGTTATGACTTCGACATTTGGTAAGCAGCTGAAGCTTTATGCAGACCGGCAAACGGGCGCAAAACGTACTGCTCTTGATTTTCAATATGTGGTTTCGCCTGGTAAGGATGCGTTTCCCACGGTGAACATCACTATGGCTCCGATTGCTGATGGCGCAAAAGAAGCCCAATGGGAGCTTAAGCGCGTCATCCAGCTGAATCGCTATGAATTAACTCAATGTTGCGCGGTATTGTTCGGGCTGGAAAAGGAGATGAGGGCAAACTTTCACGGAACCGATAAAAACAAAGGTTTTACGCTCATCAACAATGGTGCATCCGGCTGCGGGATAAACTTTTCTCATGGTGGGGATATGCTGACGCATATGTTGAACCATGCCCAAAGAATGGAAGTAGGGGCATTTATTC
The DNA here is from genome assembly GCF_013728515.1 of Citrobacter sp. RHBSTW-00881. Classification (NCBI taxonomy): domain Bacteria; kingdom Pseudomonadati; phylum Pseudomonadota; class Gammaproteobacteria; order Enterobacterales; family Enterobacteriaceae; genus Citrobacter; species Citrobacter sp. RHBSTW-00881. The sequence continues at coordinate 1,603 of NZ_CP056270.1, forward strand.
TGAAACGGCAGGCGGATGCGTGGGATATGAGTGTCAGTGACGTTCTTGCACTTTTGCGTCAGTCCGTGGCCATCAAACGGGCATAAGATCACGAAGCAGGTTCAAGAACAGGCTTACCGTACAACAATTTTCAAATCCAAACTGACCCTACTTAACTTCAACTGGAAGGCGCTATGACAGAACATCAGCAGAATAGAAATGTTTGTGAAGTCGGGTTAGCCTGTGAAGCCATGACGATTGATCCCAAAACCATTCAGTCAGCAGTAATGCGTAAAGAAGCCACGCAAGTTGTTATTCCTCACTTTAAGGGGGTTTGTCCTGCTTTTGTCGAATGGGCTGAACAATGCTTACCTGGCGATAAACTTCCTCGTGGGAAATTTTTTAGGTCACGAGAATGGATGCGTCAGTTCACCACTTGCCAGATAAACTACAAGACAGATCATCCAGATGAAGGAAAGTATGGATGGCTTTTTGAAGGAACCAAATATTGAAAAGTTAAGGAGATATGATTAATGCTAATTTATGCCGCAGATCTGATTTTACCCTTAAAAATTCTGCTGGTGGTATTTGTCGTGACTATCATAGGCGCTACCATCGGGTTGAAATTTGTACGCTCCGAAAACAAGATCGTTTGCATGTGGCTCGTGCCAATAGGCTGTCTTGGGGGAATTTTTGCATTGATGATGTTTCCATCAATTACCACAAATGATTTGTTGCTCGGCAAGAGATGGTCGGAAGATTGTCGCGTGGTCGAAAAATACGAACGCCACGCTTTTGAAGCACCGACGAACCGGCTGATTTGTTCGGGGGTTGATGAGCATGTTAATTCAGAAAGTTATGCGGTATTAACGAAAGCTTACCGGGAGCGGGGGGGAGAACTTATTTCGGGATCCCATAGTGTTGAAAACTAGCCTTCAAATCTAATGCTACGGAGTTTTCATGAATAATAATCACAATGTTTTTCCTTGCAATGAATTGGGTATGGGTGATTCCAAATCGGAATTGGAAAGACTCCTTGAATTATGTGAATCCACTCCGCAAACAGGCGAGCCTAACCCCCAGATAGCTAATATGCAAGCATTTTGGAATCGATAACTGGTGGCTCATCTCATATCACTGGCTTCAATTTTTGCTCTCATATTCTTAATGGCCGTAAATTTTCCACACTCAACGATGCAGAGATAAAACAGCTAACATCTCTTCGCAATGAGGGGCGAAAAGACGGTTTTGTGGTCAGAATTCAACCTGTTGATGTAACCCCTGAACTTCAGCTTGAAAGGTATCTTGCGTCAAGTTGGGAAAGCGAAATCGAGATTTATAAACGCGTACCGTCGATTGTCGTGATCTGTAAAATCTCAGGTCTGTCTGCATTGGCAGGCTCGGGGAACAAAATGTTTTTAAATATGGATTACTTAAGTTGCGGAACTGAAACTGATGATCAGGATTGCCAGGATTAAGTCACTGATTGGCGGTTGCAACGAGCTTTGGGTTTGTTAGACTGGCCTGACATACCTTCCCCCATCGCGGGGTGCGTTGTCGGAGTATCAAAATATTGTTTTCCCCTATGCGGGGTTTAATTAGTGAGTAGCGACTGCCCGGGTTAGCGCCTGACCCGTGTCAGACTTCTGAAGGATATTTTGATATTAACCGTCCAGCTGGACGGTTTTTTTTCGTCTGTTTTTAATTTGGATAGTGGTATGGGTAGAAAAAAACAATCAAACCGCAGTGTATCAGCGCCAGCTGTTGATGCTGAAAAAGAAATTATCGACCCGAGATGGAACATCTTTTTCTTTGCGGCAATTGACCGACCGTGGGTGCTTAACCCGCATCTTTTTTACGCTGAACAAGCGCAGGAACGTTTGCTGTCGCAGTTCAGTGATGTGGAGATCAGGAGTGAAGCGACAAAGAAAGGCGAGTCATTTATAGAGTCAGCTGGAGACTGGTTCAATCCTGATTACCACGACGAAAGTGACGTATACGAGAATATTGAACAGATTGAAGCTTGCCACTGGGTTGCGTTGCGGGAAATGAAGGTCACGGTCACGCTTTCCCTGACCGCTGGGATGTACCACCAGTTTGACAAGGCATTACGAGATCTGCTTATCCGGGAGGCCAGAAGCTGGCGGTGGCTCGACATGGTTGTGATATCAGATTTGATCTGGAACCTCAGTTTTCCGAGGCTTATGGATTTGATGGAATGGCTGGGTATTGAAGTACGAAACATGCCATGTTTCCCGTTAATCAGTGCATGTCATCAGGTTGTCAACGTTTATAAACATGGAGATGGTGATGCCCACCAGAAACTGGTTAATGCTCACCCGGAGTACTACTCAGTATGGCAATGCGAAGGTTATCCGCAAGAGAGACCAGCTCGCCACGAAGAACTTGAAGTTTCCGAGGAACAGTTTAGAGAATTTGCCGAGGCGATAACGGTGTTCTGGAAGAGTCTGCCGGAAGGACTATCTTATTCGGGGATGGGAAAAGAGCCTAAGTGGTTTGGCAAGGCTTATGAAAAAGTGAAGTGCGACAAAGAAAAACGCGAGCGTAAAGCGGAAGAATAGTGGGGCACTCTAGCCCCACCGAAACAAAAGGAGAGTCAGACAGCCGGTGACGGTTGCCAGCCTGATTGAGTCTGGATCCATTTGCCTACGGAAATCATGTCGTAACCACCGTTCCCGTAGGACGACTTCACTTCTTCTATTTCGACTGGAACCGCCAGCTCGATGGGGCGGAACCAGCCATCATCACCGACTGTATACCGGCCTTCATGTTCCTTGCTCATTTCGCAGACCCGGCTGGGTGGAAGCCAGAAACCTTCATTTGCTCTTTCGGATGCGATACGAATAGCTTCATCCACGGAAGCGACTTCCCGGATGTGTTCGTTATGCGCGTTTGACATTTTGATCAGAAATGACTTCATAGAACCATTTTCCTCAGCTTAGGCCGGTAACGTTAATCGTCGGGGCGGTCGGTAATATTCCGGCGATAGTGTCCTCATATTGTACTCTGGCATGATGCATAACAGAAATTTGAGAGCGCGGGATTGAGAGGCGAAGTAGTTTGATGATAATCGCTGCGGGTGTACTATCAGCCTGATTCCTGGACTGAAGCCGAACGTCCAGCCGTGGTAAAACTGGTGAACGATGTTAACCTGGCATCGAGATATCGAGACCGTAACCATCTGACTGAATAAGGAGCTTTTATGCCGAATGGGAGAGTGATTTTTAACAAAAGAGGCCGATGGGACTGGCTTGATAGCGGTTGTGATATAGATGAGGATGAATTAAAGCAGGAAGAGTGGTTTGTTGGCGATATGTATTATCCGCCAGACTTTGAATACGATACGTCAATGCATGATCACCAGATTACAGAGTGGTTGTCTAAACCTGAAGAGCTGGTGCGGTATGAGCGAGGGCGTTAACTCAATTTGCTTATCTGAACTGGCTACATGATCTTTCAGCGTGGCCATTTCGGTTCTTCACATTTCCCTGACTCCCTCCTGACAGAACCGACTATTTCATCCATGAACCGCAAGAGCGGTAACTAAATGCCATATCGTGTGGCAGAGTGGTTTGCTCCAGTACCCGTCAAAATAGTCCAACATACAAAAACAGGGTAGCCTGCCCCGGGCTTCACCCGGGCCAGGCTACCCGGAGTCGAACCGTTAACCCGGAGTCGTGGGTGAGTAACGTCGAGTGCCCGCCTGAATTCCGTGCGGCCACCAGCATTGGCTTCACCTTTTTCCGACCGACACTTTCGTGCTGGTTTGCGGCCGCATCTTCGCCGGGCCGGAACACCCTGCATTTTGTGCCGGTGGCCATCACCGGTATTAGGATAAAGGGAAGAATATCGGTGATGGATTCCGGGATAATCGCCGGGAAAACCCGGGCAGAATTCACGTACATCACCCTCTATTAGTCCAACATACAAATAAACTTCCCCTTTCTGCCCCTGCGCGTCGCTTGGGGCAGAAAGGGGAGCCGTACCTGAAACCTCCGTGTCGTTTTCAGGATCGGGCCCGTGCCCGGGGTAACCATTCTGCCCGGGCCCACCATTTTAAAAAGAAACCGCCGTGCCCGGTCTGGCCATTTCCCCCGCCTGCGGCAACCGGGCCGTGCCGGTCTTTCCGTCCGGTTCCTGCAAACCCCACATAGGGACTCCGGTCGCTGGATGAGCCATGCGAGAAAATATGAGAAAAAGAGAGAAAAAAAGAGAAAAAAAAGAGGGGCCGGGGGCGCGAGGGTTTCAGTGGGTATAAAGGTCAAGGGCGCTTTGCAGGGTGGACGCGGGGGTGTTGACCCTGATCGCATTTGTATGTTGGACTAATTTTGCATATATGAAGACAAGAAAAGACGCGCTGCCGACAGAGCAGGTATACTCTCGCCATCAAATGTGCGGCCAGCGGCGGGGGATAGGTAACGACCGCAGGCCTCCGCGACCGGTATCAATGATGATGATGCCCTGCCAGGTAAAGAGTAGTGACGACGAAAGTGAAGGTGAAGAAAACCCGGGCCGAACGTAAGCAGCATAGCCGGGACATGCAGGCCAAACATGAAGCGGAAAAAAAGGCCGCTAACCTGCGTAATATTCTAAAGAGAGACATTCTGGCCACGCTGGGTATCCCTAAAAATCACGGTGGGCGGGCAGCTCTTTCTACATTCATCACCGAGCACTTACTGAAGGGTGAGAGTCAGGTTCAGATTGTTGCCATGCTAACCGGCAGCGAATTGATGAAGCGGGCACAGCTTGCCGAAATCGAGCGCCTGAAGAAGATCACGGAACTGGCCAATCAAACCCGCAGAAACGAGATCACCAACCGGGCGTTTGAGCGCCTGGGTATCACAACCCGGCATCCAATGGGCGATTTAGTGCTGAGCATGGTGCGCGAACTGGCAAACCAGAATTTAAATACCGGTGAGATAGTAGAACGCCTGAATGATAACGAAACCGTACTGGAATCGCGCCGCCTGCACAAAGAGAAGCGAGCGGATCTTGAACGTCAGATTGATGAAGGTATTGCCGAGCGCAAAAAGACCCGTGTTGATATGCGGGAAGTGCTCGCCTACATGGCCCAGAAGAACGGTACAACGTATACGCCTCCCGCAGACACCTGGCGATCTCCTGAACATCCGAATGGCGATTCACCGACCCGGCATAATGGAAAAATCAGAGAGAGCCGTCTGACCGGCGCTGAAAGCACCCAGAAAGAAAACCCACGTCAGTACGGTTTGCCCAACCTGAAAACCAGTAGCGCTTCCATCAACAAGGCCGGAATGAGTGAGGCCATTAAGCTGGTGGGCGGACGTGTGACGGAATTTCGCACCTATCTTTATGAGCATCGCGATACGGGACTACGCGCTGATGTGCTGGCTCGCCGGTTTATGGCTGAGTCAATGCAAGGCAAAAAGATGGTTGACCCTGTGCCGGTCAATGAACCAGATAATCTCCCGGCTCCCACACACGAACCTGCCAAACGTAAATGGACGAAGGAAGAAAAGCAGGAAGCGCGTGACCGTGCGCTGGCCGCAGCAAGCCAGGTCGGAAAGCTTAAAGAAGCGGAAACCAACGGCATTACGCACGATGTAGTGCGAGAATCGCAGCCAGCACCCCAGCCAGCCCTGATCTCCGTCGAAGTTGAACAATCCCGCGTCTCCATGCAGGAACCGTCTGTTGCGCCCCTGGCGCACCCTAAACGTGAAGGCTCTACAACCTGCGTGGTGACCAGGCCGGATCAGGCTGATTTCGCTGCTACCGTCCGTCGAAACTGTAACGACCGCTGCGTGATTACAGGAGCAAGCTTACGCCGCAGGACAGAGGCCGCACACCTGGTAGAGCATAGTGCTGGTGGTCTGGATCACTGGAGTAATGGCTTGCTGCTTCGTATCGATCTGCACCGGCTGTTTGACGACAACGTCCTTGCCATTTGCCCGGAGACGTTGACCGTCCACGTTGACCCTGTCGCGCAGGCCGAAGATCCCGATTTGCAGCAATACGATGGCCATGTGATTACCGGGCTTTGCCGTCCGATAGACCCGGCGAATCTCGTCATGCGCTGGGAGCGTTATCAGCGCCGGTTAGAACTGACCAAGTAAAACCGGTAATCCATCAGGTGCGAATCGTGGGAATGCGCCAGCTCGGTAACCCCACGTCACCGGATTGAACCATCACAAAAAAGGAGCCCACCGGGCTCCCCAAAAACGAATTGTTTTATTGTTCCTGCTTAGTTCTACGTAGGTACTCTTCAGCCTTTATCTTTATTTGCACGAGTTCAGCGTAAAACTCACGTTCCATTTGGTATGTTGGCATCTGAGTATAATACTCTTCCACCTGTGGCCAAATTCGCTGAAGTTCTGCATATAAATCATGGAGAGCTCTATCTGCCCAAGATGACGATTGGTAGGATTCAAGCTTTCTGATAGTGGCGCTAAGATGTACTAAACGCGCCACTAATACTTTAGTGTTTACGTATTGTGTTACGGTTCTATCCATGTGGTTTAAGTTACTCATATTATTCCCTAATGAGGTGCTCGCAGAATTACGAGGCAGAGATAACATAACCTTAAAACCTACATACGTGTAGCCCAATCATTACTTTATAGCTAAAAATGCCAGATTTACTCTATGGCCCCCAATCCCTACAGACCTACAGCAGATCTCGTCCACATAGGTCAGTTCCAGCGCAAACTATGGGATCTGAATGTTTGTCGAACGAAAACTTACGGTAGTGAAGTAATTGCCTGAAACATTGTAAATAACTTGCATAGAAAACGCCCTCAAAACAGCGTCCTTTTTTTATCGAAGTTTCAACGGTTCTGGTAGAGTTGTTTTCTGACAGATTTTATTATTAACGTGAGTGGACGCGTCTGGCGAATAAGCTGGTGCAACTTCCCGAAGCCCTCCAAACACCAGGAGACTTAATTTATGGAACTATCAACAATTTCTGAAGCGTTGATTGGTGGTTTAGTTGGTGGCACTATCGCAGCAGGTTCCATCCGGGTATTATTCATTCCAGAAAAGTTTGAGTGGATATTGTTAGCCTGTGTTGTCCTTGCCACTGTTGTTACCTTTTTCTTTGGCCACTCTATACCAAATCCATTTATGATGATAAGCAACATGTATAGTTATTGAATATATAAGACCGTGCTCGTTAGACGTGCTCTGATTGATTTCCATATATGTTTCAAAAGCTTCGGGCCAGTTTTTTCTGTGTTAGATAGGATAACAGAATATGATGACACTTCTTTTTTCGATTTACTGTTCCCTGGTCATTATCGCGGGCGCTTTCTTTAGCTGGTTTCAACGTGAAACTATCGCTACCCGCTGCATTCTTTTTGGCGGACTGGTGATAGTAGCAGCGATCAAGCTAACAACGGATTTTACGACTGTCGCTGTTTCCACGGTTCTGATTGAGGGGTTTTTGCTAACGGCTTATGTTATTGCTGTCCGTTTTATTCAGTGCATTGTAAACAGGGCTGCATAAACAACCCGGACAGAATGCCCATCTATTTATATCAGGCTAATCTACGTGTGACATTTCAATCGCTGCGCGAGCTTCAATGCCCTTCGATAGCAACAAGTTTGCAATGCGCTCTGCCAGGTCTTGATTGGCGCAATGAAAGCGAATAGGCAACTTTTCATGTTTCTCACTATCGATGTAGAACATTACAGAATTGATACTGTATAGCGATGCATATGAAGGACGAGGTTCTATCATCAAATTCAATTCTGGAATAGAAGCTAAAAGTTTAGACATATAATCATCCAGCAGTTCAATACAAACTGGCCGGATAGTTAATAAAGCGGGATTTTCCTCCGAACTAGTCCATTGTCGTGCCTGTAATCTCAAAATATTGAGAAGGTGCAACGATTCATAAGGAATTGTCTTTCCCGTCCGTTCACCCAGGATAACGGATTCCAATGTGTTAATTCGGGATGATAGTCTTCTTATCTTCCGCAACTGATAGATGCTAAGTGTTAATGTTATCACAAATAAAACACCCAAAATAATTGCCATATTTATATCCCATTCGGTTTATTCGTATTATGCCGTGAATATCGATACTCCAGCTATAGGTGTTCGGGACATCCTCTACGCCGGTAGTATCTGCAAAAACTTGTTATTCCATCATATAGTGCATCTCTGAAAACACCTTTTTCGGGTGATACAGCCTTTCATTACTCGGTTCCCCTTTTATGCTGCTACCTGCCTATCAGGTGGTTAGTATGCTTACCAGCCACTTTTTACTATATTGTCCGTTTTGTTAACTGATTTGTTAATGCTTCCATTTGACAGGTCTGGAAAGATACTTTTCTGATTTTAGGGGTTTGAGGGCCAACGATGTAAAAAACCACGTTAATAGGTTAACCTATTGTTTTATTTTAATTATTAGGTGCTGCATTTACAGCTACTCCAATGATCATGGGGCTGATGGTCGATGGAACGCAATACCAAGTAGATTGATTGCATAAAGTTCCTTCAATTCCGATCTGCCCTCCCGTTTTCACATCCTACTTCAGTTCAATTTTGTTGCCATTCCTTTACAACAGCTTCCCAATTGGCCGTTCTCTCGACCAATTTCCCATCAGCATCCTTTCTTGTCCAAACATCCCAGAAATCAGGGTCATCAGAATGGGGTTGCTGCTCTTTCGTCAAATTTTTCATTTTAACTAAGACAGGAAGTTCAGATGCCCAGCCCATCAGTATTGCATGTTGAGATGGCAATGAAGGCAATTCACGGAGTAATCCTCGCAAATTGTCGGGTACCATTTTATGAACTTGCTCCTGATCTTTGTCATTGCTAATTCGATGCAGAAGAAAAGTATTACATTGAGATAAAACTGTAGGTGATAATTCTGATGGTCGTTGCGAAGAAATAACCATACCGAGACCAAATTTCCTGCCTTCTCGTGCAATTTTCTCAAATACTTGACAGCAAACAGCTGCGACATCCTGATTTTCACTGTCCTCACGATACCGTTTAATAAATGTATGTGCTTCTTCAGCAACAAGTACCGTAGGTAAAGATTTGTTATATAGTCGTCTATAACGTTGCAATGATTCAAAAATAATTCTTGAAATGACAGCTGTCACAAGATGAGTAATTTCAGTTGGTACTAAAGAAAGATCAATAATTGAAACGCAGCTATCACCATCACCATCTTTCCCAATATATGTTTCTAACCAATTAGCCAAGTCAACTCTATGCTCTGAGTCATTGGTTATGGGTTTCATTCTTGTATCCGCAAGCATTGTGCGTATTCTAGCTACTAGATATTCAACATATTGCTCGCTACCATTTTCTTGTGCTAACGCCTCTAAATAGGAGACTAAATTATTTCCGTCAAAAGGGACGGGGATATCCTCGTTTTTAGGAAGGAGTTCACACTCATCGCCTCCAAGGCTCTGAAATGAAGATAACACTCCATTTATGATGTTATCAACTGCGCTAACTTTAGCATTGTAATCTGGATATCTGCCTTCTCTTTGCCCACAAAAATCTTGAATAGAGATGATTAATTTATCTAGCTCAGGGCATGGTGTAGTTAATCTCGCTTTGTATTCTTCCAGACTCTGACGCCAAATATTAATTTTAGCCAAAAGATTTTTGGCTCCAGGGAAATCATTAAGTGCCGCTGCTCCTTTAGATTTATCCGCTTTTAAAGAAACCAAAATTGTACCTAGGTATTTTTTAACTTCTATATCTATATTCTTTTGTAAATCAAATTCTTCATTTCTCATTGCTCTCAAGGAGCGTTTTAGTAATGGAAGTTGTGCTTTAGGACTTGCTTGCGTGAATGATGCCCACTCCGAACTATTCCAAAACCATGAGGGTACTTGTAATTGGTTTTCACTGCCTTCAGCCTCAACCTTAAATACTCTACCTTTAAATTTCGTCGTTGGCCCCAAAGCACGTGCATACTCGCCGTTGGGGTCTAGGATGATAAATCTGGCATTTGGTTTTATTTGTGATTCCAATGCAGATTCGAGTGACCACTGGATTAATCCAGATACAGAGCAAGACTTACCGCTACCAGTATTTCCGAGCACTGCTATATGACGACCAAATAATCTATCAGGATCTACAGCTACATTTGCATTGTTCGCAAGTGGACTTTGTCCAATGATCACTCGCCTATTATTTCCAGATTCGACTATTGATCTAAGTTGTAAATCTGTCGGTAGTAAAATAGCAGCCCCAATAGAAGGAAACGATTCAGAACCTCGTTGAAATTTGAAATAATCAGTACCATCTTTGGACAAACGTTTAAGCATTCCCACCGGATTCAAACTTATTTTTTTTCGGGGGAATGGTAGATTTACTAAACCAAATTCTTGAACATCTCTTTGTTTTGGATAAGGCGAATGTTCTACAGCAAGCCACTCTATTTGCCCAACTAAGTAACCATTATCACATGATATTAATACATAACTGTTTACTCTTGGAAAGTTTCTAGGCGTTCCTGCATTCAAAGCAACAGTATCAGGTGAGTCAATCTCTAATATTGCTCTAATTTCATTAGGTGAAACAAAATCTACAGTGCCGACCCTGAGTTGCTCACCTTGTTCAATCGGAAATGAGTTCATTCAGCATCCTCGCTATTATTTGAAATTGTTGTACGATATAAACCCCTTGATTTCAATAGTTCTGCCATACGAATTGATGATCTGTCTATCGCTGCTTTAGGAAGATAAAAATCCACTAAATTCTTGATATCTCCAAAGTGGTCACCAAGTAATAAAGATATTTGAGCTTTTCTTCCACTTTCGTTTACAAAGCGCATAATTCTACCGAGTGGATCGCCGTAGGCAATTATTACTATATGCGTTGAGGGTATTGTCAGCATGTCAATAATAACACGGTTTATATGTTCATCTCCAAAACTATAACCATATGTTACCAAAGTACTATTAGGACGACATGTTGCAGATGCTAAGTCTCTGAATAGTTCAACATAAGGGTATTCTGATGTTTCTCGGTCTTTAACCGAGTTTGGATAAATCATTAATTGATGATAGTTCGCTGCTCCAGCAGCCTCCACTTGTAAAAAGGGTTCCACCGAACTCGCACGGCTTTGTTGAATAAATCAGATTTCGGGTAAGTCTCCCCCGTAGCGGGTTGTGTTTTCAGGCAATACGCACGCTTTCAGGCATACCTGCTTTCGTCATTTTGTTCAGCGCTCGTACCAGGGCCATAGCCTCCGCAACCTGACCATCGTAGTCACGCAGCGTCAGTGAACCCCCGAACAGCTGTTTTACCCGGTACATCGCCGTTTCCGCTATCGAGCGACGGTTGTAATCTGTTGTCCATTTCCACCGCGCATTACTCCCGGTCATTCGCTGATTAGCCACTGCACGGTTACGGTCTGCATATTCACCGGGCCAGTAACCCGCACCTTTTCGGGGAGGGATAAGCGCGCTGATTTTCTTACGCCGCAGTTCATCGTGACAGAGCCGGGTGTCGTAAGCGCCGTCTGCCGATGCTGCCCTGATTTTTCTGTGAGTCTGCCGGATAAGACCCGGGAAGGCTTCTGAGTCCGTCACATTGTTCAGCGACAGGTCAGCGCAGATGATTTCATGTGTTTTACTGTCAACGGCGAGATGCAGCTTACGCCAGATACGGCGGCGTTCCTGGCCATGCTTTTTGACTTTCCACTCGCCTTCACCGAAGACCTTCAGCCCGGTGGAATCAATTACCAGGTGTGCGATTTCACCCCGGGTGGGCGTTTTGAAACTGACATTAACCGACTTTGCCCGCCTGCTGACACAGCTGTAATCCGGGCAGCGTAGCGGAACGTTCATCAGAGAAAAAATGGAATCAATAAAGCCCTGCGCAGCGCGCAGGGTCAGCCTGAATACGCGTTTAATGACCAGCACAGTCGTGATGGCAAGGTCAGAATAGCGCTGAGGTCTGCCTCGTGAAGAAGGTGTTGCTGACTCATACCAGGCCTGAATAGCTTCATCATCCAGCCAGAAAGTTATGGAGCCACGGTTGATGAGGGCTTTATTGTAGGTGGGCCAGTTGGTGATTTTGAACTTTTGCTTTGCCACGGAACGGTCTGCGTTGTCGGGAAGATGCGTGATCTGATCCTTCAACTCAGCAAAAGTTCGATTTATTCAACAAAGCCTTTTTTTATATACGATCTGACGAATTCAGCAGAAGGAAACTCATCATTCGTGACGAAATAAAAATTAGTTTCCCCATTAATATAGAAATGAGTGTTTACTCACAGAAAGAAAATCAGGAGTAATTATTCTGAAGACAGATAATACAGAAGTCGTACAGCGCATTTAACTCACTTCTCAGGAGGTTAATCACTCTCTATTTGTGGACAACCGACATGTCTTAAGGCTCTGGAATAACGTGTTGATATTTCGATGCGTAGCATGCAGCGGAATATTACCGGATCAATAAAGCAGGAAGAGGCGTTTTAATTCTTTCCGCAGGATGATAGTAGGGTGACTGCCATGTCTGATTATAATGAAAAAAGTGCGATCTCCGCACTTCTCGCAGGTCATTGTTCCGATCCATTTTCCGTGCTTGGCATGCACTCAACCGATGCGGGTCTGGAAGTGCGCGCATTATTACCCGATGCCACCGATGTATGGGTGATTGAACCGAAAACCGGGCGCAAAGTCGGTAAACTCGAATGCCTCGACACACGCGGGTTCTTTAGCGGCGTTCTGCCGCGCCGGAAAAATCCTTTTCGTTACCAGCTGGCCGTCACCTGGCACGGTCAGCAAAACCTGATTGACGACCCCTATCGCTTTGGCCCGCTGCTGCAGGAGCTTGATGCCTGGCTGCTCGCTGAAGGGACTCATCTGCGGCCCTACGAGACGCTGGGAGCCCATGCCGACACCATGGACGGCGTCACCGGGACGCGTTTTTCCGTCTGGGCGCCGAACGCCCGTCGTGTGTCGGTGGTCGGACAGTTCAACTACTGGGACGGCCGCCGCCACCCGATGCGTCTGCGCAAAGAGTCCGGCATCTGGGAGCTGTTTGTCCCCGGCGCGCATAACGGCCAGCTGTATAAGTTCGAGCTGATTGACGCCCACGGCCACCTGCGGGTGAAATCCGACCCGTATGCCTTTGAGGCACAGATGCGCCCGGAAAGCGCGTCGCTTATCTGCGGCATGCCGGAAAAGGTCGAACAGCCACAGTCCCGTCAGCAGGCCAACCAGTTTGATGCACCGATTTCGATTTATGAAGTGCACCTTGGCTCGTGGCGCCGCCACGCCGATAACCATTTCTGGCTCAGCTACCGCGAGCTGGCGGACCAGCTGGTGCCTTACGCGAAGTGGATGGGCTTCACCCATCTGGAGCTGCTGCCGGTAAACGAACATCCGTTCGACGGCAGCTGGGGCTATCAGCCCACCGGGCTGTACGCGCCGACCCGCCGTTTTGGTACCCGTGAAGACTTCCGCTACTTCCTGAATGCTGCCCATGCCGCGGGTCTGAACGTGATCCTCGACTGGGTGCCGGGCCACTTCCCGTCGGATGACTTTGCGCTGGCATCGTTCGACGGCACCGCGTTGTATGAACACAGCGACCCGCGAGAAGGTTATCACCAGGACTGGAATACGCTGATCTACAACTACGGTCGCCGTGAAGTCAGCAACTTTCTGGTCGGGAACGCGCTGTACTGGATTGAACGCTTCGGGATCGACGCCCTGCGCGTGGATGCGGTTGCGTCAATGATCTACCGCGACTACAGCCGCAAAGAGGGGGAGTGGGTGCCCAATGAGTACGGCGGCCGGGAAAACCTCGAAGCGATTGAATTTCTGCGCAATACCAACCGTGTGCTCGGTGAGCAGACGCCGGGAGCGGTCACGATGGCGGAGGAGTCCACCGACTTCGCCGGGGTTACACGACCGTCTTCGACGGGCGGTCTTGGCTTCTGGTTCAAATGGAACCTCGGCTGGATGCATGACACCCTCGACTATATGCAGCTCGATCCCATCTATCGTCGTTATCATCACGACAAGATGACCTTCGGGATGCTCTACAACTACACCGAAAACTTCGTGTTGCCGCTGTCACACGATGAAGTGGTTCACGGCAAAAAATCGATTCTTGACCGGATGCCTGGCGATGCCTGGCAGAAGTTCGCCAACCTGCGCGCCTACTACGGCTGGCTGTTTGCCTTCCCCGGTAAAAAGCTGCTGTTTATGGGCAACGAGTTTGCCCAGGGGCGGGAGTGGAACCACGACGCCAGCCTCGACTGGCATCTGCTGGAAGGGGGCGACAACTGGCATCACGGGGTGCAGCGTCTGGTGCGCGATCTGAACCATACCTATCGCCACCATAAGGCACTGCACGAACTGGATTTTGACCCCTACGGCTTTGAATGGCTTGTTGTGGATGACCATGAACGGTCGGTGTTTATCTTTGTCCGTCGCGATAAAGCCGGGAACGAGATAATCGTGGCGAGCAACTTCACGCCAGTACCGCGTCACGGCTATCGCTTCGGGATTAACCAGCCGGGGCGCTGGCGTGAAGAGCTGAACACCGACTCGATGCACTACCACGGGAGCAACACCGGCAACGGCGGCTGCGTGGCAAGCGAGGCGATCGCCAGCCACGGTCGGGAGCATTCGCTGTCGGTGACTCTGCCGCCGCTGGCGACAATCTGGCTGGTACGGGAATCTGCAGGGCAATAAAACGCGCAGCTGATTTATTGCAGCTGACTTATTACCGGAGGTGATCACTTCTGAATTATTTTGCAGAAGAGTGAGGCTTTTTCTTCATTATTTTCTTTTATGGCTTTTATTTAATAGCAGGACATTATTATGAGTAAACTTGAATATACTGACAACTTAATGCTGTCGCGCCAGTTACCGCTTAAATCCGTGGCCCTGATCCTCGCCGGCGGACGTGGCACACGATTAAAAGACCTGACCACTATTCGCGCAAAACCTGCGGTGCATTTCGGCGGTAAATTCAGAATTATTGATTTTGCTTTATCGAATTGTATTAACTCCGGAATAAGACGTATCGGGGTCATTACACAATATCAGTCCCATTCACTGGTGCAGCATATTCAACGCGGCTGGGCATTCTTTAACGAAGAAATGAATGAGTTCGTGGATTTATTACCGGCGCAGCAGCGGGTGCATGGTGAGAACTGGTATCGGGGGACGGCGGATGCCGTGACCCAGAATCTGGATATTATCCGCCGCTATGATGCGGAATATGTCGTTATTCTGGCCGGGGACCATATCTATAAACAAGATTATTCGCGGATGCTGCTCGATCACGTTGAAAAAGGGGCGCGCTGTACCGTGGCCTGCCTGCCGGTCCCGGTTGAAGAGGCAAGCGCTTTTGGCGTCATGGCCGTGGATGAGAATGACAAAATCATTGAATTTGTTGAAAAACCGGCTAATCCGCCCACCATTCCTGGCGATGAAACCCGCTCGCTTGCCAGTATGGGCATTTATGTGTTTGATGCGGAATATCTCTACCAGCTGCTGGAAGACGACGATCGGGATGAACACTCCACCCATGATTTTGGCAAAGATATTATTCCCAGGATAACGGCGGCAGGTGAAGCGTATGCGCATCCGTTCCCGCGCTCCTGCGTTCAGTCGGATAATAATGCCGAGCCATACTGGCGCGATGTCGGAACCCTGGAGGCGTACTGGAAAGCGAATCTGGATTTAGCCTCAGTAGTGCCAGAGCTGGACGTTTATGACCGTAACTGGCCTATCCGTACCTATGTCGAATCGCTGCCCAGCGCCAAATTTGTTCAGGACCGTTCCGGCAGTCATGGCATGACCATGAATTCTCTGGTCTCCGGCGGCTGTATTATTTCTGGCTCGGTGGTGGTGCAGTCGGTTCTATTTTCCAGAGTTCGGATTAACTCGTTCTGTAATATTGATTCGTCGGTTTTATTACCGGGCGTCTGGGTCGGTCGCTCCTGCAGGATAAGACGCTGCGTGATCGACCGGGGATGCGTTATTCCGGAGGGGACGGTGATTGGCGAAAATGCCGTTGAGGATGCGCGACGCTTTTATCGTTCGGAAGAAGGCATCGTTCTGGTTACCAAAGAAATGCTGAACCGACTTGAACTATGAAGCCGTTGGCGGAAATAAAAGCTGCCGCAGCTGTGATTGCCGTCATTGGCATCGCGTCGCCTTCATGCCTGAATAATTAAGGAGCATCCATGCGAGTTTTACATGTAGGAGCGGAGATGTTCCCTCTGTTGAAAACGGGGGGGCTGGCTGATGTGACCGGTGCTCTCCCGGCGGCGCAAATAGCCGAGGGCGTGGATACCCGCGTGCTGCTGCCGGGGTTTCCCGCGATCCGCGACGGAGTAGGGGAACCGCAGGTGGTGGCCAGCAGGGAGACCTTCGCCGGGCCGATGACGCTGTTGTTTGGCGACTTTAACGGCGTGGGCATCTATCTGATTGATGCCCCGCATCTCTATGACCGACCGGGTAATCCTTATCATGACCCGCAGATGCAGGATTATCCCGATAACGTCCTGCGTTTCGCGCTGTTGAGTTGGGTCGCGGCTGAGCTTGCTGGCGGTCTGGATCCGTTCTGGCGGCCTGAAATCGTCCACGCCCATGACTGGCATGCGGGCCTCACGCCGGCTTATCTGGCCGCCCGCGGCAACCCCGCCAGGTCAGTGTTTACGGTGCACAACATTGCCTATCAGGGCTTGTTCCTCGCCCGGCATATGGCGGAGATCGCTTTACCGTGGTCATTCTTCCAGATGCATGGGGTGGAGTTTAAAGGACAGATCTCCTTCCTTAAGGCGGGCCTCTATTTCGCTGACCATATCACCACCGTCAGCCCGACGTATGCCCGTGAAATTACCGAACCGCAGTACGCGTTCGGTCTGGAAGAGTTGCTGCGGCAACGTCAGCGGGAAGGGCGACTGTCGGGGATCCTTAACGGCGTCGACGAAAGCATCTGGGATCCGCGCCGCGATCCGCTGCTGGCTGCGCCTTACGACCGGAACTCGCTGGCTGAGAAAGCGAAGAACAAGCAGCAGCTGCAGACGACGCTGGGGCTGAAGGAGGACGGCCGGGCGCTGTTGTTCACCGTCGTGAGCCGGCTCACCAGCCAGAAGGGGCTGGATCTGCTCCTTGGCGCACTGCCGGGAATCATTGCGCAGGGAGGGCAGCTGGCGCTACTGGGATCCGGCGACCCGGATTTGCAGGCCCGTTTTCTTGCCGCTGCGGCGCAATACTCCGGGCAGGTGAGTATCCGGATCGGTTACGACGAGGCGCTGTCGCATCAGATGATTGGCGGCGCCGACGTCATCCTGGTGCCCAGCCGTTTTGAACCCTGCGGTCTGACCCAGCTCTATGGCCTTCGCTACGGCACATTGCCGCTGGTTCGTCGCACCGGCGGACTGGCGGATACCGTCGCCGACTGTTCGCTCGAAAACCTTGCTGACGGGATCGCGAGCGGATTTGTGTTTACCGACAGCGAGACTGAATCACTATTACATGCCATCCACCGGGCCTTTGTCCTGTGGTCCCGTCCATCGCTGTGGCGGTACGTGCAACGTCAGGCAATGAGCATGGATTTTAGCTGGCAAATTGCCGCTAAGTCTTTCCACCAGTTGTATCAGCGTATTATTTAATTGCTACGGATAAGAAAAATGGAACCACGCTTAAGTTATATTTCACCCAGTCTGAATGAAGAAGCGCTACAGCATGCTATCGCTTATAAGCTCATGTTTATTCTTGGTAAAGATCCCTCACTTGCCAATAAGCATGAATGGCTCAACGCCACGCTGTTCGCCGTGCGCGATCGGCTGGTAGAACGTTGGCTGCGGGCGCATCGGGCGCGGATCTCGCAGCAGGCCCGGCAGGTTTATTATCTGTCGATGGAGTTTCTCATCGGCCGTACCCTCTCTAATGCCTTATTGTCGCTGGGCATCTATGAGGATGTGAAAACGGCTCTGGCAGGGATGGGGCTGGATCTGGAAGAGCTGATTGATGAGGAGAACGATCCGGGGCTGGGCAACGGCGGTCTCGGTCGTCTGGCGGCCTGTTTTCTCGATTCCCTGGCCACACTGGGGCTGCCAGGCCGCGGCTATGGTATCCGCTACGACTACGGCATGTTCAAGCAAAACATCATCGACGGCCGGCAGATGGAGTCACCGGACTACTGGCTGGAGTACGGTAACCCGTGGGAATTCGAGCGCCATAAAACCCGCTATACCGTGCGCTTTGGCGGACGTGTTCAACATGAGGGCAAAAACTCGCGCTGGCTGGAAACCGAAGAAATTATTGCCGTGGCCTACGATCAGATTATCCCGGGTTATGATACCGATGCCACCAACACCCTGCGTTTGTGGAGTGCTCAGGCCAGCAGTGAAATTAATCTCGGTAAATTTAACCAGGGGGACTATTTCGCCGCCGTGGAGGATAAGAACCACTCTGAGAACGTTTCCCGCGTGCTTTACCCGGACGACTCGACCTATTCCGGGCGTGAACTGCGCCTGCGGCAGGAGTATTTCCTTGTTTCGGCGACGGTACAGGACATCCTCACCCGCCATTACCAGCTGTATCAAACCTATGACAACCTGGCGGATAAAATTGCTATCCACCTCAATGACACCCATCCGGTGCTGTCGATCCCGGAGCTGATGCGTCTGCTGATTGACGAACACCGCTTCAGCTGGGATGACGCGTTTGAGGTGACCTGTCGGGTCTTCTCCTACACCAACCATACCCTGATGAGCGAAGCGCTGGAGACCTGGCCTGTCGATATGCTGGGGAAAATCCTGCCGCGCCATTTGCAGATTATCTTCGAGATTAATGACTATTTTCTGAAAACGATGCAGGAGCACTATCCCGATGATATGGCGTTGCTGAGCCGGACCTCGATTATTGATGAGTCCAATGGTCGCCGCGTGCGGATGGCCTGGCTGGCGGTAGTGGTCAGTCACAAGGTTAACGGCGTGTCGGAACTGCACTCCCGGCTGATGGTGGAGTCGCTATTTGCCGATTTCGCCAGAATCTTTCCGCGCCGCTTCACCAACGTGACTAACGGCGTCACGCCGCGCCGCTGGCTGGCTGCCGCTAACCCGTCCCTTGCCGCGGTTCTGGACCGCCATATCGGCCAGACCTGGCGAACGGATTTAAGCCAGCTGAGCGAAATGGGGGAATATCAGGATTATCCGCTGGTTAACCAGGCCGTCAGCGCCGCCAAACTGGCGAATAAACAGCGTCTGGCCGATTATATCGCCCGTCAGCTGGGCGTGGTGGTGAACCCGAACGCGCTGTTTGATGTGCAAATTAAACGGATCCACGAATATAAACGCCAGCTGATGAATGTGCTGCATGTGATCACCCGCTACAACCGTATCAAGGCGGACCCGCAGGCCGAATGGGTGCCGCGAGTGGTGATTTTCGCCGGCAAAGCCGCGTCCGCTTACCACACGGCAAAACAGATCATCCATCTGATAAACGACGTCGCCAAAGTCATCAACAGCGATCCGCAGATTGGCGACAGACTAAAGGTGGTGTTCATTCCCAACTACAGCGTCAGTCTGGCGCAGATGATCATTCCGGCCGCGGACCTTTCTGAGCAGATTTCGCTGGCAGGGACTGAAGCCTCCGGGACCAGTAATATGAAGTTCGCCCTCAACGGTGCGCTGACCATTGGCACGCTGGACGGCGCCAACGTTGAGATGTTGGAGCACGTGGGTGAGGACAATATCTTTATCTTCGGTAATACCGCTGCAGAGGTCGAGGCGCTGCGCAGCAACGGTTATCAGCCGCGTGATTACTACGACCAGGATCAAGAGCTGCGCCAGGCGCTGACCCAGATGGGGACCGGGGTGTTCAGCCCACAGGAGCCGGGCCGCTATCGCGGTCTGCTGGATTCGCTGATCAACTTTGGCGACCACTATCAGGTGCTGGCCGATTACCGCAGCTATGTTGACTGTCAGGACAAGGTGGATGCGCTCTACCGAACCCCGGAAGAGTGGACCGCCAAAACGATGCTCAACATAACCCACATGGGCTATTTTTCATCGGACCGTACGGTGCGGGAGTATGCGCAAAAGATCTGGTATATCGACAAAACGCAACTCTGAGCGCGTACTGACAACCAGGAAACGCCGGGGCGGGTGGCAGGAGACCGGCCCCGTCGATGAGCGACCCGGCAGCAACACATAAATAAGCCTGACGGATATGACAGGAGAGAAAAATGACGGACAGTAAACGCGCAGGGGAGCCTGCACAACAGAGTGATTTGATTAACGTCGCTCAGCTGACCGCGCAGTACTACGTACTGAGGCCGGAAGCGGGCAACGCGGAGCATGCGGTGAAGTTTGGTACCTCTGGCCATCGTGGCAGTGCAGGGCGCCATAACTTCAATGAGCAGCATATTCTGGCGATCGCGCAGGCGATTGCGGAAGACCGCGCCAGGAACGGGATTACCGGTCCCTGCTACGTGGGTAAAGATACCCACGCGCTCTCCGAACCGGCCTTTATTTCCGTACTGGAAGTGCTGGCGGCCAACGGCGTTGATGTTATCGTGCAGGAACACAACGGTTTCACCCCGACGCCGGCCATTTCCAATGCCATCCTGGTGCACAACAAAAAAGGTGGTCCGCTGGCAGACGGCATCGTGATCACGCCGTCTCATAACCCGCCGGAAGATGGCGGTATTAAGTACAACCCGCCGAACGGCGGCCCGGCGGATACCAACGTCACCAAAGTGGTAGAGAATCGCGCTAACGAACTGCTGGCCTCGGGTCTGCAGGGCGTCAGGCGCATCTCCCTCGATGCGGCACTGGCATCCGGTCATGTTAAAAAGCAGGATCTGGTACAGCCGTTTATCGAAGGGCTGGCGGATATCGTCGACATGGCGGCAATTCAGAAAGCCGGCCTCAAGCTCGGGATCGATCCGCTGGGCGGGTCCGGTATCGAATACTGGAAACGTATTGCCGGGCACTACAAGCTCGACCTGACTATCGTCAACGATCACGTCGATCAAACCTTCCGCTTTATGCATCTGGATAAAGACGGCGCCATTCGCATGGACTGCTCATCTGAGTGCGCAATGGCGGGCCTGCTGGCGCTGCGCGATAAGTTTGACCTGGCTTTTGCTAACGATCCAGATTATGACCGTCACGGCATCGTCACGCCGGCAGGGCTGATGAACCCGAACCACTATCTGGCGGTGGCGATTAACTACCTGTTCCAGCATCGCCCGCAGTGGGGCCAGGATGTGGCGGTGGGCAAGACGCTGGTCTCTTCCGCGATGATCGACCGTGTGGTGAACGACCTCGGCCGCAGGCTGGTTGAAGTGCCGGTGGGCTTTAAATGGTTTGTTGACGGCCTGTTCGACGGCAGCTTCGGCTTCGGCGGAGAAGAGAGCGCGGGCGCCTCGTTCCTGCGTTTTGACGGAACGCCGTGGTCGACCGACAAAGACGGGATCATCATGTGCCTGCTGGCGGCGGAAATCACCGCCGTCACCGGTAAAAACCCGCAGGAGCACTACGACGAACTGGCCGCCCGCTTCGGCGCGCCGAGCTATAACCGGCTGCAGGCTTCGGCCACTTCCGCACAGAAAGCGGTGCTGTCGAAGCTGTCGCCGGAAATGGTCAGGGCCAGTCAGCTGGCGGGTGACCCGATCACTGCGCGTCTGACCGCCGCGCCGGGCAACGGCGCATCGATTGGTGGCCTGAAAGTGATGACCGACAACGGCTGGTTCGCCGCCCGACCGTCAGGTACGGAAGACGCTTACAAGATCTACTGCGAGAGCTTCCTCGGGGAAGCACATCGCAAGCAGATCGAGAAAGAAGCGGTGGAAATCGTGAATAGCGTGCTAGCGGCGCACCAGTAGAGCAGTTGACGTACTCCGCTGAGCCGGAGTACGTCATAGTTACCCGGCGACACCAATACAGGCACCACTTTGTCAGAACATAAGGAACGGGACGCTTCGCAAAAGGTATTGCTGCGGGGACTATATGAATATCTATGTTATTACCAATAATAATTTCATGCTTGTAGGTCTGAAATGTATGTTCAGCGACAACAGCCTCTCCGTCAACAGGGTTGTGTTTTCACGGGTCAGCGATATTGCCTTCAGCAACAGCGATGTGGTGATTGTGGAGTCAGAGCTGAACACCGGCGATGCCGAACGTCTCAAGTACCTACACATTTCACCGGTCAATCTTATCTTTTTATTAAAACCGGCGTCAGGAATGAGCGGGACAGGGCGTGAAGCGGTATGCATTGACACTGAATTAAGCGGTAATGAATATCTCATGATGAGGCAGGCGTTTAAAAAAATGGGGATCAATCTGAAGAGGGACAAGTTGTCATTTACCAAAAGAGAAACACATGTTATCAATATGATTTTAAATGGTTATTCGATAGATGAAATTTCCCGTAGCCTGCTGATCTCCAAAAAAACGGTTCAGTCTTTTGTCGGTATTGTTTTGCATAAACTGAATACCACCAAAATAAGTGGAATATACCGCAAAAAAAATCTCATCATCGACAGTTTTGCCAGGAGGAGCCTGCATCGTTAGGATGCCCTATAAACTAATGATCTGCTTATGGAAAGTCACTATTTCATATATTAAGTTTCAACTAAATTTGTTATAAATTATTTTATGTTGTTATGTTGAACGGGGTTTGATTATTGGTATGCTTCAGAAAAAATAAACATACATCATGGGTGCTAACATGATGAAAATATATGAAACTATAGTCATCAAATGATTTAAGCATACAATAAATAATATAGGATTATATCCTCTATCTGTGAATGGTGGGCGGCAGAGGAAAAACGGGATATATATTTATGCATTTCATCTTTTTATTATAAAAAACTGTTATGTAAATTCTGTAGCGGGAGGGGGTATGTTTAGTGAAGACGCACACTATGAATTTCTAAAAAGATATTACAGAGCGGAGTTTTTTGAAGGAAGAAATGGTTCCATTTGGGGAATAAATTATTCTTACAATTTGGCAAGGGTGGGTATGAATATGCTTGAAAGATATGGCTATGGGATAATATTAAAGCATGAATCTATCACTGGTGAAACCATTTACTATGATCGTAGTCTGACGATACTATTTGGTGACAGAATTACACAGGCCCTGGGAGGTCAGTATTGCAACAGAGAAATGAGAGAATAATGATTTAATATATTTTTTAATCGCTCGTTAAACATTGGAACTTTTCTCAGAACGTGACTGCAATGTCTTCAACGCATCTAACATGTCGTCGCCGTTCAGTGAGCGCTGCGATTATTTCTCTGTTGGTTTTCTGCGCCGCCGCAAAGAGCCATCACCGGCAGGGATCGCCTGTGAACGGTTGTTATCGCGTTTATCCTGAACATCAATCTAAATTGAAATGTCCGCATGTAGGTTATGTTTCAGCCTTTGCCGAAGATGTCTTTACTCCGGGTCTGAAGTTGCTGCAGGGCTTCCAGCATGTCGTTATGGTCCAGACTTCGTTGTGATTTCTTGCCGGGTTGTTTCTTTCTGCGTGAGGTCTGGCCGTCCAGTGATGGCAGGGCCTGTGAGCGGGTGTTGTCCCGTTTGTCCTGAACCAGCTTTATCATTTCCAGGGCACGTCCCAGACGCTTGTTGTCGATGATGGCGCCCTGGTCCAGTTCTCCCAGTCGGTCGTAAGTGGTAAAGGGCAGGGAAGTGCCGCTGGCCCGGAGCTCAATGTCACCATCCGGGTATTGCCATACCTCGATGTACTTCCCCTGAAAACGCCGGTTTTCTTCATTATCTTCAAGCAGATAAAGCTTTTTATCATACTGTAATGTCAGGTTTTTCGAGACCTTACGCTGCTCGCGCCAGGTGAATGTCGCCTGCAGGTTTTCGCCATTATCCAGCTGGCGATGTACGTCAAAATCGTGACGTGGCGGCTTTGCAAACCGACGGTTGTAATCTTCCATGAACTCATCAGCAAAGGCGTTTGCAGCCTCAGGTGTGCTGATACCGCGGAGCCGCAGTTCCTTGACCAGGCGGTCCTGTAATGTCAGATGAGCCCGTTCAACACGCCCCTTGGCTGAACTGGTGTTGGCACAGATACCAGTGATATTCAGCTCGTTCATGGCACGACCAAACTGAGTCTGGCCATCTCCGCCGGTGGCCTGCTTGTTGTTGATCCTGAAGACGCTGGCTTTGTCGCTGTAGAATGCCAGAGGCTTACCGTAGCGCTCCAGATATCCCCGGGTGGCTTCAAAATAGGTGAACGTGGACTCCGAACTGACGAACAGAAGCTGCATCAACCGACTTGTTGCATCATCAACGTAAACGAGCAGCGTGCAGGCCGGACCACGGTCCTCGAACCAGCGATGTTCACTGCCATCAATCTGGATGAGTTCGCCGGTGCAGGCCCGACGTGGGCGTGGCTGATGCACACGAGGTGGCCGTAACTTACGAGGGATCCATAAACCATCCCGGGTCATAAGCTTACGTAGGGGTTTGACGGTCAATGATGTAAAAAACCACGCCAAGACGATAACTTTCTGTTTTTAATGAATTAACATAAGCCTCTGTGTTAGTGAGGTTTTTCCCGATGATACCCTTGATAAACTAAGTCACAGTCCCCATATTATTAATGGGAATATAACTAATAATTGCGGGGGATTTATGGCTAGAGATTTAAATATTTTTATTAGTCATTCGTGGGGGAGTCACGACGAATTACTACGACTGCGTAACCTTCTAAATGCAAGACCCTATTTTAGGGCTGAATTCTCTGAAGTTAGCAAAGATATACCTATTAATTCAGTGAATGCTGATTACATCAAAAGAGTTCTTGGCGAAAAAATTCGCAACAGTAATGTATTACTTGCTATAGCTGGAATCTATGCAAGCCATAGTACTTGGATGGAGTGGGAGATGGACACCGCAATTAGACATGGAGTTCCCGTTATTGGTGTTATTCCACATGGTGCATCAAGAGTATCTCAGGTTGTAGCTAATCGTTCTGTCGAACAGGTTCGGTGGAGCACAGAAAGTATTGTTGATGCTATTCGTCGACGTGCCAAATAATACAATAAGGGGAACTTTACAGTTCCCTTTGTCAGATTTTATACAATTCGTCTCGCTTGCCATTGTGTATGTTCCCGTGAAAATGCTGTCTCAGCATCACGAATAAAATCTAAAAAATCTTTTTCGCTAGAAATATAATAAGATTGCTCTTTTATTAGACCAATTTCATGTGCTGTAAGGGCATACGATGCCGAAAGTTCATTATACTTTTTAATTTGCACCCAGCCTATGAGAGCAGAAATTATTGTTGTAATTAGCTCTGTTGGTAACGAGGTAGATTGACTTGGTTCTTTAGCAAGGTATGCTGTCATAGCAAGGGATAAAACATAGAGAATCAGTATAGCCACCGCCCACCCCTTACCAATCCTTTTGTTGAATAGAGATTTTTTAGCATACCATGTCCGTTGATCTTCAATTCTTTGTTCTACGTAAAGATCTCTTCTTTGTTCATAGCTCATTTTTCTAATAGTTTTTAAACAAATGCTGAATTGGTCTCCTTCAAGATTATTTAGCGCTTTTGTCTGAATCGCATATTTACTATCTTTTAAGATATTTTTTAAGTATTCAACATATTGTTTTGCATTATGTGTTTCTTCATCGCCATTAAAAGGCTCCGCTTTCATTGCAAATTTCCATGTTGTGGTTTTTATTGATTCGGTAACCGCTCTATATTTATACCATTTTTGTTCAAAGTTTATAACATTCCTAACTAGTAGCAATATAATCAATAAGATGAATAATGCTAAATTAGTAATGTATTTCCCATCGTAAGATAAAGATGAGTTAACAGCAGTGAATATTAGCAATGCATATTCTGCTCTCACTCCATTTAAAAAATACCACTGATTTTTTGCTGAGCGCTCATTAGTAATTTCATATAGATGAGGGTATTGAATATTCATAATGCATTTCCATTTTTTATGCGGATTGTGTTTGTTTTTTCAATCTAAAATATGTTGCCCGAGATATTCCTGTTTTTTCATATATCATTTTGAATGATTCACCTTGTTTTATAAGAAATTGTGCAGTTGTCGTTTTAGGGTGTGGCTTTCGTCCAAATTTGACGCCAGAAGCCATTGCAGCAATCCGTCCGTCATTGGTTCGCTCCAGAATGCGCTCGCGCTCTGCTTCAGCAACAGCGGCCAGGATCTGAATGACCATTTTCCCCATCGTACCTTCCGTACTGAGGCCGTTTTCCAGAAACCGGATGGAGATCCCCTTTTTATAGCAGGCGTCAACGATATGGATCATATCAGCCGTATTGCGTCCGAGGCGGTCCATTTTGGTACAGATGATGATGTCATCTTTTTCAGGGCACTGTTGCAAATAGTCGGTGGTGATAAACTTATCATCCCCTTTTGCTGATGGAGCTGCACATGAACCCATTCAAAGGCCGGCATTTTCAGCGTGACATCATTCTGTGGGCCGTACGCTGGTACTGCAAATACGGCATCAGTTACCGTGAGCTGCAGGAGATGCTGGCTGAACGCGGAGTGAATGTCGATCACTCCACGATTTACCGCTGGGTTCAGCGTTATGCGCCTGAAATGGAAAAACGGCTGCGCTGGTACTGGCGTAACCCTTCCGATCTTTGCCCGTGGCACATGGATGAAACCTACGTGAAGGTCAATGGCCGCTGGGCGTATCTGTACCGGGCCGTCGACAGCCGGGGCCGCACTGTCGATTTTTATCTCTCCTCCCGTCGTAACAGCAAAGCTGCATACCGGTTTCTGGGTAAAATCCTCAACAACGTGAAGAAGTGGCAGATCCCGCGATTCATCAACACGGATAAAGCGCCCGCCTATGGTCGCGCGCTTGCTCTGCTCAAACGCGAAGGCCGGTGCCCGTCTGACGTTGAACACCGACAGATTAAGTACCGGAACAACGTGATTGAATGCGATCATGGCAAACTGAAACGGATAATCGGCGCCACGCTGGGATTTAAATCCATGAAGACGGCTTACGCCACCATCAAAGGTATTGAGGTGATGCGTGCACTACGCAAAGGCCAGGCCTCAGCATTTTATTATGGTGATCCCCTGGGCGAAATGCGCCTGGTAAGCAGAGTTTTTGAAATGTAAGGCCTTTGAATAAGACAAAAGGCTGCCTCATCGCTAACTTTGCAACAGTGCCTTTTTCAGCACGGCCAAGCAGTCGTTGCAGTCCTTCACGCTCGTCAGTGGCCCCGGTCATCATGTCGGTAAAAATCCGGTCTTCACGCACACCGGCACTTTTCAGTTCAGCCACCTGGAGCGTCAGCTTCTGGTGGCTGGTTGATACCCTGGCATAGCCCAGTAACGCCATTTCAGTCTCACAAATCGTTTTTGATACAAAGTGGTATCATAATGTATAAATTACGATTTCTGATACCCTTTTCCGCTTTGGTTTTGACGGGTATCAAATATCATAATATTTGAGACGGTTAAAAAAAGGACAGAACTCCCGTTTACGAAAGGATGCGCAATGAGTGATGACTTTCTTACCAGCGAACAGACAGAAAACTACGGTCGCTATGTGGCAGACCCAAATGAGGTTCAGCTGGCTCGGTATTTTCATCTGGATGAGCGTGACCTTGCTTTTATTAATCAGCGACGGGGAAAACATAACCGGCTGGGGATTGCACTTCAGCTGACTACGGCGCGCTTTCTGGGAACGTTTCTTCCTGATCCCCTTCAAATTCCCTCATTCATCCGTTTTTACATTGCGGCACAGTTGAACATCAGCCGACCAGAGATCCTTTCCCGGTATGCTGAAAGAGAAAATACCCGCTGGGAGCATCAGGGGCTTATCAAGCTCTATTATGATTATCATGATTTTGGTGATTTCCCCTGGACATTCAGACTGAAGCGTTTGCTCTATACTCGCGCCTGGCTCAGCAATGAGCGTCCAGGTCTGCTGTTTGATTTTGCTACCGCATGGTTGCTGCAAAATAAGATCCTGCTACCCGCAGCCTCGACTCTGACAAGGCTGATTGGCGAAGTACGCGAACGGGCAAGTCGACGATTATGGCGAAGGCTGGCTTTGTTGCCTGACAGCTGGCAGAAAACACAACTGGACGGTTTACTTGAAATACCTGAAGGGCAGCGTATATCGGTGCTGGAGGAGATGCGAAAAGGTCCTGTCACTATCAGTGGGCCGTCATTTACAGACGCCCTGGAGCGATATACCCGACTGCGTAGCATGGAGTTTTCCCGGTTGAAT
Source organism: Citrobacter sp. RHBSTW-00881 (assembly GCF_013728515.1). Taxonomy (NCBI): domain Bacteria; kingdom Pseudomonadati; phylum Pseudomonadota; class Gammaproteobacteria; order Enterobacterales; family Enterobacteriaceae; genus Citrobacter; species Citrobacter sp. RHBSTW-00881. Next base: position 29,804 of record NZ_CP056270.1, read on the forward strand.
TTCTCCGGTCTGCCTGCCATCCAGCTGCGGAATTTGGCCCGTTATGCCGGAATGGCTTCGGTGAAATACATTTCAAGAATGCCTGACGAACGGCGACTGGCCGTGCTTACTGCGTTTGTGAAAGCACAGGAAATTTCGGCGCTTGACGAGGCCGTGGATGTGCTGGATATGCTTATTCTGGATATCACGCGTTCTGCAAAAAATATCGGGCAGAAAAAGCGGCTCAGGACCCTGAAAGATCTTGATCGTGCCCCGCTATTACTGGCACGGGCATGCACGTTATTACTTGATGAGAACACCGAAGAAGCAGCTCTGCGGCAGGCTATTTTTCGCCGCATACCAAAGGACAAACTGGCTGAATCCGTCGGCAAGGTAAATGAGCTGGCGCGCCCGCAAGATACTCAGTTTCAGGATGAAATGGTGGAACAATATGGACGGGTGAAGCGTTTCCTGTCCGCGATGTTGCGTGACTTACACTTTCAGGCCGCCCCGGCCGGGGAGCTCACGTTGTCAGCAATCCATTATCTGGCCGAACTGAGTGGCTCAAAAAAGCGAATTCTCGACGATGCACCAGAGCAAATCATTTCCGGCCCATGGAAACGTCTGGTCTACGACAGAGATGGTAGGATTCTACGAGCGGGTTACTCGCTGTGTCTTCTCGAGCGCCTTCAAGATTCTTTGCGCCGTCGTGATCTCTGGCTGGAGAACAGTGATCGGTGGGGGGACCCGCGTCAAAAATTGCTTCAGGGAGCTGAATGGCAGGCACAACGCATCCCGGTATGTCGGGCGCTGGGTCATCCATCAGACGGAACTAAAGCAGCAGAACAACTGGCTACGCGGCTTGATGACACATGGAAATCAGTGGCTTCACGTTTTGCCTGCAACGCAGCGGTCAGCATAAGCAATGAAGGTAAGCATCCCTCACTGACGATTAGCAGTCTGGATAAACTGGATGAGCCACCGGCACTGATACAATTGAATCGTCGGGTAAGAGAATTGATCCCTCCGGTTGATCTGACGGAGCTGTTGCTTGAAATAGATGCCCGAACCGGTTTTACCCGCGAATTCAGCCACGTCAGTGAATCAGGTGCTCGGGCGCAGGATCTCCAGGTCAGTCTGTGCGCAACACTGCTGGCAGAAGCCTGCAATATAGGGCATGAACCCCTGATAAAGCATAATATTCCCGCGCTTACTCGCCATCGTCTGAGCTGGGTTAAACAAAATTATCTCAGGGCAGAAACGCTGGTCACCGCTAATGCACGGCTGGTTGATTTTCAGTCCACGCTGCCGCTCGCGGGGTACTGGGGAGGTGGTGAGGTTGCCTCCGCAGATGGTATGCGTTTTGTCACACCGGTTAAAACGGTTAATTCCGGACCAAATCGTAAATACTTTGGTTCAGGACGCGGTATCACCTGGTACAACTTCGTCTCCGATCAATACTCCGGTTTCCATGGCATTGTAGTTCCCGGGACGCTTCGTGATTCCATCTTTGTACTGGAAGGGCTTCTGGAGCAGCAGACCGGGCTGAATCCGGTAGAAATTATGACGGACACGGCAGGATCCAGCGATATCATTTTTGGCCTGTTCTGGTTACTGGGCTACCAGTTTTCCCCTCGTCTGGCCGATGCAGGCGGGGCGATATTCTGGCGGGCAGATAAAACGGCACATTATGGTGCCCTGAATGAGCTGGCCCGGGGATGTGTTGAACTGTCAAAAATAGAATCCCAATGGGATGAAATGATGCGAATGGCGGGCTCACTGAAGCTTGGGACCATCCATGCATCAGAGCTTATTCGTTCACTGTTGAGAAGTAGCCGACCATCTGGTCTGGCTCAGGCGATTATGGAAGTGGGCCGGGTCAACAAGACGTTGTATCTTCTCAACTATATCGATGATGAGGATTACCGGCGTCGGATCCTCACTCAGCTCAACCGGGGAGAAGGACGCCATGCAGTGGCTCGAGCCATTTGCTACGGACAACGTGGTGAGATTAGAAAACGCTACCGTGAAGGGCAGGAAGATCAACTCGGTGCTCTGGGTCTGGTGACCAATGCGGTTGTGCTGTGGAATACACTTTACATGCAGGAGGCGTTGTCACATCTTCGCAAATCGGGGGAAACACCTGAAGAGGAGCATCTGGCAAGATTATCGCCGCTGATACATGGCCATATAAATATGCTGGGACATTATACGTTTTCGTTACCGGAAGATATTCTGAAGGGCGAGTTAAGACCATTAAATTTGAATACAAACAATGAATTAACCTCTTAGCGTGGTTTTTTACATCATTGGACCTCGAACCCCACTACCGCCTTAGCTGGCGGGGATTCTGCACGTCTGCAATAAACCTCAGTACAAAAAACAGCCTTAACGAATGGAAGGGACTTCCCCTGATTATGCGCCTGATTAACTCTTGTGCAATCATGGGGTAAACACAACCCCGGAGGGATTCGTTATGACCATTACTACTGTCGGTATCGATCTTGCTAAAAATGTGTTCGCTGTTCATTGCGTTGACCAGAATGGCAAAACCGTTCTGGTTAAATCCAGAGTAACCCGCGCAGCTCTTCCCGGGCTGATTGCTGGTTTGCCGCCCTGTGTTATCGGGATGGAGGCGTGCTCCGGGGCTCATTACTGGGCAAGACTGTTTCGGCAGTATGGTCATGAGCCGCGTCTGATGGCCGCTAAATTTGTATCGCCTTACCGCATGGCTGGTAAATCAGGGAAAAATGATGCAGCTGATGCTCAGGCTATCTGCGAGGCGGTTCGTCGCCCACATATGCGGTTTGTGCCGGTTAAGGATGAGAGCCAGCAGGCAATGCAGTGTCTGCATCGTACCCGACAGGGTTTTATCGAAGAGAAAACAGCAACATATAATCGTCTCCGGGGGTTGATATCTGAATTCGGCGTTATCGCCCCACAAAGTACAGATGCCCTGCGCCACATAGTTTTTGAGCAGAAGAATTCTTTACCACTTCAGGTTCAGCAATGTGTTGATGATTTGCTGGAGCACGTTGCTCGCATTGAAGATAACATCGCTGAATATGACCGAATTTTGTCCCGCATGGCCAAAACAGATCATCGCAGTCAGCGGCTGATGGAATTGAAGGGCGTTGGCCCCACAACGGCCTGTGCGCTGGTCGCCAGTATCGGTAATGCACATGATTTTAAGAATGGGCGCCAGCTGGCAGCCTGGCTGGGACTGACACCATCGCAGTACAGCAGCGGCGGAAAGTCGAAGCTTGGCAGGATAACGAAAGCTGGCGATTCGTATCTGAGAACACTTCTGGTTCAGGGTGCCCGCTCGGTACTGATCGGGGCGGAGAAAAGGACTGATTTATTCAGTCGTTGGGTCTGCTCACTGGTCGAACGCAGAGGATACTGGCGCGCTGTTGTTGCCATCGCTGCCAAAAATGCAAGACTGTGCTGGGCATCATTGCATTACGGTGATGATTTCAGGTTGTACTCAGCCAGCTAAAGTACAAAGCTGTATGACCATCTGTTCTGCAACTCGTTGATGATAAAGGGTTAGACCCCGTGAGGTATATCTGCTTATTGTACAGGGCAAGTGTACCCGACTAACGAACTAGAGCCTCACGAGCGTCTTTCATCAGGGTCCGAATCGATGACGATTCATCATGACCGTTTATAGTACCGCAGTCTCTCCCCTTTATTTTTTTACTATAGTGCAGACAGAAACCGTAAACACCGGCGTTGACATGCCGGGGAAGCCCTTATAGTACAATAATTTTCGAAATCCAACCCATCCCGCCTACAGGAATGACGGATTTTTCGGCGGTTCCGGCGTAGACCCACCACAACTGCTGTATAGCTTGTGGGTAAGTGATAATGAAGTGCAAACGAGATGGCGCAAATACTCTTTTGGTTTATCTTTTAATTACTTACGTATTAAAAGATAAACCAAAAAATAAAAGACATTGCTGTTATCCCCTTTAAAAAGTGGATAACCGAACAGCATCGGCGCGAGCGCCTCAAAAGTAGCTCCCCACGCTAAAGCGCGGGGCATTCAGAACGGAATCCCTCGATGGCTAACAGCTCGCCTGTTAGCCATCGAGGGATTGGACAAATCCGGCCACGCCGGATACGTCAGCAAATATCGCTGAAGAATTAGATTACACGCTCGTAAGCGGCTCTTACGACCCGCTAACGCGGAGATACGCCCCAACTGCGGCTTCGGCCTTGTTGTGACCACTCCGACCGCGCACAAAAGCCTCTGAGCCGCTTTTAGCGGAATATGGCTTTGCAGGGTGAAGGGATGGATAGGCGATCCCTTTCGATCCCTCACTGGTATCGGCGGCTAACCCTCGGTGCTACCTGTCATTTCATCCTGCCGCCTTACATGCGCTAACGCGCATAAATCCCCGTTCCTCAGTGGAACGAAAACTCACGCTAACAGGGTAGTGACCGGGTAGCCACGATAACTGCCAACAAAATTAGCTTATAGGTTAATTCTACCTTGTCTGAAATTAGCCTATAGGTTAATATTAATAGAAATGGGAGGTCACATGTTTAGCGTTGTTTATCACCCGGAAGCCAGGGAAGAAGCCACAGCATTACCCGTAAAAATCAGGGTGAAGTTTGACCGTCTCATCGGCAAACTGGAGTATGACGCCCGATTACTGCGGGAGCCGGACACGAAGCCCCTGGGCGATGGACTTTTTGAGATCCGCACGATGGGGACGGACATAGCCAGGGGAATCTGGGTATACCACAAAGGCAATACCATCATCATGCTCCGTGTTTTCATCAAGAAGTCACAGAAAACGCCAGCGAAAGAAATCGATCTCGCCAAAAAGCGGTTAGCGGAGGTACTTAATGAAACTGGTAAGCCATAAAGAACTGCATAACGAGTGGATGCAGGACGATGAATATCGCGCTGCATGGCAGGAAGAAGAACGTAAGGAAAAGCTCAGGGAGCTGCTTGCTGAATGGCGCAAGCATGACAACCTGACAAAAGCGCAGGTTGCTGAACGCATGGGGGTTACACCTCCGGTTATTTCTCGCCTGGAAAACAACATCACCAAAGCCAGCATCGACACACTGACCCGCTACGCTCACGCCTGCGGCATCAAGAAACCTGTCATTGCCCTGTACTGAATAGCCAGCCCTCCGGGGCTGGCCTTTTTGTTTCGGTCAGTCCCAAAATTTTGTTAAAGCAAGTTTAAAATGTCACCTGTTTCTCCAAAGTTGAAATGTCACTTCTAAGCCAATCTATTTATACATAATCTTTACATCTTTCCCCGGTGACAAAGTGCTAATTGGTCTGTAATGTTCAATGTGTGGCAGGCAAGCCGCCGGTGACTTAGGGAAGGTGCGAACAAGTTCCTGATATGAGATCATCATATTCATCCGGAGCGCATCCCAGAGGGACATCATGAGCCATCAACTCACCTTCGCCGATAGTGAATTCAGCACTAAGCGCCGTCAGACCCGAAAAGAGATTTTCCTCTCCCGCATGGAGCAGATTCTGCCATGGCAGAATATGACCGCTGTCATCGAGCCGTTTTATCCCAAGGCGGGCAATGGCCGACGGCCCTATCCGCTGGAGACCATGCTGCGTATTCACTGCATGCAGCATTGGTACAACCTGAGCGACGGTGCCATGGAAGATGCCCTGTACGAAATCGCCTCCATGCGCCTGTTTGCCCGATTATCCCTGGATAGCGCCCTGCCGGATCGCACCACCATCATGAATTTCCGCCACCTGCTCGAGCAGCATCAACTGGCCCGTCAATTGTTCAAGACCATCAATCGCTGGCTGGCCGAAGCAGGCGTCATGATGACCCAAGGCACTTTGGTGGATGCCACCATCATTGAGGCACCCAGCTCTACCAAGAACAAAGAGCAGCAACGCGATCCGGAGATGCATCAGACCAAGAAAGGCAATCAGTGGCACTTTGGCATGAAGGCCCACATTGGTGTCGATGCCAAGAGTGGCCTGACCCACAGCCTAGTCACCACCGCGGCCAACGAGCATGACCTCAATCAGCTGGGTAATCTGCTTCATGGAGAGGAGCAATTTGTCTCAGCCGATGCCGGCTACCAAGGAGCGCCACAGCGCGAGGAGCTGGCCGAGGTGGATGTGGACTGGCTGATCGCCGAGCGTCCCGGCAGGGTAAAAACCTTGAAGCAGCATCCGCGCAAGAACAAAACGGCCATCAACATCGAATACATGAAAGCCAGCATCCGTGCCAGGGTGGAGCACCCGTTTCGCATCATCAAGCGGCAGTTCGGCTTCGTGAAAGCCAGATACAAGGGGCTGCTGAAAAACGATAACCAACTGGCGATGTTATTCACCCTGGCCAACCTGTTTCGGGTGGACCAAATGATACGTCAGTGGGAGAGATCTCAGTAAAAACCGGAAATAACGCCAGAAATGGTGGAAAAAATAGCCTAAATAGGCTGATTCGAGGCACTGTTGCAAATAGTCGGTGGTGATAAACTTATCATCCCCTTTTGCTGATGGAGCTGCACATGAACCCATTCAAAGGCCGGCATTTTCAGCGTGACATCATTCTGTGGGCCGTACGCTGGTACTGCAAATACGGCATCAGTTACCGTGAGCTGCAGGAGATGCTGGCTGAACGCGGAGTGAATGTCGATCACTCCACGATTTACCGCTGGGTTCAGCGTTATGCGCCTGAAATGGAAAAACGGCTGCGCTGGTACTGGCGTAACCCTTCCGATCTTTGCCCGTGGCACATGGATGAAACCTACGTGAAGGTCAATGGCCGCTGGGCGTATCTGTACCGGGCCGTCGACAGCCGGGGCCGCACTGTCGATTTTTATCTCTCCTCCCGTCGTAACAGCAAAGCTGCATACCGGTTTCTGGGTAAAATCCTCAACAACGTGAAGAAGTGGCAGATCCCGCGATTCATCAACACGGATAAAGCGCCCGCCTATGGTCGCGCGCTTGCTCTGCTCAAACGCGAAGGCCGGTGCCTGTCTGACGTTGAACACCGACAGATTAAGTACCGGAACAACGTGATTGAATGCGATCATGGCAAACTGAAACGGATAATCGGCGCCACGCTGGGATTTAAATCCATGAAGACGGCTTACGCCACCATCAAAGGTATTGAGGTGATGCGTGCACTACGCAAAGGCCAGGCCTCAGCATTTTATTATGGTGATCCCCTGGGCGAAATGCGCCTGGTAAGCAGAGTTTTTGAAATGTAAGGCCTTTGAATAAGACAAAAGGCTGCCTCATCGCTAACTTTGCAACAGTGCCCCTAATCGTGTTCAGCAGAATAGCCGGAGGAAGTTTCCTACTGTCGATAAGAAAGGATTGGCACAGGGAGTGTGAATATCGAAACACCATCACAGAATAATGCCAGATAGAAATGCGATAGTAGGGTTGGATATTTAAATAAGGAGCATCCCGACTTAAAATGAATATGACTGCGTAACCAGGCGCAATAAAAAAAGCGAAAGAATCGCTTTTATTCTGGTTGTTTTTTCGAAGAGTGACCGTTTTCTGAGATGACAAGAAATAAGGAAGTCCTATGATCGCTAGCGGAATAGTTCAAAAACTGAATGCGCAAATGAATCAGGAGTTTTATACCTCAAATTTGTATCTTCAGCTCAGCCAGAGGTGCAGCGAGAATAGCCTTAATGGCACCGCACTATTTTTGCGTCATCAGGCGCAAAATACGGTGACGCAAATGATGCGCATGTACGAATACATCAAACAGAGCGGCGCCACGCCGGTGTTACAGGAGCAACACGCCCGGTGCGGTGAATTTTCCACGCTGGAAGATCTGTTTGAGCAGACGGTAAGCGATTACCAGAAGCGCATTAATGCGCTGACCTCTTTGACGGAAGACGCCCAGGCAGCAAACGATAAGTCAGCGATTAACTTCCTGAAGCGATACAGAAAAGAGGAAATCGTGGACGGGACGCTGTTGCAAATCATTCTGGATGAAGTCCGCAGCGCTAAAAAAGCGGGCATCAACATGCAGCAAACCGACCACTATCTGGTTGGCGTGATCGATCGCTATCACTAAATCAATTTCGCAGTACGAGGAGGTTTTACGCCTCCTCAGAAAATCTGTTTTACATCAGAAACAGAGGTTTATGCCAGTGAACATTTGATACCCAACACGTCATAGTGATTTTTTAACTTAGCGTTTTTATATCGTGCCAAAAATGTCTCTGCTTGTGTCTTTATATTAAGGAAGGTGCGAATAAGCAGGTCATTTCTTCCCAAGCTGACTCGCTGATTAAAATTTCGCGGATCTGGGCCGATTTTTTTCCCGCAAACACATCGAATCAGGCACTGTTGCAAAGTTAGCGATGAGGCAGCCTTTTGTCTTATTCAAAGGCCTTACATTTCAAAAACTCTGCTTACCAGGCGCATTTCGCCCAGGGGATCACCATAATAAAATGCTGAGGCCTGGCCTTTGCGTAGTGCACGCATCACCTCAATACCTTTGATGGTGGCGTAAGCCGTCTTCATGGATTTAAATCCCAGCGTGGCGCCGATTATCCGTTTCAGTTTGCCATGATCGCATTCAATCACGTTGTTCCGGTACTTAATCTGTCGGTGTTCAACGTCAGACGGGCACCGGCCTTCGCGTTTGAGCAGAGCAAGCGCGCGACCATAGGCGGGCGCTTTATCCGTGTTGATGAATCGCGGGATCTGCCACTTCTTCACGTTGTTGAGGATTTTACCCAGAAACCGGTATGCAGCTTTGCTGTTACGACGGGAGGAGAGATAAAAATCGACAGTGCGGCCCCGGCTGTCGACGGCCCGGTACAGATACGCCCAGCGGCCATTGACCTTCACGTAGGTTTCATCCATGTGCCACGGGCAAAGATCGGAAGGGTTACGCCAGTACCAGCGCAGCCGTTTTTCCATTTCAGGCGCATAACGCTGAACCCAGCGGTAAATCGTGGAGTGATCGACATTCACTCCGCGTTCAGCCAGCATCTCCTGCAGCTCACGGTAACTGATGCCGTATTTGCAGTACCAGCGTACGGCCCACAGAATGATGTCACGCTGAAAATGCCGGCCTTTGAATGGGTTCATGTGCAGCTCCATCAGCAAAAGGGGATGATAAGTTTATCACCACCGACTATTTGCAACAGTGCCGGATTGAGCGGCGTGGCATGGTCAGTCTTCCCGCAGGTACTGGTACAAGGTTTCGCGGCTGATGCCGAAGTCACGGGCCACCAAGGTTTTCTGGTCGCCTGCCGCAACTCGCCGTTTCAACTCGGCAATTTGTTCGCTGTTCAGCGATTTCTTTCGTCCCCGGTAGGCCCCGCGCTGCTTAGCCAGCACGATTCCCTCGCGCTGACGTTCGCGGATCAGAGCGCGCTCGAACTCAGCAAAGGCTCCCATGACCGACAGCATCAGATTGGCCATCGGTGAGTCCTCGCCGGTGAACGTTAGCCCTTCTTTGACGAACTCCATGCGCACGCCCCGTTGTGTCAGCCCTTGGACGATGCGGCGCAGGTCATCAAGGTTGCGTGCCAACCTGTCCATGCTATGCACCACCACGGTGTCGCCCTCGCGGACGAAGGCCAGCAGCCTTTCAAGTTCGGGACGTTGTGTGTCCTTGCCTGAAGCCTTATCGGTGAATACCTTGCCGACTTCTATTTGTTCCAGTTGTCGATCAGGATTCTGGTCGAAGCTGCTGACGCGAACGTAGCCGATACGTTGACCTTGCAAGATGCCTCCAAAGGTAAAAATGTCAGGATGAAATCTATTACCCTTGGCTGAATGTGTCAATAAATATAAATTAATACCCTACTCTGACGTTGTTTGTGCTCAACATCTGACATCAGGTTAGGGTATGCCTCAATCTGACGGCTGCGAACCGCCAGGGACAGGTGCAATGTCAGATTCTGTCGCGGCCTTGGCGCGTGCCTGGAAGCGTTCATAGCAATCCAGCCCGCAGAAATGTTCGACGTATTCCGCGCCTTCCGGGGTGAAGGCGGCATCGAGCGGAATTTCTTTGCAGCATACGCAGCAGGTGGTGCAACTGGCAGTGTTCGGGGCGTTTGCGTTCATGGTGGTACTCCTCCAGATTGGTAGCGAAGCTCAAAGCTGCCCACTCTCGGCTGGCTGGGAAGCGGTCATGATCTTCCCTTGAAGGCCCGCAGCAGCCGCGTCACAGACAGGACAAACAAGCCGGTCAGCGTGAGGGCTGCAATACCCCAGTGCTCCCCGATGAACGCGCCGGCCGTCGTGCCGGCTAGCACAATGGCGAGAATCGGCAAATGGCAGGGACAGGTGAGCACGGCCAGCGCGCCCCACAAGTAGCCGGTGATCGGTTTGTGCGTCTCAGACGGCAAGTGCTCTGGGCTGTTCATGGCAGACTCTCCGCGTGCTGTGCCGGTTCGGTTGGCATGGCGGCCAGTTGCATTTCGAGGCTGGCCAGGGCCTCGCGCCGACGCTCGACGAGTTGCCGCAACACGGCAAGCTGCGCAGACGCACCGTCACCGTCCGCAGCATCCAGCGCCCGGCACAGCCGCGCCAGTGCGTCCAGGCCGATACCCGCTTCGAAGGCAGCCCGTACAAAGCGCAGCCGTTGCAACGCGGTGTCATCGAACAAGCCGTAGCCGCCCGTGGTGTACGCGACCGGCCGTAGCAATCCGCGCAGCAGGTAGTCGCGCACGATATGCACGCTCACCCCGGCATCAAGGGCCAGCCGGGACACTGTGTAGGCGCTCATTGAACACCTCCTTTTCCTCATCCGGCGCAGCACGAAAGCTGCTTCACGTCCTTGCTGAAGGTCTGCGCCGCGAGCTTCAGCCCTTCGACCATGGTCAGGTAGGGGAACAATTGGTCGGCCAGTTCCTGCACGGTCATACGGTTGCGAATGGCGAGCACCGCCGTCTGGATCAGTTCACCCGCTCCCGGGGCCACCGCTTGCACGCCGATGAGCCGTCCGCTACCTTCCTCGATGACCAGCTTGATGAAGCCGCGTGTGTCGAAGTTGGCAAGCGCACGCGGCACGTTATCCAGTGTTAGCAGGCGACTGTCGGTCTCGATCCCGTCGTGATGTGCTTCCGCCTCGCTGTAGCCCACGGTGGCGACCTGCGGGTCGGTGAACACCACGGCCGGCATTGCGGTCAGGTCCAGGGCCGCATCGCCGCCAGTCATGTTGATCGCCGCACGAGTGCCGGCCGCTGCCGCCACATAGACGAACTGCGGCTGGTCGGTGCAGTCGCCGGCCGCGTAGATGTTCGGGCTACTGGTGCGCATGCCCTTGTCGATGACGATGGCCCCCTGCGCATTGACGGCTACCCCCGCCGCTTCCAATGCCAGGCTGCGCGAGTTCGGTGTCCGGCCGGTGGCGACCAGCAGCTTGTCGGCGCGCAATTCACCGTGCGTGGTGGTCAGCACGAATTCACCGTCCATATGGGCGACCTGGCTGGCTTGCGTGTGCTCCAGCACCTCGATGCCCTCGGCACGGAAAGCGGCTGTCACCGCCTCGCCGATGGCCGGGTCTTCACGGAAGAACAAGGTATTGCGCGCCAGGGCCGTGACCTTGCTGCCCAGCCGGGCAAAGGCTTGCGCCAGCTCCAGCGCCACCACCGACGAGCCGATTACGGCAAGGCGTTCGGGAATGGTGTCGCTCGCCAGGGCCTCGGTGGAAGTCCAGTAGGGTGACTCTTTCAAGCCCGGAATCGGCGGGACCGCCGGGCTGGCACCCGTGGCGACCAGGCAGCGGTCGAACATCACGACGCGCTCGCCACCCTCGTTCAAACTAACGATAAGGCTCTGGTCGTCCTTGAAACGCGCTTCACCGTGCAGAACGGTGATGGCTGAATTGCCGTCCAGGATGCCTTCGTACTTGGCATGACGGAGTTCTTCGACACGGGCCTGCTGCTGGGCCAGCAGCCGCTCGCGCAAGATCGTCGGCGGTGTGGGTGGCATGCCGCCGTCGAATGGGCTTTCCCGGCGCAGATGGGCGATGTGGGCGGCGCGGATCATGATCTTGGACGGCACACAACCGACGTTGACGCAGGTGCCGCCGATGGTGCCGCGCTCAATCAGCGTGACCTGCGCGCCTTGCTCGACGGCCTTCAGTGCTGCCGCCATCGCGGCTCCACCGCTACCAATGACGACGACCTGCAACGGGCGTTCGTTGCCACTGGGCTTATCAGCGGCCCCTATCCAGCCGCGCATCTTGTCGAGCAGGCCGGCGCGGTTGTCCGTCGGTGGCGCATCGGCAAGCGTTGCCTCGTAGCCCAGTCCGGCCACGGCGGTAGTCAGCGCATCCGATGACGTGCCCGCCTCAATGGCGAGTTGCGCTGTGCCCTTCGGATAGGACACCAGCGCCGATTGCACGCCGGGCACTTTCTCCAAGGCTTCCTTGACGTGAGCCGCGCACGAGTCGCAGGTCATCCCGGTGATTTTCAGGGTGGTCATGTATTTTTCCTTTTCTGTGGTGGCTACGGCTGTTGCCGTCAGCCACGTTGTTCTGGCAATTCACAGCTGTCCGGCCCGCAGCGGCGATGTGCTGGCGAGATGAAATCCCAGACCGACACCCCAACCATCAAGGCCAGGCCGACATAGAGCAGTCCACCGCTCTGCCAGCCGTAAGCCCGCATTAAAAACACCGCTGCCAGCACCAAGATCGGGCCTATCGTGCCGAGCGCCGTGCGTCGCCACTGTCGATGATTGAGCCAAGCGATAGCATTGGCGAGTAACGCGATGCCGGCGAACATCGGCAGCAGGATGCCAATGAATAGCCCCTCGTACTGGCTCAAGAAGCCCAGTCCGATGGCCGCGCCAAAGCTGGCGATGGCAGGAAAACAGGCGGCGCAGCCCATCGCGGAAACGACGCTGCCGAGCGCGCCGGTTTTGCCAGCGATGCGCGTGATGAGTCCCATGTGTCGCTCCCGAGTTCGGTTAACGGATCAGCGTTTGAGGCTGGACGGATAGCCCGCGTCCTCGGTCGCCTTGGTCAACTTCTGGACGTTGGTCTTGGCATCGTCGAAGGTGACGACGGCCTGGCGCTTGTCGAAACTTACGTCGGTCTTGCTCACGCCCTCAACCTTGGAAAGCGCGTGCTTGACAGTGATCGGGCAAGAGGCGCAGGTCATGCCAGGCACGGACAGCGTGACGGTCTGGGTGGCGGCCCACACGGGGGCAACAACGGCAGCGAGGGCGAGGGCGGCAAACAGTTTTTTCATGATGAACTCCTGTGATTAATAGAAAAATGGCATGACGTAGGGAAATCCGAGCGAGACCAGGACCAGCGCGGCCACGATCCAGAAAATGAGCTTGTAAGTAGCTCGCACTTGGGGAATCGCGCAGACCTCACCCGGTTTGCAGGCTTGCGCCGGGCGGTAGATGCGCCGCCAGGCGAAAAACAGCGCGACCAGCGCTGCGCCGATGAAGATCGGGCGATAGGGTTCCAGCACCGTCAGGTTGCCGATCCATGCCCCGCTGAACCCCAAGGCGATCAAAACCAGCGGCCCCAGGCAGCAGGCCGACGCAAGAATGGCGGCCAGCCCACCGGCGAAGAGCGCGCCGCGCCCGTTTTGTGGTTCAGACTTTTGTGGTTCAGACTTTTGTGGTTCAGACATACGCTTGTCCTTTCAAATTTGGTTTGGATAGCTTAAGCTTACTTCCGTAGTTATGTACGGAGTCAAGCGATATGCAAATTAATTTTGAGAATCTGACCATTGGCGTTTTTGCCAAGGCGGCCGGGGTCAATGTGGAGACCATCCGGTTCTACCAGCGCAAGGGCCTGCTGCCGGAGCCAGACAAGCCCTATGGCAGCATTCGCCGCTATGGCGAGGCGGATGTAACACGAGTGCGGTTCGTGAAATCGGCCCAGCGGCTGGGCTTTAGCCTGGACGAAATCGCCGAGCTACTGCGGCTGGAGGATGGCACCCATTGCGAGGAAGCCAGCGGCCTGGCCGAGCACAAGCTCAAGGATGTGCGCGAGAAGATGGCCGACTTGGCACGCATGGAGGCCGTGCTGTCTGAACTGGTGTGCGCCTGCCATGCGCGGAAAGGGAACGTTTCCTGCCCGCTGATTGCGTCACTGCAAGACGGAACGAAGCTCGCTGCATCGGCGCGGGGGAGTCACGGGGTGACTACGCCTTAGCGTGCTTTATTTTCCGAATTCTGAGACGACCCCTTTAAGGATAAAACAATGCGACGTTGTCTGCGGATAGTGTGGGGAACTCTGTTTATTTTCGCCTTTGCGGTACAGGCGGAAACAAAGGTTTATGGCGAACAACGCGTCAGCGGCTGGTGGAACTGGCTAAAAGACGATGTCTCGCAAACCTGGAATCAGCCGCAAAACTACGACCTGTATCTGCCATTTCTCAGCTGGCACAACCGCTTTATGTACGATAAAGAGAAAACCGATAACTACAATGAGATGCCGTGGGGCGGGGGATTTGGTGTCTCAAGATATAACGAAGAAGGTAACTGGAGCTCACTCTACGCGATGATGTTTAAGGATTCGCACAACGAGTGGCAGCCGATTATCGGCTACGGCTGGGAGAAGGGCTGGTATCTGGACAGTAGTCGCGATTTTCGCCTGGGGCTTGGGGTGACCGCCGGGATCACCGCCCGAGAAGACTTCGCCAACTACGTACCGCTACCGATTATTTTGCCGCTCTTTTCCGCCAGCTATCGCCGCCTGAGCGTGCAGTTCACCTATATTCCCGGCACCTACAATAACGGCAACGTGCTGTTTGCGTGGCTGCGCTACGGTTTTTAAGAGGGCATCAAATCGTAATCACCTTTTTCACCAGCGAATTGGACAGCGCTAGCATTGAAATTAACACCGAGGCGATGAACGTCAGGACAATCAGCATTAACTTGGTTCCCAGCGAGCTAATTGGGATAAGCGCGGTCAGCAGATGAAAAACGGAGTAGTGAAGAATATAGACGCCGGTCATCGTTTTGCTGATAGTCGCCAGAATGGTCTCTTTAAACTCGCTGTTTTTACGAAACCGCACGCCGTTGGCGGCAATCACCAGCGCCACCACCAAAATATAAATTTGTGATCCGGTAAGAATGAACGCATTTCTGTCAGCCTTAAACAGGGCGAAGAAGAAATGGCGCTCGTAAAACCAGGTGAAGAGATAAATAAACGGAATGGCGATCATCGCGCCTTTCACCACTCTCTCGCGGGTCAGCCAACTGGCGACCAGCGGATCGCTGAACAGCTGGCCGGTCAGGTAAAACAGCAGCCAGGTCCACAAACGGTACTGCGGGGCCAGGCTCAGCGCATGAACATCAGGATACAGCGCGGACAGCAGATCGTAGCCATATGAGAGCAACAGCAGCGCAAATACCACGCCGAAAAATAGCTTGCGTCGCTGGCTGAGCCACTCGATAAGCGGATGAAAGGTGTAAATCACAATAAAGGCAAAAACAAACCACGGCTGGATAAGATAACCGCGCTGGTAGGGTTCCCAGAGATAGTACACTGTCATCCAGAACAGGAAGACGATAACTACGCTTTTGATTTTACCCATTTGCCACTGCGCATCGTGCCGTGACTGCGAATCCAGATAGCCCGCCACCACAAAAAACAGCGGCGTGGCTATGGTCGAAATAAACGTCAGAAAACCGAGGATCCAGTGATAGTCGTAATCATAGTGATCCCGGGTGTTATAAATGGTGAAGAAGGTCACCGCCGTCATGCATCCCAGCGTTTTAATAATATTTAATCCGGTACTGTTCATTATTGTGGCTTCATATCCTTAGAGCCTATCCCATTAGGCTATTTTATTTGCCATTTTGGTCCTGGGCAGTGCTCACAAGCCTCACGTACTGCGTGTACGCTTCGGTTGTTGCGCGCTGTCCGTGCCCAAACTGGCTGCAACAATATACGCCTACTGGGATAGGCTCTTATTATGGAAACAGGCGTAAATCACTGGCAGAACCAGCAGCGTCAGAATAGTAGCAAAACCCAGACCAAACATAATAACTACCGCCATACTCTGGAAGAAGACATCCAATAATAAAGGGGCCAGACCGAGAACGGTGGTGAAGGCGGTCAGCAGAATAGGGCGCAGACGCGAGGTGGCGGCATAAATAATGGCTTCCTGCTGCGCTTTTTCCTGCTTCTGCTGCTCAATTTCCTCAACCAGCACGATGCCGTTACGAATCAACATCCCGCTCAGGCTAAGCAAGCCTATCAATGCCATAAAGCCAAAAGGAATACCGGTAATCAAAAAGCCTGGCGTTACGCCAATCAGCGCCAGCGGCACCGTCAGCCAGATAGCGATCGCGTTTTTCAGCGAGCTGAACATCAGCACAGTGATAACAAACATCACCAGGTAACCCAGCGGCAGGGTGGTGAACAACCCCTGCTGCGCTTCGCGGGAATTCTCCGCGTCGCCGCCCCACTCAATACTGTAGCCGTGCGGTAGGGCGAGGGCATCGATTTGCGGCTTCACGCGCGCCAGAATATCGCCTGAGGTTTGATTGCTCAGCGGATCGGGGTCGGTCTGCACGGTCAGTACGCGGCTGCGGTCGCGGCGCAGGATCAAAGGATCTTCCCACTCGAGATTAAAGCCGCTGACCACGTTACTGAGCGGGATATACTGCTGGCGGTTTTGGCTCCAGACCAGCACATTATTCAGGTGGTTAGCATCCTGGCGCTCGGCGGCTGGTGGGCGAACCACCACCGGCAGCAGGTCAGCCCCTTCGCGATAGAGTCCCGCACGGCTACCAGAGAAATTCATCTCCAGCGCGTTATCGATATCCTGTTTATCTACTCCCAGTTCGCGGCCTAAGCTGGCGGAATATTGTGGGCGGATAACCTTGCTGCGGTTCTGCCAGTCGTTGCGCACGCCGTCGGTGGCCGGGTCTGCGGAGAGAATATCGCCCACCTGGCTGGCGAGCAGGCGCAGGCGGTCGGGATCCGGGCCTTTGATGCGCACTTCAATGGCGCTATCGCCGGAAGGGCCGAACATCACGCGTTTGCTGCTGGCATTAACCTGCGGATAGTTGCGCGCAATATAGCTGTCAACATGCTGCGTCAGAGCGTTAATACTGCGCTGGTCGTCCATGCGTACCATGATCTGCGCGTAGTTGCTGTATTGCCGTTGCCCGCTGTAGGTGAGGATAAAACGCATACTGCCCTGACCAACGGTGGCGATGGTGGTGACAACGCCCGGCTGGCCGTTAATCGAGGTTTCAATATCGCTGGCCATCTTTTCGGTTGTCGCAATATCAGTGCCATAGGGAAGCCAGAGGTCAACAAAGAAGATAGGCGTGTTCGATGAGGGGAAAAAGTTCTGCCGCACCGAGCCGAATCCCCATATTGAAGCTGCCAGCAGCGCCGCCATGACGGTCAGGGTGATCGCTTTGCGCATCAGTAGGGTGTGCAGAATCTGCTGATAAATGCGATAAAAGCGCCCGCTGTAGGGGTCGGTATCCGAGGTTTCAGCAGGCGGCTGTTGCCCTTTGAACAGCCACCATTTAATCAGTACTGGCGTGATGGTTAACGCTGAGAACCAGCTCAGCATGAGTGAAATCAGCAGCACCTGGAGCAGTGATTTGCAGTATTCTCCGGTGGAGTCCTGCGACAGGCCAATCGGCGCAAAGGCGAGAATAGCAATCACCGTCGCCCCCAGCAGCGGCAGCGCCGAGCGGCGAATCACATAATTAATCGCCGTGAGCAGCGTCGACCCCTGCTGGCGGGCAATGAGTACCCCTTCGACGATGACGATGGCATTATCGACCAGCATACTCAGGGCGATAATCAGCGCCCCCAGCGAGATACGCTGTAGCTCGATGCCCCACAGATACATAATCAGCAGCGTACCGAGCACGTTAAGCGCTAACGACAGGGCAATAATGATACCGCTGCGCACGCCCATAAAGATCAGCAGCACGCCGACGACAATGGCCAGTGCCATCAGGAAGTTAGTGATAAAGCCGTTCACCGAGTGAGCCACTTCTGCAGCCTGGTCGTAGAACAGGTCAATTTTGATCCCTGCCGGTTTTTCCGCCGACATCTGATCCAGTTTGCTTTCCAGCGCGCGACCAACGTCAATGACGTTGACGCCGGGAATAAACGACACCCCCATAGTGACCGCCTGGCGGCCATTAGCGTGATAAATGCTGGAAGGAGATTCGCTGAGTCCGCGCGATAGCGTGGCAATATCGCGCAATCGCGTCGCTGAACCTGAGCCGTGCGGGCTGATTAACAAATCGCCCAGCTCGTCGAGATTTTCAAACTCCCCCGTTGGATGCAGGCGAATTGACTCGCTGCCGGATTTAATCTCACCGGCGTTAGACACTACGTTCAAGCGACTGAGGATTGCCGCCAGTTGGTTGAGCGTGATACCGCGGGCGGTCATTTTTGCCAGCGAGATATCGATATTGATTTGTTGTGGGATCGCACCGCCGATAGCGACTTTGCCAACGCCGGGAACCAGCACCAGTTCGCGCCTGAGCTGCTCGGCGTAGCGGACCAGCTCAGGGTTGGTAAAGCTCTCGCCGGAGATAGCAAAGAAGAAGCCAAAGACATCGCCAAAATCGTCGTTCACAAAGGGGGAGGCCACGCCGGGCGGGAACATCCGGGCGGCGTCTCCTACCCGACGGCGCAGCTCATCCCAGATTTGCGGCAGCTCGCTGGAGTGATAATTCGAGGCGATATTGACGGTGATTTGCGACAGACCATTGGAGGAAATTGAGCTGACGTTGTCCAGATAGGGCAGCTGTTGCAGCGCGTTCTCCAGCGGCAGGGTGACTTCTTCCTCAACCTGCTGCGCCGAGGCTCCCGGATAGTGGGTGATGACCACGGCGGTCTTGATGGTAAACGCCGGGTCTTCCAGGCGACCGATATTCAGCAGGGCGAAAATACCCCCGATGCCCAGCAGTAAAATAGTCAGCCAGACGCGAATCGGGTTGTTAATAAACTGACGAGAGATATCCATTACAAACCTCGTTCACGCGTCCAGATTCGAACCGGTTGCTGCGCATGCAGTTCACTGACGCCTGCCGCCACGACGCGCTCGCCGACGCTAAGCCCTTCGGTAATGACCACTCCCTGAGAGGTGACCTGGCCGACGCCAACTTTTCTGTCCTCAAGCTGTAGCTGTTCGCCTTCGCCTTTAACTACCCAGACGTGGGGCTCATTGCGCTGGCGATTATCCGGATTAAATACCGCTTCAACCGGCACCACGACGGCTTTATCGCCCGCGCTGGCGGGCAGGTTTGCCAGATTGACCGTCACGGTCCCACTCACGCCGCCCACTGACGGAAAATCGGCCGGGCGCGGCATGGTTAAAATGATCTGCCAGGTCAGAGTGTTGCTGTCGCTGCTACCGGTATGTTCTTTATATTCGGCGGTGAACTGACGGTCCGGCATAGAGTTGATTTTCACCACCGGACGATACTGCGCATTGCGGATATCAATAGTCGTAAAAAGATTCTCCGGAATGCTGAACACCACGTCGAGCAGATCGGTTCGCGTCAGGGTGACGATCGGCTGTCCGGCGGCGACAACCTGGTGATTACGGATCGGGACGCTGGCGGCAATACCGCTAAACGGCGCGGTGAGCGTCATTTGACTTAGCTCTTCGCGGGCGATTTTTAGCGCAGCGTTGGCGGAATCACGGTTGGCCCGCTGGATATCCATTTCCGCTTTTGAAATGGCCTGGCGACCGGCCAGCGTCTGGAAGCGGTCGAACTGCCGCTGAGCGAGGGTTGCTGCGGTCTGCCGTTCGTTGACGCGTTGCTGCGCTTCCCGGGCGTTGAGCCGGGCGAGCGCTTGCCCCTGAGAGATACTGGCTCCCTGACGCACATCAAGGGATTCAATCTGTCCGCCGCGTTTGAACGACAGATCGGTAGAATCCCCGGATTCAATACGGGCAGGAAAAATGCGCTGCTGTGAATCACCAATGGCGACGACATCCGCAACTTTTACCATCCGCGGCAGCGGGGTAACTTGCGGTGCTTTCTGATCGCAAGCCGTTGTTATTAAAATAACAACGGGAATGAGAGAAAAATAACGGTTCACTGTATTCCCCTCGGTGCTAAAGGTTTTATTTTACATATTTTTCACAAATGCCGGCTTTATTCAGCCAGCGCTGAGACCACTAAATAGGTAAATAACCCGGAAGCCGTACAGGCGATTATTGCCAGGGCAATAAACAGGCTCAGGCGAAACAGGCTGTAGCCGAACATTGCTCCTCCTCTGGTATCAACCTTGTGCTAAGTAGATTCTTATCTACATAATTGTTGAATGGTTTTTAGAGGCGCGCAGGCCTCTGATAATGAGCATAGTCGTTGAAAAAAGGAAATGTTAAAAAGAGTAAAATTTGCGGTAATGTTGACGATTTTGCTGGGTTTTCAGTTGAATTGTCTGAGGTCGACTGAGTCTGTGATATTTTTCAATATATTAATTGGCATCTTAATAATGTTAATCGCCGTGTGCTACGTTTAATTATACCCATCATACTTCGAATCGAGATTTCTTCCTCAGCGCCATTGTCTGCGCTGTTTTCACCACCTTTTTTTATAGGTAATAAAAGGATTGTCTCTATGTATAAAAATATCCTCGTCCCGGTTGATGTGTTTGAAACCGGCCTTGCGGACAAGGCTTTGTCCCATGCTCAATTCCTCGCGCAAAGCTCCTCCGGGCAGATTCATTTACTCAACGTCATCCCGACATTTTCTCCTGCACTGACGCGCGGATTTATTTCCGATGCGCGAAAAATGGAAGACTATCTGGTTAATAATTCAAAAGAAAAACTCGCTGAACTCATCAATAAACTCTCTCTGAAGGAAAGCGATGTCCAGATTCATATTCGCAGCGGCAACGTCCGCGATGAAGTGACGAAACTGGCAGATGAACTGAAGGCGGATGTGGTGATCATTGGCTCACGCAATCCCAATATTCAAACCCATCTGTTGGGTTCAGAGGCGGCAAGTATCGTGCGTTATGCCCATGTGCCGGTTTTTGTGGTGCGCTAAGGGCAGCCTGAGGCTGTCCTGATTTCCGTTACAGGAGTGAGGAGATAACTATGAATACAGAAAAACCGGGCGGCCCGTTTTATCAGCTCTCCGTGGATGAAACCCTGACCAGCACCAACAGCACTCCCGATGGCATCAGCAGCGCTGAAGCGACGGCGCGCTTACAGCAGTACGGTGAAAATGCGCTACCGCAAAAAGCGGGTAAACCGGCATGGCTGCGTTTTCTGGCGCATTTTAATGATGTGCTGATTTACGTCTTGCTGGCGGCGGCGCTATTGACGGCGGTGATGGGCCACTGGGTCGATACTCTGGTGATCCTCGGCGTGGCGGTGATCAACGCCCTGATTGGTCATATTCAGGAGAGTAACGCCGAAAAATCGCTCCAGAGCATTCGCAATATGCTCTCCAGCGAAGCGGTGGTGGTTCGTCAGGGGAATCATGAAACCATTCCGACCACGGCGCTGGTTCCCGGCGATATCGTGGTGATCCGCGCCGGCGACCGCATTCCAGCAGACCTGCGGGTTATCGAAGCGCATAACCTACGGGTGGAAGAGGCGATTCTGACCGGTGAATCAACGGTGGTGGAGAAAAGTACCGAAGCGCTTAGCGGCGAACTGCCGTTGGGTGACCGGACGAACCTGTTGTTCTCAGGCACCACGGTAAGCTCCGGCGGTGGCAAAGGCCTGGTGGTGGCAACCGGTGGCGATACCGAGCTGGGCCACATTAACCAGATGATGGCGGATATCGAGAAACACCGTACTCCGCTGTTGGTGCAGATGGATA
The DNA here is from genome assembly GCF_013728515.1 of Citrobacter sp. RHBSTW-00881. Classification (NCBI taxonomy): domain Bacteria; kingdom Pseudomonadati; phylum Pseudomonadota; class Gammaproteobacteria; order Enterobacterales; family Enterobacteriaceae; genus Citrobacter; species Citrobacter sp. RHBSTW-00881. The sequence goes on from NZ_CP056270.1 coordinate 51,525, forward strand.
AGCTCGGCAAAGCCATCTTTATCATCATTCTGGTGATGATGGCTGCGCTATTCGTCTTTAGCCTGCTGTTCCGCGATATGCCGGTTTCTGAACTGATGCTGTCGCTGATTAGCCTGGCGGTGGCGTCGGTACCGGAAGGGCTGCCGGCGATTATCTCGATTATCCTCTCGCTTGGCGTGCAAACCATGGCCCGGCAGAAGGCGATTATCCGCAAGCTGCCGACGGTCGAAACGCTAGGGGCGATGACGGTTATTTGCTCGGATAAAACCGGGACGCTGACCATGAACGAGATGACGGTTAAGGCCGTTATCACCGCCGATAAAGTCTATCGGGTGGAAGGGGACAGCTACGAGCCGGTGGGGAATATTCACCCGATCGATGAGCCGGACCCGATAACCGTCGCGCCGGGCACGCTGCTGGAGCGCTATCTGCGCACCATCGACCTGTGTAACGACAGCCAGCTAATCAAAGATGAAAGCGGGTTGTGGAAAATCACTGGCGGCCCTACGGAAGGGGCGCTGAAGGTGCTGGCGGCGAAAGTGACGCTTTCGCCGGCGAGCACCGAACTGCGCAGTAAGATCCCCTTTGATTCGCAATACAAATATATGTCAACGCTGTACCGCATCGGCAATGAGGAGACGATTTTAATTACCGGTGCGCCAGATGTGCTGTTCCGCCTGTGTCAGCATCAGCAAACCGACCATGGGCTGGAGCCGCTGGACCAGCCGTATTGGGAAGCGAAAATTGAAGAGTACGCGCGGGAAGGGCTGCGCATGGTGGCGGCAGCGTGGAAACCGGCGGCTGACGGGCAAACCGAACTCACCCATCAGGATTTGCAGCATGGCGTCATTCTGTTAGGGATCGCCGGGATGATGGACCCGCCGCGACCAGAGGCCATTACCGCTATCGGCGACTGCCTGCAGGCGGGGATCCGCGTGAAGATGATCACCGGGGACCACCCGCAAACGGCGATGAGTATCGGCAAGATGCTGGGGATCGGCAACGCCGGGAACGCCATTACCGGGCGCGAGCTGGAGGTGATGGACGATACCCAACTGAGTGAAGCGGCGCAGAAATTCGATATTTTTGCCCGTACCAGTCCGGAAGATAAGTTCCGTCTGGTTCAGGCGCTGCAAAGCAGGAAAGAGGTGGTCGGGATGACCGGTGATGGGGTGAACGACGCCCCGGCGCTGAAGCAGGCCGATGTTGGTATCGCGATGGGCATCAAGGGCACCGAAGTGACCAAAGAGGCCGCTGATATGGTGCTGACCGATGATAACTTCGCCACCATCGCCAGTGCAGTCAGGGAAGGGCGGCGGGTTTACGATAACCTGAAGAAAACGATCTTGTTCATTATGCCAACCAACCTGGCGCAGGGGTTGTTAATCATTATCGCGCTGCTGGCGGGGAATTTGATTCCGCTGACGCCGGTGTTGATTTTGTGGATGAACATGGCGACGTCGGCCACGCTGTCGTTTGGTCTGGCGTTCGAAGCCGGTGAAAAGAACATCATGCGCCGTCCGCCGCGCGATCCTAAGCTGCATGCGATGGACGGCTTTGCCATCTGGCGGGTAATTTTTGTCGGTTCGATGATCGCCGTGAGCGCCTTTGTGCTGGAGGCCTGGCTACAGCCGCGAGGCTACTCACCTGAGTTTATCCGCACCGTACTGTTGCAGACGCTGGTCACCGCACAGTGGTTTTATATGCTCAACTGCCGGGTGGCGGATGGTTTCTCACTGAGCAAAGGGCTGCTGGCGAACCGGGGTATCTGGATTGTCAGCGGCGTGTTGCTGGTGCTGCAACTGCTGATTATCTACGCGCCGTTTATGCAGATGCTGTTCGGTACCGAAGCGCTGCCGTTCCGCTACTGGGTGATCACCTTTATTATCGGTTTTGTGATGTTCCTGATTGTGGAAATTGAGAAGCCGCTGACGCGCAAGTGGCGCACGGCCTGAGTCATTCCCGGAGGCGGTGCTGCGCACCTGTCCGGGCTACCAGACAGCCGCATAATCGGTAGCCCGGACAGACGCAGCGCGCCGCCACCGTGGAAAACCAAAAAACAAAAGCCGACGCATAACGCGTCGGCTTTTCCGTTTCAGACAAAGAACACGATCTTAATCGATCAATCTTTGAGTTTAACCGGGTTATTACGATAGGCCGCCAGCTTCGCGCGCATCCAGCTGCTGCTGTTGTTATTGACCGCGCTCACCACGCCAGTGGTGGCACCGCCGCCGACCTGCACATGGAAAATACCGCGTGACGGGAAATCCACATATTTTGGTTCAGTGAAATCCCACTCATGACGCTTGAAGGGGTCGGTTCCGGCTGAGGGCGAAATGACACCCTAAGCGTTAGCTCTGTGTCGTTGCACGATGTCAGCGACGGTATTCTTGCTGATACCGAGCTCGCGTGCGATCCAGCGATAGCTGCGTCCCTCGGCCCTCATCGCAACCACCTTAGGCAAAAGTCGGTCTGATTTTGGTCGCACTCCGGCCTGACGACCAAGCCTCTTACCACGTGCCTTCGCAACAGCAAGGCCTGACTTGACCCGCTCGCTGATGAGATCCCGCTCAAACTCCGCAATGCCGGAAAGAAACGTCGCCAGCATTCGTCCATACGGCGACGAAAGATCGAACGCCATTCCATTCATGGCTATCACGGAAACCTTCCAGTTCTCCAGTTCACGTAGCGTATTGAGCAGATCGAGCGTCGAGCGCCCCCACCGGGAAAGCTCAGTGACCAGGATTGCATCAATTTGTCTGGACTGGGCAAGCGCCAGGACTTTCTTTCGCTCGGCCCGGTCGAGTTTAGTTCCTGAACCTGTTTCCTTAAATATTCCCACCACGTCGTAGCCGGCACGGCCGGCGAAGGCTCGCAGATCAAATTCCTGGCGTTCACAAGACTGATCCGCTGTTGAAACCCGGCAGTAAATGGCGGCACGATGTCCCAATTGAACCCTCCTGGATTTTTGTATCGGAACGCCCTGATTTATATGGGCTGGCTGTTGTCCAAAACAGACTATACTTCAAAAGGGACGAATTTGTATGTCACGACGCCATATTTTCACCGAACGGCAGCGAGCAGCGCTGTTCGATCTGCCCACGGACGAACTGTCGCTACTGAAGTTCTACACGCTGGGCGATGATGACCTGGAAAACATTAGGCAGCGCCGCAGACCGGAAAACAGGATTGGCTTTGCCCTGCAACTTTGTGCCTTACGATATCCGGGCCGTGCACTGGCTCCTGGTGAGATGATCCCGCGTGAAGTCCTTTCCTTCGTCGGTGCTCAGCTTGGAGTTCCGGCTGATGCGCTTCTCACTTATGCCACACGGCGCCAAACCCGTCAGCAGCACATGGACACGCTGCGCGAAATTTACGGCTACAAGACCTTCACGGGCCGTGGTGCCCGTGATCTGCGTGAGTGGACTTTCGGCCAGGCCGAAGATGCCAGATCAAACGAGGATCTTGCTCATCGTTTTATTGTGCGGTGTCGGGAAACTTCCACCATTCTGCCCGCAGTATCGACAATCGAGCGCTTGTGCGCGGATGCTCTGGTCGCCGCTGAGCGGCGGATTGAAACGCGGATTGCGGAAAATTTAACAGCGGATGTTCGCGATCACCTGGACAAACTTCTGAGTGAAATGCTCGCCGGCAATATCAGTCGTTTCATCTGGCTTCGCAACTTCGAGGTTGGTAACAACTCGGCTGCTGCTAACCGTTTGCTCGACAGGCTCGAATTTCTGCGTACCCTGAATATCAATCATAGTGCTTTGGCCAGCATACCTGCCCATCGCATTGCCCGGCTGCGTCGGCAGGGTGAACGCTACTTCACCGACGGTTTGCGTGACATCACTTCGGACCGCCGCTGGGCGATCCTTGCCGTCTGTGTTGTGGAGTGGGAAGCGGCGATTGCTGATGCCATAGTCGAAACCCATGACAGGATCGTAGGAAAAACCTGGCGGGAAGCGAAGCGCCAGCATGACGAAACAATTTCCGGCTCTAAAGCCACACTCACGGATACGATCCGTACCTTCACCGCGCTGGGAGCTTCGTTGCTTGAGGCCCGCAGTGACGGAACCCCGCTGGAGATGGCTGTCGCCAGTTCGGTTGCATGGGACCGGCTCGCTCAACTGGTAGCGACAGGGACTCAACTCAGCAACACGCTAGCCGATGAGCCTCTTGCATATGTCGGGCAGGGATACCATCGCTTTCGTCGTTATGCGCCCCGCATGTTGCGCTGTCTGAAGCTCGAAGCCGCGCCGGTCGCCGGACCATTGGTAGCAGCAGCTTTGTCGATCGGAGAGATGAAAGGTGTTGCATCGCCAGAAAGGCGTTTCCTGCGGCCCAGCTCCAAATGGAACCGTCATTTACGAGCTCAGGAAAAAGGAGATACCCGTCTTTGGGAAGTGGCGGTACTCTTTCACCTCCGGGATGCTTTTCGTTCCGGAGATGTCTGGCTCGCTCATTCGCGCCGCTATGGTGACCTCAAGCAGGTACTGGTGCCGATGATCGCGGCGCAGGAAAATGCAAAACTGGCCGTGCCTTCCAACCCACAGGATTGGCTGGCAGACAGAAAGGCGCGACTCACGATCGCTCTTAAGCGGCTGGCCCGGGCTGCCCGTAACGGCACTATTCCGCACGGTAGCATAGAAGATGGAACGTTGCGGATCGACAGGTTGACAGCAGACGTGCCGGATGGTGCCGAGGCACTCATACTGGATCTGTATCGCCGAATGCCGTCCGTTCGGATTACCGACATGCTGCTTGAAGTTGATGCAGCCCTTGGTTTCACAGATGCGTTTACCCATCTGAGAACCGGGGCTCCATGTCGCGACCGGATCGGTCTGCTCAACGTCCTGCTCGCTGAAGGGCTCAATCTGGGCCTGCGTAAGATGGCGGAAGCTACAAACACGCATGATTACTGGCAGCTCTCACGCCTTGCCCGCTGGCATGTTGAAAGCGAAGCCATGAACCAGGCATTGGCAATTGTGGTGGCCGCGCAGGGTAAACTGCCGATGTCACGCGTCTGGGGGATGGGCACGTCAGCATCGAGCGATGGTCAGTTTTTCCCGACAGCGCGGCATGGCGAAGTCATGAACATGGTCAATGCCAAATATGGTTCTGTTCCCGGCCTCAAAGCGTATACTCACGTAAGCGACCAGTTCGCGCCATTCGCTTGTCAGTCGATCCCGGCGACCGTGAGCGAGGCACCGTATATTCTCGATGGACTACTGATGAACGAGGTCGGTCGCCATGTTCGCGAACAGTATGCCGATACAGCAGGATTCACCGACCATTTGTTCGGAGCCAGTAGCCTGCTCGGCTACAATCTCGTTCTGCGAATCAGGGATCTGCCATCGAAGCGGTTGTACGTATTTAATCCCGATACGACCCCCAGGGAGTTACGCAAGTTGGTAGGTGGAAAAGCCCGGGAGGATCTTATCGTTGCGAACTGGCCTGATATTTTCCGTTGTGCCGCGACGATGACCGCTGGCAAAATCAGGCCCAGCCAACTCCTGCGCAAGCTCGCTTCTTACCCACGACAAAACAACCTTGCAGTTGCGCTTCGTGAAGTTGGTCGTATTGAACGGACCCTTTTCATTATTGAGTGGATCCTGGATACGGACATGCAGCGGCGTGCTCAGATCGGTCTTAACAAGGGAGAGGCCCACCATGCGCTCAAAAATGCGCTCCGTATCGGGAGGCAGGGGGAAATTCGCGATCGCACGACAGAGGGGCAGCACTACCGAATCGCTGGGCTCAATTTATTGACTGCGGTGATCATTTACTGGAATACCGTCCATCTTGGTCATGCCGTCACGGAGCGGCGGAACGAAGGGTTGGATGTTCCCCCTGAATTTCTTCCCCACATATCCCCATTGGGCTGGGCGCACATTCTACTGACTGGCGAATATCTTTGGCCCAAGGAACCGAAAGCTTAGGGTGTCATTTCGCCCTCAGCCGGAACCGACCCCATAAACAGGGCAAAGCTCTCTTTGCGCAGCTGATTGTGAAACGGTTTGTAAGAAACCTGATGGGTGTTTACCAGTTGCAAGGCATTGAAATGGCGGTGTAAACCGGCAATGTCATTGACCTGGTCGCCTCCCATGGCCCGCAGCAGTGCAGGTACGAGCATGGCTGGGGTAATGGCACGCTGACGCAGACAAAACTTGCAGAGCCGAGCAATGCGCTCGAGTGCGGCGGGAGCCAAGAGTTGCTCCAGATAGTAATTAGCGTTGATAATAGTCATAGGCTTCGCGCGTGTTGATTTTGTTTGGCGATAAAATCAGATCACAAACGAAGCCTTTTTTATATCTATTTCAATTGGTTGCCGCTAAAGATCCTGTACATGAGTGAGGGTTATGGTGGCTATATGCTGGATATTGCTATTCAGATGACAGCCATATGGGGAAGATTACAGGCGCCTGAAATAACAGCAGAGTATGGAGTGACTACCACGGCTGGAGGTTGGCACGGGCTGATCCCCTCTCCCTTTGGGAGAGGGTTAGGGTGAGGGGAGCTGGCTGACCGGGTGTAGCAACCAGGCGGCATTACACCGCTGAATCTTCAGTTATTGAAATTCCACGCGATCGGCAGTTCGACGTCGAAGATAAGTGCATCCCCGTCGAGGCGAAAGGCCAGGCTGGTCTGGTGCTGGTCGTATTCGTTGATAATCAGGCAGCTCTCGGCGAAGTTGGACTCGTAGTTGATATGGGCCACTCCTTCACGGCCGTCAGCGAGTTCGATGCTGAGCACCCGCAGCGGGTTCTCCTGACTGAGGTTGACCCGGGTGTCCCCCACGTCCACCAGCCGTTCCAGCAGAGGGAAGAAATCTTGTCTGTGGGTCGTTATGGCCTGGGTGATGGCCTGCTCCAGCTCAGCCTGGGTGGCGAAGGGGCCGCCGAGTGGGTAGCGGGTCTGGATCCTTTCCTGAGTCATTGCGTTTCCTCCTGAACTGAGATGTGGCAACAGTTTGGCCGCTGCAGTGACCTGTCATGTACAGGATCTTTAGCTACAACCAATTGAAATAGATAGAAAAAAGGCTTCGTTTGTGATCTGATTTAATCGCAAAAAAAAACCGACACGCCCGAAGCCATGATTATAATCAATGCAACCCAGTACCTCAAGCAACTTCTTAGCTCTTCTGAACTCAACCGGATCGGTAAATTTACCGGTTTTTGTCAGCGACTCCGGGATATCCAGCCTGCGAGACTACTCCCGGCTCTGCTCTCAGGGCTTGGTTGCGACAAGGTGGATGGTATTGCTGGTTTGCATCGCCATTTCAATGCGTTGCAGCTCCATGATACTGACCAAATAGCGTATAAACCCTTTCACAACCAGTTACGCAAGCAGGGTTTTCCCTTGTTCATGCGCGCACTGGTTGAACGAGCCATCGCCTTACGCCTCAAGGAGTGTCTACCGGACGCCCACGGACTGGCAGGCTTTGAGCAGGTACTGCTGCAGGACGGGTCGTCATTCGCGTTACATCCGCAATTGGCAGAACATTTCCCGGGCCGATTCAATAAGCACAGCCCCGCTGCGGTAGAGTGTCATATGACCATGTCCTTGCTGGACCAGTCGCCGATATCGATGAGTATCACGGCGGATACCGAATCGGAGCGCAAGCATCTTCCGGCCGAAAATTCGTTAAATAACAAACTGTTATTGGCGGATGCCGGTTACATCAGCCGCGAGTACTTTGCTGATGTGACCAAAGCCAAAGGAAGCTATCTGGTCAGAGGGAGTCAAAATCTCAATCCCAAAGTACAGGCAGCTTACCGACAGGACGGCAGGGAAATGCCCAAGTTACTCGGAAAAAAGCTCAAGGATATCGATCGGAGAAGCTGCAGAGCCGAGGTTCTGGATCTGGATGTGAGTTCGGGAAAGTATAAATATCGACTCATAAGACGTTGGTTTGCAGAGGAAAAACGGTTCTGTATATGGATGACCAATCTTCCGCGTGAGCGATGGCCAGCCGAGAAGGTGATGGCATTGTATCGTTGCCGTTGGCAGATCGAACTGTTGTTCAAAGAGCTGAAATCACATAACCGGTTGAAGGCGTTCGCGACACGACAAAAAGCGATAGCGGAAGGCTTGATCTGGGCTAGTTTGCTGGCCTTGCTGGTCAAACGTCGGCTGGCGCTGACGCTGATTGGCAGCGCGGAGTTATCGATGCTGAAGATTGCCAAAAACAGCGCGCTTTGGTTAATGCCGATATTGGCGAGCATCATCCATGGTGCGTGGCAGGAAATAACAGAGAAGTTGGAGTGGGCAATGGTGTATTTATCCAAAAACGGCAAAAAGAGTAGGCAGAGAAAATTCAAGCAAAACAACACGTTAGACGGTATTATTAATTCGCTTGCCGCTTAAGGTTCTGTACATGAGGCTTTCTAAGGCCATTCTGATAGCCCTGACTTCCTGAAAAGCCATGGCTAAAATTTGTGCGGCTAAAAGGGATAACCGATGGTAAAGTAAGTTATCCCTGTCGAGATACTGAAAAGCGTTATCCTCGTTTTTCCCAAAACTGTTTTGCCAGTTCGCTCAGAGCGCTAGTTAACTGAGCGACAGATTTCGCACTTTGCAAATTATTCTGCCCGGTCTGTACATTGGTATCAGCAGCATCGCGTATATTGATAATACTGCGGTTTATGTCTTCACTTACTGCTCCCTGCTGCTCGACCGCAGTCGCTATTTGCGCGTTCATGTCGGTAATTTCGTTAACGCGTTGGCCAATTCCATCAAGAGCTGTAGCTGCTTCCTCTGCGTGAGCTACACTCGTGTGCGCTTGCCGCTGTAACAGCGGATTGCGCTCGCTCTTGTAGAGCGCTGATCATGCTTTGAATATCCGTTGTCGATTGCTGTGTGCGAGCAGCAAGACTGCGAACCTCATCGGCGACAACAGCAAAACCACGCCCCTGCTCACCAGCACGCGCGGCCTCAATTGCTGCGTTGAGTGCCAACAAATTCGTTTGCTCGGCGATCCCTCGTATAACGTCAAGAACTTTTGATATCTCGTTACTTTGACCTTCAAGCTCATGAATAACCTGAGCGGCTTGCCTAATTTCACCTTCAAGGGCAGTGATTGACTGGCTTGTGTGGGCTACCAGACGCTGGCCAGATGCCGTCTCAGTGTCTGCTCTTCCGGCCGCATCTGCAGCATGCTGTGCATTGCTCGCAACCTCTTGAATGCTTGCCACCATTTGGTTTACTGCCGTTGCTATTTGATCTGTCTCTGCCTGCTGCTCAACTGTAAGTACATTGCTTGACTCAATATCCTTTAGTAGGCCTCGGGTGTGTTCGCTAAGCCGATTTGATGCATCACCTATGCGACCTACTATGGCGCCTGTTTCAGCTTGCATCATTCGTAAAGCAAACTCTATTTGGCCAAACTCATCGGTGCGCCCAGTGTAGAGGGATTGACTTAATGGGTTATTGGAAATATTCCTGGCTCTTTCAACCAGTCTTCCAAGAGGAGAGAGAATAGCCAAAACACTAACAGAGCTTAAGCTTCCTGACATTAAAGTGGCTAACAATAAGCTGCTTATTGATGTATCAGTAAGCATGCCGGCAGCCATTGCGCTTGATATAATACTACCCCATATGAGCAAGAGTATTTTCACGGAAAAGCTAGCAGCCAATTTCGGCCTCGCGGCCTTCCCGCTTCTCAATTGAGCATATAATTTTTCCGCAGCCAAAACCTGCTCAGGTTCAGGCTTGGTCCTTACAGACTGGTATTCAACAATCGAACCATTCTTAGCTATTGGCGTTACATAAGCACTTACCCAATAGTGGTCGCCATTTTTACAGCGATTTTTTACTAGCCCCATCCATGAGCGGCCAGATTTTAATGTACTCCACATATGCTCAAATGCAGCAGGCGGCATATCTGGGTGTCTTACGATGTTGTGAGGCTGGCCTAATAGTTCTTCCTCAGTGAAACCACTGATTTTAATGAAGTCAGGATTAACGTACGTGATATGGCTTTGAGGGGAGGTAGTCGAAAGAATATTGGCATCTTTTGGGAGTTCTAAGTTTCGACCCGTCACTGGTAAATTCTGGCGCATAAGAACCTCAAGGGTTGGCTGTTTTATTTTATTGTTTTCGGCATTAAGCCCAATTTCTTGAGCGTTACGATAAAGCTAAATAACTGTGCGAAATAGTAGATCACTCAGGTAAGGGAACTCAATGCAGTTTGCGCGATCAGATCAGTCGCCAAACAAACCAAACCCACAAACGCATTGAGTATGAACAAAATAGCATTTTTGTACGGCGCTGAAACGTGTTCGGCGACAATTAGGATGACCGGTTGACGACAATTATCTTGGCCGGTTGGGTGTCACAATAGGTACCTTGTTTTCTGTTCGGAGTTCAAGGTGCCTGGACAACATATCACCCACCGACAAGAGGAGCTGTATATGCAGCATCGCCAACAAGGCATGACTCAAGAAATCGCTGCTGCGAAGTCTGCCATTTCCCCCCGCACTGCCCGACGTATTGAGCAGTCCAACACCTTACCCCGCGCTAAAGCTGATAGAGATTGGCGCACCCGCTAAGATCCACTGGAAGCCGTATGGGAAACCGATCTAGTTGTTCTTTTAAACGCTAAACCAGAGCTTACGCCTATTACTTTGCTGGAGCATTTGCAGGCGCTCTATCCAAACCAATATGACCAGCGAATTCTGAGAACATTGCAGCGTCGGGTTAAGAAATGGAAAGCACTACATGGCCCGGAGAAAGATGTCATCTTCCGCCAGCAAGCTCAACCCGGTTTACAGGGCTTCTCTGATTTTACTCATCCTGATAGCCCGATCACCATTAAGCAGCAACCCTTTGCTCATTTGCTGTATCAGTTCCGCCTCGCTTATAGCGGCTGGCGTTCCATCACTGTGGTTCAGGGTGGTGAGAGCTATTCTGCCTTATCTACCGGTTTACAGCGTGCGCTGACGCAGGCTGGTGGCTGTCCGGTGGAGCATCGCACCGATAGCCTCAGTGCCGCCAGGAACAATACGCAAAATGTCTGGACAGATGCCTATCAGGACTTGTGCGAGCATTACAACATGACGCCAACGCGCAATAACCTGGGGCAATCGCATGAGAACGGCGTAGTGGAGTGCGCTAATGGCTCATTTAAACGCCGTCTGGCGCAGCACCTGCTACTTCGCGGCCACAGTGACTTTGACAGTATCGAAGCCTACCAGGCCTTTATTGATCAAATCGTCGGCAAGCTAAACCAGCGCTCACGCAGCCGCTTTTTAGAAGAACAGCAAACCCTGCAAGCCTTACCGGAATATGATGCTGTTGATTACACCTTGCTGAGCATTAAAGTCACCCGTAGTGCCACCATTGAAGTGCGCCGGGTGGTGTACAGCGTGCCATCACGACTGATTGGCGAACGCCTGCAAGTACGGCTGTATCATAACAAACTGGTGCTCTATGTGGGCCAGCAAGTGGCGCTGACCTTGCCACGAATTTACCCGGCCCTCGGCCAAAGCCGTGCACGTTGTATCAACTACCGGCATATTATCCGCTCACTGGCCGCTAAACCGCAGGCGTTTCGTTACTCGCAACTGCGGGATGATATCTTACCTGACGACAATTACCGGCAGTTGTGGCAGTTAGTGGATGATGCGTTACCAGCACAGGATGCCTGTAAATGGATAGTCACGGTGTTATGGCTGGCGAGCGAATACGATAGCGAACAAGAGCTGGGAGAGACCTTGTTGCAAGAGGCCAGAGCCGGTCTGTTTGAAAGTGCCAAAACCATTCAGGAGCGCTTTTACACCCCGCAAAGCGCACCAGACATTAAGACAAAGCAACATAACCTGCAAAGTTATGATGCACTGCTAACGTCATTAAAGGCACAGGCGAAACACGATGTGGAGGTGCCATTTTGACTTCCTCCGTTGCATTACTGCTCAAAGAATTAAGGCTGCCGGCGTTCGTCAGGCACTATGAAAAACTCTGGCAAACCGCGGTAGAAAAAGGCTGGTCGCACAGTGACTACCTTGCGGCATTATGCGAATACGAGCTCGCAGAGCGCTTTACACGGCGCACACAAAGCTGGGTACGCGAAGGGAGGCTGGCACCGGGAAAAACCTTAAGCACTCTGGATAACAGCGTGCTCAGCCGGACAAATCAAGCGCTCATCGCCAAGTTGCACCAAGACCTGTCCTGGGCACATCACGCCGATAATATCCTGCTGATTGGCCCCAGTGGCACCGGCAAAACACACATAGCCAATGCATTGGGTTACCGGCTGATTGAGCAAGGCATACGCTGCAAACTGTTTCCAGCCATTGGCTTGGTACAACAGTTACAACAAGCCAAGCGCGAACTGGATCTGATGAGCGAGATGAGCAAGCTGGATAAGTATCAGGTGATCATCATTGATGACATTGGTTATGTGAAAAAAACCGATGCAGAAACCCAGGTACTGTTTGAATTTATCGCGCATCGATATGAAAGCGGTAGCCTGATCATCACAGCCAATCACCCGTTTAGTGCATGGGATCAGATCTTCCCAGACAGCATGATGACGGTAGCGGCCATAGATCGGCTGATCCACCACGCGACAATTATAGAATTAGAAGGAGAAAGCTATCGAAAACAACATCAGTTAAAACAAGCTGGAAGTAGGAAAAATGAGAAAACCTAACCGGCCATCATAATTGACGCGAACCGGCCAAGATAGATAATTGGACTCCCCATACCTTAATAGATAAGTTAACTCGTATATAGTTAGTTAATGGAGTCAGTGATGAAAAATACTATTGTGGGCGTTGACCTTGCTAAGCATGTGATCCAGGTTTGTTCATTTTCGAACAAAAAGGTGCAATCTAACATTGATATGACACCTGCTAAATTCACTGAGTGGCTTACTGTAACAAATTCCGTAACCATAGTATTTGAAGCATGTGGCACATCTAATTACTGGAAGCAAAAAGCTATTTCACTTGGGCATGATGCTCGTTTGATTTCGCCGAAGTTAGTTTCTGCTGTTCGGCAGAATCAGAAAACAGATAAGAATGACGCTTTGGCTATAGTTCAAGCGGCCTTATTGCCTGATGTTACTTTTATTTCTGGTAAATCGACTGAACAGCAACAGTTGCAATCAATTGTCAGACTGCGCGAGCTCTGTATTAAGCAGAAAACAGCTGCTGGAAATCAGTTAATAGCTCTTTTATCGGAGTTTAATATCAAAACCTCAAGCCGTAATGGCAGTTTAAATGGGGTGATTACAGCCACACTGGAAGATGCTGAAAATGGATTATCTTTTGAGTTCAGGGAGGCGCTAAGCGCCGCCTGGCAACACTATCTATCAATAGCAAAATCTATTTCTGTTTATGATAGTTGCCTTGAAAAGGCAATTGAAAAACATGCTGATTGTAAAAAACTACTCAAGCTGGAAGGTGTAGGCGTGCTTAACGCAATTAATCTATACATAGCGTTAGGATGCGCAGATTTAGGAACTTTCAGTAAAGGTAAAGATGCAGCTGCATGTATAGGTTTAACGCCGATTCAGCACTCGTCAGGTGGAAAAGCAAAACTTGGTTCAATCGGTAAATATGTCAAAAATGGGATACTCAGGAGCCAGCTTATTACCGGCGCGATGTCAGCAGTTAACCACGCAGTAAATCGGAAAGCTAAAACTAAAAAAGATATTTGGATAGCATCATTGGTTTGCCGTCGAGGTAAAAAATGTGCTGCGGTTGCTTTGGCCAATAAAACCGTAAGAACAGCATTTGCAATGCTTACGCAGGGTACGGAATACAAAGCTGAGTTAGTTGAAGCTTAAAAAAGAGTTCAAACAATAAATTGCACAAACGAAGATAAAAATCAGCTAGCTAAGGCCGCCGTCAACACAGAGTGAAAAACTCGCAAGATAGATTAGCCAGCTAGTTCGCGTAAATATCATAGAGCCTGAGATAGCTTCTCAAATAGAGCTCGTACATAAGTACGCAATTATTTCTTCAAGAGAGTTATTTATTGTTGACACGTGGGGAGTCCACATAAGTTGACGCCGAACAATGATTGACGATCTAACGCTCCAGAACCAAATCAGGGATCTGGCTTTAGCGAGTCGGAGCGAACCGACCGATGGTTGGCGTACCGAAGAGCTTGACCCTAAGTTGTGGAACGGTTGGCGTAAAATGATTCAGGGGGACCGGCTAGAAATCGCTGAATACGATCTGACGGCTAAGGTTAGCCAAGGGGACTCTCCTAGTGACAAGCCCGGAGTGGTTGAAGGTCTAAAACAAAGAATAAGGGCTTACAACTTTAGTAAACAAAGGACGTCATCAATAGCAGTGATATAAAAAGTTATCTTTGCCGCCCCGATAAGGCTTTACGGGGCGACTAAGTCTCACCCAACCGACAATTCCGATAGTTTCAGAATAAGCTTTGAGTTTTCTAAGATTGGAATTACTACACCACAGCACGTACTCGAGATACTACAAATAGCTTTTTGGTAGGACCGATACCGAATAAATATCCATAATACATCAGGAGAAACTTTTTTTAATTTTCTGTAACCGGTCATAAATCAGTGGCGGATAATTTGCATGATATTCACCACACTCTGGGCAATGCTCTTGTTTTCGGTACGCTTGATTGTCGAGATCTTGATAAGGAAAAACGCTGAAGAGAAGTTCGTGCTGCATAAGCGTTTTATAAAAACTCTTATGATAAGGTGCAATCTCGCTGTCTTTGATTTTGTCGAAATATAGGTCAACGCTGTTCAAAATGCTCATAATTTCTTTAACCCCGTCGAACCTTAAAATGTCGTCATCTTTGTGAATATCAACATCTAAGCTCTCTAGATCCTCAATGAAACATTTAATCGCACGTCGAGAATACAGAAGGATCATTTGCGTCTTGCCATCAACGGTCTTTTCTTGATCGTAACTAAAATTTTTGATGTTTCTTTCGACGAACATATAAAGTTCGTGAAGTTGATCTAACTCGTGCCTTAGTTGCTCCTTCGTGTTTTCTTTTTCGATTTGCTGATGAAGGATTCTATTCGCATCAATCTGGGCTTTCAGCGCTAAAAACAGAACTACTGAACCTAGTATCTGTACGAATGGGTTCGAAATACCTCCAAAAGCATCTCCTATTTCGCCATAATCCTTCAAGTAGTGAAGAGGAAGAAGAGGTAAGAATAAAGGGAGAAGAAGACAGAATACACTGCCGACGACGATGACCCAGAAAGCTATTTTGGTAACAGGAGAGTTATAGATATTCATTTTTACACCTTTTCAGAATTTTCTTTTCTGTACGCGCTAGGAGTTTTGCCAATTTTTTTCTTAAACAACTTTTGAAAGTGTTCATGTGCCGGATACCCAATGGCTTCACTCACTTCGGGAACAGACTTACCGGATTCTTTAAGCAGCTGCTTTGCTTTTTCAAGCCGACAATAGGTTAAATAATCAAGAGGTGTCATGCCTGACAGCTCCTTAAATTTGACGCTGTAGTTCGTACGCGACATCCCCGCAATCCCGGCGAGATCGTCAAGACCCCATTTTTTATCGAGACTATGATGAATAGCTTCCAAGGTTTTGCTGAGTTGCGGATTTTCGATCAGTTTGAAGAATCCAGCATTTTTATTGGATTTGTACATGTGGATTCTTAACGCTTGCACGAAGATAATTTCGGTCAGCTTTCTGACTAACGTGTTGCTTCCAGGAAGCCCTGATTTTGCTTCCTGCTCTATAATACTTAAAAGCATGGCAAGCCAAGGCGAGTGGGAGTTATCAGCACTCTTGATATGCACGACATTTGGCAGCGAATTTAAGAATGGATGATCGGGTCCGCCATTAAAACAAAAATGTCCGCAAACGACGTTGGCTTTGAGCTTGCTCTGATCACCGTATTCCAAAACTTGAGCTTCGGTGAGGTTGGCTTTAGCTCTAAATTCGACCGCAGGCTCGGCCTTGATTTTTGGTGCACTGGCCATGGTGTGCTCCATCCCTTTGAAAAAGATCAAAATATCGCCCTGCTCCGCCAATGCTTTAAGTTTAAGTTTTGGCACCTCATACCAAAACTCGCCATGAGTCACGATGTGAAATCTCGCTAGATTCTCTTCCTGCGGGAGGCTGATGCCCCAGTCTCCCGCAAATGAGGTTCTATACCAGTAGCTGCTAGTAAGCTCTACCTTATCTAAAATTTCACTGAGAACATCCATATATAGCTCCTACGTAAACTGTCCAATAGGTCATGTTATACGAACTATTGAACATATTATATCTATTTTACATGCTGTAAAGTCAGTCTAATCAGTAAGTGGATGAAAACTAAGGAGGCTTTATGAAACTAGATTATGTGATCGTTGCCGGAGGGTGTTTTTGGGGTCTCGAAGACCTCCTTAGGAGTCTGGACGGTGTGACGTCAACGAAGGTGGGCTACTCTGGCGGAGATTTTGATGATCCTACCTACGCCGATATTATAACAGGGAAAACGGGGCACGCCGAAGCGGTTCGCGTGGAATACGACCAAGACGAAATATCTCTCGAAGAGATTCTACATTACTTTTTCAAAATCCATGATCCGACTACGAAGAATCGCCAAGGAAATGATGTTGGCACTTCGTATCGCTCGGCAGCGTTCTATCGTGACGATGCACAGAAAGCGATTATCGAAAACGTGATTGATGAGGTCAATGAGATCGGTCGCTTCGAGAATCCCGTGGTCACGACGGTAGCCTTGGAAAAAGAGTTTTATGACGCTGAGGAGTATCACCAAAACTATTTGAAGAAGAATCCCCACGGGTACACGTGCCATTTTGAGAGAGATTAAACCATGAATCAAACGAAAGAGGAAAAAATGAAAGAACTTAAGAACGTTGTCATCTACACAAAAGACCATTGTCCGTTTAGTAAACGCGTGAAGGAGTACTTAACTTCTGAAAAAGTTGATTTTAAACAAATTCGCGTGGATGACGATCCCAAGACTTATGATGAGTTGAAGAAAAAAACCAACCTTCAAACTGTTCCGCAAGTTTTTGTGGATGGAAAATTCATTGGTAGCGCGACTGACTTCTTCGCGTGGATTGATAGCTAAAGAACAAACCCAAAAATAAAGGAGCAAATTTATGTTCAACTGGGAAAGCATTAACAACTATCTCGATAACGGCACTCCCGCTCCTCCTAGAAAAGTAGAAAAGAGCGAGGAAGAGTGGAAAAAAATTCTGACGCCCGCTCAATTTAATGTCATGCGGAAGAAAGGCACCGAGCGCCCTCACACTGGGGAACTCTGTTCATTTTATGAGGCAGGACGGTATGCCTGCGCGGGCTGCGACACTGAACTGTTTGATTCGAACGTTAAGTTTGATTCGGGAACAGGTTGGCCGAGTTTTTCTGAGCCCGTCGCCGACAACGTAATTCAATATGAACTGGACACGACTTACGGACGAAGAATCGAAGTGCTATGCAATGTGTGCGAAGCCCACTTAGGGCACGTTTTTCCAGATGGTCCTGAGCCCTCTGGGGCTCGATTCTGCATCAACTCGGAGTCGTTGAAGTTTGTAGAGTAATTTTAGAAAATGGAGGGGGTCGTGGGGATTAAGCTGTTCGGTCATAAGGACTGCCACAAAACCAAGATTTACCAGTCGTACTTGAAAGAAAAAGGAATCGAGTTTGATTTTTTAGATGTTCACGAAGACGACGCGGCAGCTGATGAACTGCGATCCCTTTATACTACTGGAAAGTTAAATTTCCCGACAATACTGGTTGGGACAAAGAAGCTGAGAAACCCCAAGTTCAAGGATCTCGACAAGTGGTTGGAAGCTTCGATGAAATAACGAGATCTTTTTTTTGAGGATTGTAATTAGCTTAGTAAGGAGTCAGATCAATGATTATAGCAGTTTTCCGCAGTCGTGTTGCCAAGGAGCACGGTGGGGAGTTTGAAAGAAGATACGCCGAGATGTCCGCGCTTGTCGAAGCCATTCCTGGTTACGGAAGCCATGAGCGGTTTTCTTCTCCTAACGGTGAAGATGTTCTAATTGTCGAGTTCCTTACCAGAGAAGCTTTCGATGCTTGGGATAAGCATCCCGAACACAAAAAAGCCAAGATGCTTGGCAAAGACTACATTTTTGAATCGTACGACGTGAAGGTCGGAGAAGTTTTTGAACGGCACACAAAGCCGGAGGTGAAATTATGAAAACGAGAACTACTTATGTCGTAGGTGGCGTCCGTATTCCATTTATGAAATCAATGACTGCCTATCGAGATGTCACCACGCCAGAGCTTATGACCGCTAGCCTGAAAAGTTTAGTCGAAAGATATAACTTAAAGGGCAAAGTCGTGGGTGACGTGGCTCTGGGTGCACTCATGCAAAGTTCGGCCAACTGGAACTTTGCGCGTGAAGTTGTTCAGGCTTCTGGCTTACATCCGAATACGCCAGCATATAACGTGCAGCGGGCTTGCGGTACCAGTTTAGAAACTACGATTCAGATCGCACACAAAATATCCAGCTACCAAATCGAGAGCGGTATTGCGGGCGGCGTGGATAGCAATAGCGACTTGCCAATTATGGTGACTCGTTCGTTCTCGCAGAAGCTCGTTGCATTGAATTCGGCCAGAACACTCGGCGAGAAACTAAGAATCTTTTTGAGCTTTAGGCCGAGCGATTTAAAACCCGTGCCACCCGCCGTCGTTGAACCGCGAACAGGGAAGTCAATGGGTGAACATTGTGAGTTGATGGTCAAAGAATGGAAAATTTCCCGGCAAGAGCAAGACGAGCTGGCTCTGGCAAGCCATCTGAACGCCGCGAAAGCGTACAAAGACGGCTTTTATGCCGATCTCGTTTTTCCATTTTTAGGAAAAAGTACGGATGGAATCATGCGTGGCGATACGACTTTAGAGAAGTTGGCAAAGCTAAAGCCAGCATTTGATCGATCCGAAAAAGGAACTCTGACGGCAGGCAACTCGAGTTCACTCACGGATGGCTCGTCCACCGTTCTTTTGGCTTCCGAAGAAGAGGCTAAAAAGAATAATTGGCCGCTGTTGGCCAAGATTGTGGATTCTCATACTTCTGCCGTGGATTACGTCGCTGGCGAAGGTTTGCTCATGGCTCCAACTGTGGCGGTCAGTGAATTATTGAAGCGAAACGGCTTAAAGCTTCAGGATTTTGATTTTTACGAAATTCACGAGGCGTTCGCTGGACAAGTGCTCTGCACGATGAAGGCGTGGGAGTCTGCTGAATACTGCAAAACACGTTTGGGACGATCAGAGCCTCTCGGAAAAATTGACCGCTCGAAGCTAAATGTCCGTGGAAGTAGCATTGCCCTTGGGCATCCGTTTGCGGCTACTGGCGCTAAGATCGTCGGAGTTTTAGCAAAGATACTGCACTCAGCTGGTCCTGGAAAACGTGGCCTTATCGTCGTTTGCACGGCGGGAGGAATGGGAGTGGCTACAATTCTTGAAAGTTAGGAGAAAAATATGTCGGATCTAAAAATGAATAAAGAAGACGGTGTTGAAAGCTATGAATTTGCAACCCCTGAAGCAATCGAAGAAGCATTGAAAATCGGGAAGCTTAGTCAAACGGTTTTCGGCATGGGTTGCTTTTGGGGACCGGATTCTAATTTTGGAGGGACGCAGGGAGTAGTGCAAACACGTGTTGGCTACGCTGGAGCATCAACTCTGGATCCGAGTTACCGCAACATCAACGGACACGCCGAAGTCGTCAGAGTGATCTACGATAAAGACCAAATCAGCTACAGGGAACTTCTTGGAAGTTTTGAATCATGGTCTGTTCATGGTAGAAAGCAGGGCCAGTATCGCCAGATACTTTTTGTTTTTGATCTGGAGCAAAAACAAGTAGCTGAAGAACTGATTCAAGCGATTGGAAAGGAGAAATCTCCCGAGGTGATTGAGGCCGGAGAACAAAATGGTTATTTTTGGCCCGCCGAAGATTACCATCAAAAGCATCGTCTTCGCAGAAACAAACAGCTTGTAAGTCTTGCAGAAGTAGATTTCGGTCCTCGCTGGGATGAACATCTGTATTTTACTAAATTAAATAGTACCGATAGAAA
Source organism: Citrobacter sp. RHBSTW-00881 (assembly GCF_013728515.1). Lineage (NCBI taxonomy): Bacteria > Pseudomonadati > Pseudomonadota > Gammaproteobacteria > Enterobacterales > Enterobacteriaceae > Citrobacter > Citrobacter sp. RHBSTW-00881. Next base: position 71,551 of record NZ_CP056270.1, read on the forward strand.
AGGCTTCAGTCTCTCAAGCTGGCTAAAAAAGTTGTCTCCGGAAATGCAGAAAGCTTACCGAATCGGTTAATCTGAAATTGCAGCTGGCTAAAGAACTCTATTTTCTATATGTAAAGAATGTGACGATCTCCTTCACATGGAGTCCAAGAGAGCATAAAAAATCTGTGTAAGTCGCATTACCCATGTATTTGAAAGGAATAAATAATGCCAATATCAGACCAGCTTATCGACCGAAGCAAGACCTCAGTTTTTATGAGGTCTTGAGATCAGCGCAGCATGAACAGATCTCTTACAGTGTGGCGAACACACTGGTTTGATTGCGGCCTTGGGTTTTAGCTTTGTATAACATCTGATCGGCGACTTCGAGCAACTGCTTTTTGTCGTCAAATAAATCAGCGCTGGCCAAACCTATGCTGACCGTTAATTGTCGTAATAACCACTCATGGTTAGCCACTACCAGCCTTAACTTTTCCAGTGTTTTATTTGCGGACGCTGTGTCTGTGCCTGGCAGGATCAGCACAAACTCTTCACCACCATAACGGGCGAAAAAGTCATAGTTCCTGCTATGGCGCTGAAACAGGGGTCGTCTCAGAAAACGGAATCTATGGTCACTCCCGTTTTTGCAACACCGATTTTGACGATAAGTTGGCTTGCTTGAATCTATCCGGCGTCTGAATGGGATTTTATTCCCGCGCCTCGATGAGTTCCGCGCCTGATGAACCTCCAGAAAATATACGGCTTCAGCGAGCCTTTCCGTTTTACAGGTTCCTCAACAGGCCGGTGGGCCGTTTGTATCATCAATATCAGTATTCGCAAAACCAGATGAATGATTGTTTAAACTGGTGTATTTCTGCCTTTATGCTTCGTAAGTTTGCTGTCGCGCCGTCAGTGCCCAGGCTATTCTGGCCAGCTTGTTTGCCAGAGCACAGGTGACGACAAAGTTGCTTTTCCGACACAACAACTCCCTGACCCAGTCGGCCAACTTGCCAGACTGGTGTTCCAGTTTTTGTATGAATACCCTGGCACACTGAACCAACAAAGTTCGGATCTTTTTGTTGCCCCGCTTGCTAATCCCTAACAATGTCGTCCGACCTCCCGTGCTGTACTGTCGGGGTACCAGCCCTGTTGCCGCCGCAAAGTCACGGCTGCTGGCGTACTGCTTCCCGTCGCCAATCTCAGTTGAAATAGTACTGGCAGTCAGCGTTCCAACGCAGGGAATACTCAGCAAGCGCTGTCCAACCTCATCTTCGTCCAACTTTCGTTTCAACTGAGATTCCAGATCTTTAATCTGCTCAACAAGATAGTGATAATGCTGTTGTAATTTCAGCAGTAACTGGCTGAGATAAAGAGGCAAACTACTGTCCTCAAGAAGGGTACTCAGTCGACTAATAACGGCAGCACCTCGCGGAACGCTGATACCAAATTCCAGCAGAAAAGCATGCATCTGATTAGTTGTTTTCACCTTATCCTGAACCAGGGATTCACGGACACGATGCAGAGCTCGCATTGCCTGCTGAGATTCGGTTCTGGGCTGCACGAAACGCATAGATGGACGTGATGCTGCTTCACAGATAGCTTCAGCATCAACGAAGTCATTTTTGTTGCTTTTAACGAATGGGCGGACAAATTGCGGTGATATCAGCTTTGGAAAATGCCCTAACTCTGCCAGCTTGCGTGCCATAAAGTGAGAACCGCCACAGGCTTCCATCGCGATGGTTGTTGCTGGGCATGTCGCCAGAAATTCGATTAGCTTTGGTCGGGTGAATTTTTTACGGTAAACGGCCTTCCCACGATGATCCTGACAATGAATATGGAAAGAGTTCTTACCCAGATCGATACCAATAAGCGCAATGTTTTCCATGATGGTTCTCCGAATGAAAGCCTGTCCTCAGCATAGTACTGGGAAGGAGGGAGTGACCATCTCATTAAATAAAGCACGCTAAGCGTGCGTGGAGGCTGGCACCCAGCGGTACAGCGTCGGAATGGACACGCCGAGGTTCTTGGCCACGTCCTTGGGCGGCACCCCGCTGGCCAGCAGCTTCTTGGCCGACTCGATCTTGCTGTCGGTCATCTTCGGCTTGCGGCCGCCTTTGCGGCCGAGCTGCTTGGCGACTTCCAGCCCGGCGCGGGTGCGCTCGACGGTCAGCTCGCGCTCCATTTCGGCAAGGCTCGCCATGACGTGGAAGAAGAACCGCCCGGATGGTGTGCCGGTGTCGATGGAGTCGGTGAGGCTCCTGAACTGGACACCGTGCTTGTGCAGATCGCCGACCAGATCGACCAGTTGCTTGACCGACCGGCCCAGCCGGTCGAGCTTCCAGACGACCAAAGTATCGCCTTCGCGCAGCATTTCGAGCGTCTTGGCCAAGCCAGGCCGGTCTGCCCGCGTGCCACTCACCTTGTCCTCGAAGACCTTTTTACATCCGGCCTTGCTCAAGGCTTCGCGTTGCAGCTCCAGGTTCTGATCCTGCGTCGAGACGCGCGCATAGCCAATCAACATGGCTTGTCTCGCGCCCGGTCGATGCGTTCCTGCATCGCCTGCATCACTTCTTCGTGGGTGTACGATCTGGCGTTGGCGTCGGTGGCTTGCCGCAGGGCTTCCTCAACCTCGCGCGTCATCCGCTCGTAATCCTCCGGCCACAGCGCTTGCTCCATGCGCAGCGACGCCTGACCCAGCAGGTGCAGCAGGCTGAACAGCCGCATGTCGTTGGTGGCGACGATGCGCTCCCGAATCTGCTCCTGAATAGCTTCGCTAGCCCGATGCGCTTGTGGTGTGGCAGTCCCCTCGTAGTCAGCGGGGAATTCCGCTTCCTCGGCAATCCTTGCCCAGGCGCTGGCCAGCGCCTCGATGGTTGACGTGCTCATTTCCGCCGCTCCTGTGCTCTTTGGCGAATCAACCGGCCAAGGGGCCTCGACGCGAAAACCAGCAGCATCACGCCTATCGGATACCAGGTCGAGAAGACCACCAAGGCATCGAAGGCTGGCCGTCCGGTGTTGGTAGGCAGTACGGCGGTCACAGCCATCAACCCGCCGACCGTCCAGATGATGCGCCACACGTAGGGCATCACGCGGGGCACGTAGCCGTCATCGAAAGCGGTCTGGTAGTAGCGGCGCAGGCCGCGCTCGGCAAGCGCCTGGCGCTGCCGCTCCGACAGCGCATCCGTCCGGCCATACCAGCGCCGGAATGGTGGACAGCGCAGCAGCAAAGGGGTGAAGAGGATCATCACCGCCACGATCGCGACACCCCACGCCATGACGGCGCCGGCATCGGGCCGCTTGGCGTTCTCGATCACGGGCGCGAAGACGCCCGGAGCACCGATCATCCAGAACAGCGCAATGTGCTGATGGAAGGAGAGCTTCATTTGCTCATCCACTTGCGCAGCAGGCGCTTTTTCAGGGAGGCGCGTTCTTGCGGGTTGCGTCCCTTGTGATTGGCGATGCGATCCGCCGTGGCGGCCTGGCGCTTGACGGGCCAGTAGGAGCGGCCATCCTTGCCCATCGACCAGACGCTGCTGGCCTGGTTTTCCAGCAGGGGCAGATGGGCGCTCAGGGCTTCGGGCGACGCGCTGGTCAGCGCCGTGCGCTCACGGGTGCGCCAGCGCTGATGCCAGAGCTTCTTGTCCTCGCGCTCGCTGCCGCAGGTCGTGTGCCCGACGATGGGTGTTTTGCGGCGGCTGCGGCTCATAACGTAGTGGTCTCCAAGAACATTCAGGACTGATCCCAGGCGTCGATGGTCAAGACCTGATCGGCAGGACAGGCGGCTACGCGGTCGGGAACTGGATGGTGTTCAGTCTCATGCCGACCCCATTCGATTGATCGCGTCGCTTGCGGCACGCTGCGACGCAAGGAGGTTTGCGACCTGGTTTAGCAGCCGTGTCCGCTGCATGTCTGTTACCTATCTCCCCGACCGCTCATTGGACCAACTCCAGAGATTGGGCTCTATCGCTCAGCCAATACGAAACCGGCATTGGCTGATGCCACAACCGAGACGAACACAAATGGCTCGGTACCTGTATTTCGCGCCCCGTGCACTTGGCCCGGTCTTGCCACGGCTATCTCACCTTCCCTGAGGGCACGAACAATCCCATTGCCCTGAAAGTAATCAGCCATTCCCGACAAAACAGTCCACGTGTCTTGGCCGTGAGGATGAATGTGAGCCGCAATTTCCTGCCCGGGATGGACATGCCAAACCACGATAATTGAGTCTCGGGTTTCAAGCACAACGGAACGAATAGGCTCGCCTTCGGACGGCTGAACATACTCGGCTACAGAAAATATTCTCGATTCAACAGTCATCGGAGATCCCTCTTTCACAGTGCCCCCAGACAGGCTGGATATGAGTTCTAACTCGAATTTGAACGGGAGGCTGGTCGTGCGGTCGTGCAGTTGCCGATGAGCGTGTCGGCTGCTGCCTCTTGCCCACCAGCGAACTCACGTCCGTTGCGGCCATCCAGAAGGTCTTGCCCGAGCGCGGCTCATAGGTCGCGGGATCGAACACGCCAGAGGGGCCGAACATCGGCGGCTTGATTGGTCATGGCTCCATGCCTTTGTCGTTACGGTCTTCATCGTCGGCATCCTGACGCACGGCGGGCAATTGCTGGAGCAACGCCGGCAGCCATTCCTGTACCGTCTCCCACACCACATCGAGGTTGATGTCGAAATAGCCGTGAGCCATGCGATTACGCATATTGCGCATGCTGCGCCACGGCACGTCGGCATGCGCCTGGGTGAACTCGACGTAGCCATCCATCACCTTTGTGGCCGCCTCGCCGATGACGATCAGGCTCATGATGACGGCCTGCTGGGTGCGCTTGTCGGCCAAGAAGTCGTCCTTGGCCATCCCTTCCACGAAGCTGCGCGCATCGGTTGCGGCCTGCTGAATGTGGTCGAGGTAATCGGGCAGGCGGTTCTCGCTCATATCGGTTGCGCCTCCGCGAGCACCTTGGCCCGGAACTTCGGCGGCAGGTCGCCGGGAGTCAGCAGATCGACGTCAACGCCGAGCAGCGATTTCAGTTCTTCTTCCAAATCGCCCAAGTCCAACAACGTGGCACCGGGCAGCGCATCGACCAACAGGTCGAGGTCGCTGCCATCCCGGTCGGTGCCATGCAGCACCGAGCCGAAGACGCGCGGGTTCGCGGCGCGAAAGCGGCCTACCGCTTCACGCACTGCGCTTCGCTTCATGTCAAGCACAACAGACGGTCGCATGCGCATCCTTTCTTATCGAAACTCGTTGAGATGATATGCAATCAAGAATAGAATTTCAAGAACTATTTTCGAGAATCGCAATGCCTTGATTCCCGTGCCGCGCCGGTTGCCTTGGCGGGCTTGTCACAAACCTACGTTTTCAAGAAGAAGGAAACCGCATGCCCCGCCGTTCGATCCTCTCCGCCGCCGAGCGCGAAAGCCGGCACTGTTGCAAAGTTAGCGATGAGGCAGCCTTTTGTCTTATTCAAAGGCCTTACATTTCAAAAACTCTGCTTACCAGGCGCATTTCGCCCAGGGGATCACCATAATAAAATGCTGAGGCCTGGCCTTTGCGTAGTGCACGCATCACCTCAATACCTTTGATGGTGGCGTAAGCCGTCTTCATGGATTTAAATCCCAGCGTGGCGCCGATTATCCGTTTCAGTTTGCCATGATCGCATTCAATCACGTTGTTCCGGTACTTAATCTGTCGGTGTTCAACGTCAGACGGGCACCGGCCTTCGCGTTTGAGCAGAGCAAGCGCGCGACCATAGGCGGGCGCTTTATCCGTGTTGATGAATCGCGGGATCTGCCACTTCTTCACGTTGTTGAGGATTTTACCCAGAAACCGGTATGCAGCTTTGCTGTTACGACGGGAGGAGAGATAAAAATCGACAGTGCGGCCCCGGCTGTCGACGGCCCGGTACAGATACGCCCAGCGGCCATTGACCTTCACGTAGGTTTCATCCATGTGCCACGGGCAAAGATCGGAAGGGTTACGCCAGTACCAGCGCAGCCGTTTTTCCATTTCAGGCGCATAACGCTGAACCCAGCGGTAAATCGTGGAGTGATCGACATTCACTCCGCGTTCAGCCAGCATCTCCTGCAGCTCACGGTAACTGATGCCGTATTTGCAGTACCAGCGTACGGCCCACAGAATGATGTCACGCTGAAAATGCCGGCCTTTGAATGGGTTCATGTGCAGCTCCATCAGCAAAAGGGGATGATAAGTTTATCACCACCGACTATTTGCAACAGTGCCGTTTGGTTTACCCTGCCAGAGAGGAAAATACGGCAATTGGGCAAACAGCGTGCCACACCTCACTGATTAGGGTGTGGTTAACACTTCATTAATTAAACAGTCATTACTCTTACTTAACTGTGTGATATACCTATTTAGGGTTTGAAACATTAGAGTTTGAAATAGGTAAGGTCTGAGCAATGACTGAGCAAACGTCCCCCGCACAACTTGATCTCGATAGCGCGGCTCAGCCCCCCAGAGTTTATATCCGGGGGGACTGGGTGTTGGCGCATTACTGCGTTTTGGAGCCGCGCGTTGCGCAATTGCGCGCTAATATGCCCAGTGGGGGGGTATTTGATCTCAACCAACTGGGGGCGTTAGATACCGCCGGTGCAACGTTGTTAGCTCTGCTTCTGGGTGAGGACCGTGTAGCAAATTTACGCGAACTTGCGCCTAAATTGCCAGAAGAGCGGAGGATATTACTTGAAACGGTAAGCCATGTATTGCCTGACTTAACCCCTGAGTTGTCTGAAAAACCCACACGGTTTTGGCTTGAGATGCTGGCTAATACCGGCCGTTCGGTAGATAACTTATGGCAAGATATTAAGTCACTATTGGGCTTTATTGGTCTGGCGCTGGAAACCTTGCTGGGAACACTTTTTCGCCCCTCCCGCTGGCGCATTACCTCATTAATTGCCAATATTCAACAGATTGGCCTCAATGCTGTGCCGATCATTATGTTGCTCACCTTTTTGGTGGGGGCAGTTATCGCCTTTCTCGGTGCAACCGTACTCACTACTTTCGGCGCGGGCATTTTTACCGTCGATTTGGTGGTATTTTCTTTTCTACGTGAATTTGCGGTACTGCTTACCGCGATCCTGATGGCAGGGCGAACAGCCAGTGCTTTTACCGCTGAAATTGGCTTGATGAAAGCCAATGAAGAGATTGATGCTATCCAAACACTGGGCTTGAATCCGGTCGAACTGTTGGTGCTACCGCGCGTCTTGGCACTATTGATCTCTCTGCCGATGCTAACCTTTATTGGCATGGTTTGCGGTATTTTCGGTGGCATGGTGGTGTGTGCCTTAACACTGGATATCTCTCCCACTATGTTTTTGTCGATTATGCAAAACAGTAATGGGTTGCAGCATTTTCTGGTGGGAATAAGTAAAGCCCCTATTTTTGCTTTCCTGATTGCTATTATTGGCTGTCTGGAGGGGTTCAAAGTAACCGGTAGTGCTGAATCAGTCGGGGTTCATACCACCACCAGTGTGGTGCATTCGATCTTTGTGGTGATTTTGCTTGATGCCGTGGCAGCGCTATTTTTCATGGAAATGGGGTGGTGAGCCAAATGACGCAAGATGCAATCATTCAAATTCGCGATCTGGTTAACTGCTTTGGCGTACAGTGCGTGCATCAAGGGTTGAATCTTGATGTTAAGCGCGGCGAAGTTCTTGGCGTGGTTGGTGGCTCGGGTACCGGTAAATCTGTTCTGTTACGCAGTATTGTTGGGTTACGTCGTCCGACTGACGGGAAAATTCATGTTTTTGGCAAGGATTTAATGGCACTGTCAGGTCAATCCCGCGCCATGGTCGAGCGCCGATTCGGCGTATTATTTCAACGAGGCGCACTGTTCAGTTCTCTAACCGTGACCGAGAACGTGGCATTACCATTAATAGAAAACGCCGGATTACCCCGGTCTGAGGCTGAGCGATTGGCTCAGGTTAAACTGGCACTGGCTGGGCTACCGCCGGGCACTGGCAGTAAGTATCCAGCATCTCTGTCGGGTGGTATGGTCAAGCGTGTTGCGCTAGCCCGTGCCTTAGCACTGGACCCGGATATTCTGTTTCTTGATGAACCGACTGCGGGTCTTGATCCCATTGGTGCGGCGGCGTTTGACAGTTTGATCCGCACCCTGCGGGATGCCCTCAATCTAACGGTATTCTTGGTGACCCACGATCTGGATACGCTGTATACACTGTGTGATCGTGTGGCGGTGCTTTCGCAGAAAAAAGTGCTGGTGGTTGATACTCTGGATAAAGTTGCAGCGACTGATGATGGCTGGATTCAGGCGTATTTTCATGGCCCACGTGGCCGGGCTGCTTATCAGGCAGCGGCAATTAACAGTGGAGAGAGGTTGTAATATGGAAACCCGTGCTCATCATGTCGTTATTGGTTTGTTCACTCTTATTGTGGTGAGTGCCGCGCTGCTGTTTTGCCTATGGCTGACAAATTCCGGTTCTGATCGCCAGTTCAGATTGTACGATATCGTTTTCAATGAGCCTGTGAGTGGCCTGTCACAGGGTAGCACCGTTCAGTACAGCGGGATTCGAGTCGGTGAGGTGACGCAATTACGCCTGGACCGAGACAATCCGAATAAGGTTTGGGCACGTATTCGCGTTTCTGCATCTACTCCGATACGCGAAGATACCCAAGCTCGTCTCACCGTCGCGGGTATTACCGGCACCTCAAATATTCAATTCAGCAGTGGCAGCCAGACCAGCCCGTTGCTGGAGGGCAAAGATGACGAGGTTCCTATCATTATTGCTACCCCTTCGCCGATGAGCCAGTTACTGGCTAACGGTGAGAATTTCATGACCAATGCGAATGAAGTGTTGGTGCGTTTGAACCAGTTGCTGGCACCGGATAACCAGCAGCGCCTAGTAACGACACTGGATAATCTCGCGCTGGTCACCCAAACTGTGGCTGATCAACGTGGTGATCTCCGTACCCTGTTGCAGCAGTTGGCGCAGGCCAGTAAACAGGCTAATGAGACACTGACTCAAACCAATCGCCTGCTGCGTAATGCTAACGGCTTAATGGATGGGCAGGGGAAACAACTGGTCAGTGATGCCGCCAAAACCATGGCATCGTTGCAAAATACCAGTACCATCCTCAATAAATTGGTGAGTGAAAATAAAACCTCACTCAATAACGGGATGCAAGGGATGAATGAGCTGGGGCCGGCAGTAGATGAGCTGCGCAGAACATTAGCGACATTACGTGCCGCCGTTTCTCGTTTGGAAGAAAACCCAGCGGCCTTGTTGCGCGGCCGTGAAAGAACACAGGAGTTTACGCCTTAATGCTCTCTTTTAATGTGATGCGCTATGCAGGCCGCCGCGTGTGGCTATTGATGATATCCGGGGGGGCGATACTGCTCTCTGCCTGCACCATTTTACCTTCGGCCCCTGTATCACAAGTTTATCTTCTGCCGGTGCCACCTGCAGTCAGTGTGCCACACGCGCAGACAGTAAACTGGTCATTACGGGTTTCACAACCGGCGACGAACCAGTTTCTTAATAGCTCACGCATAGCGGTGCAGCCTCAGGGCCAGGAGATTGCGGTTTATAAAAACTCCCGTTGGAGTGATTCGGCGCCGATTTTGGTGCGCAATCGTCTTATTCAGGCGTTCCGTAGCGATGGGCGAATCCGTGCAGTCAGTAGCGACGATGATAGCTTGCAGGCTGATGTGGAGTTGAGTGGTGATCTGTCCGCGTTCCAAGGGGTATACCATGTTGGTAGCAGCGAAGTGCTGATCCGTTTTGATGCTCGGCTGGTAAGAATTTCAGATCGTAGGATTATTGCGACTCGCCAGTTTGACATTCGCCAACCGATAAAAGGTAACGAGATGAACGAGGTGGTTCAGGCCTTTGGCCTGGCCAGTGACCAGTTAGCCACTCAAGTGCTCAACTGGACGATGCAGCAATCCCCTGCGCAGGGTTGATATCTAAACCAGCACCGGTTGGTTTTATCTGAGGCGAGTTGGCAGTAGCTAACTCGCCTTTTTTATCGTCTAGTTTAATGATTCAAGGCGAATAATTGCGTCTAAGGGGAAAATATTCTCTTTATTGTTTTGTGATTAGTATCTCATTGAGTAAGGGATTAATGGTGTTTGAGTTATCTATTTCATTGTTTTTAATATGTTTTTATTTAAATTGTTCTGTGGTTATCTTTTTTGTTAAAGAGAACAATATTCTCCAAGCATTAAAAACAACAAGAAAATAGGAAAAGTATTTCTCCCCGTAAAACCCTAAGATAAAAATAATCCAAATCACTGATTAATTACTTCAAATGCAAAAAATAACACATCAACAATTACTCGATTGGTTGAAAAAGGAAGTGAAACTTTCATTAGGTTGTACTGAGCCTATTGCTATTGCGTATGCTGCCGCAGTGGCTGCTAAATATCTCAACGCACCGATATTAAAAATAACGGGGAATATATCGGAGAATCTGTATAAAAATGCGATGGGAGTCACTATTCCGGGAACAAGCTATTGCGGAGTCACTCTTGCGGCGGCAATAGGGGCTATTGGTGGTAACGCGGATGCCGATTTAGAAGTATTAAAAGATATTACTGCGACACAAATTACCGAAGCCTATATATTTAATGAATCAGGTAACGTGTGTCTAAACGCAGTAGATGCTACGGATTTTATTTTTATCGATATTACGCTATATAGTCTTAGTGATCAGTGCCGGGTAGTGATTCAAGGTAGCCATACTAATGTCACTGAAGTTTATATTAATAATATAAAGCAAATATTAGTCCGAGACCTAATTGCCGCCAATGATAGTGGGGTACTACCCGAATTTTCCCTTAACGACGCATTTAAATTTGTAACCGATGTCGCCGCTAAAGACATCATGTTTATGCTGAAAAGTGCTGAGATTAATACCGCGCTTTCTGACGAGGGGCAAAGGAAGAACTATGGTTTGAACGTGAGTGGCGCGTTGTCGCAAGCCAGAAAAAATGGCTTTATCAGCACTGACTTACTGAGTCAAATGTTGATCAACACCACTGCGGCATCAGATGCCCGTATGGGCGGCGCACCCTTACCCGCGATGTCAAATTATGGCTCTGGTAATCAGGGGATTACCGTGACAATGCCGGTAGTGACACTTGCCCGACATCTTAATACAGATGATGAAACACTGGCCCGGGCATTAGCGTTGGCCCATCTAGCCGCAATCTCAATTCATATGCGTTATACCCGATTGTCTGCATTGTGTGCGGCGTCAACGGCAGCAATGGGGGCGGCGGCAGGTATGAGTTGGTTATTGACCCAAGATTTTCAAACTATCTCCTACGCGGTCAGTAATATGATCAGTGATATTAGTGGCATTATTTGCGATGGTGCATCAAATAGTTGTGCCATGAAAGTGTCTACCGCTACCGCCTGTGCATTTAAGTCGGTGTTGATGGCGCAACAAAATAGTGTTGCAGGGGAGCGTGATGGCATTGTTTCCTGCGATGTTGAAGGTTCTATCAATAATTTATGTAAATTAGTGTTATCGCCAATGAGGCAAACAGATAAAGAAATTATCAGTATAATGACACGTAAATAAATATTACGGTTTAACCGCGTGGCCTAACGTCATTATTAATAATGATCGGCGGGCTATCGTTAAAATTTAAAGGGACAAATAATGAGCAAATCAAAATCGATCGCGACTCTGGTTATCCATGCCGGAGATCAAGTTGACCGGGGCAATAATGCTATTTTTCCACCGATTACTACCGCCAGTTCCTTCATTCAGCCAAATTTAGGCGAAGAAGGGGAGTTTTGTTATTCCCGTTGCAGTAACCCGACAAGATATGCATATGAAACCGCCTTGGCTGAGTTGGAAGGAGGTATCTATGCTACGGCAACCGCTTCCGGTATGGCAGCAACTGCACTTATATTGGAATTGCTACCTAAGGATTCCCATGTATTAGTAATGAAAGGGGTCTATGGCGGTACTTATCGGTTGTTTGAACGTCTGCGTAAACAAACTTCAGGTACGACATTCAGTTATGTCGATCTTAATGATCTGGCGTCAGTAGAGCGCCATATTCAAGAGAATACAGGTCTAATCTGGATCGAAACGCCCACTAACCCACTGTTGGAATTAGTTGATATTGAAGCAGTATGCCAGGTTGCCAAAAGCAGGGGCATAATGAGCTGCGGGTGATGCTGCCAACTTACTGATTTAGTGTATGATGGTGTTTTTGAGGTGCTCCAGTGGCTTCTGTTTCTATCAGCTGTCCCTCCTGTTCAGCTACTGACGGGGTGGTGCGTAACGGCAAAAGCACCGCCGGACATCAGCGCTATCTCTGCTCTCACTGCCGTAAAACATGGCAACTGCAGTTCACTTACACCGCTTCTCAACCCGGTACGCACCAGAAAATCATTGATATGGCCATGAATGGCGTTGGATGCCGGGCAACCGCCCGCATTATGGGCGTTGGCCTCAACACGATTTTCCGCCATTTAAAAAACTCAGGCCGCAGTCGGTAACCTCGCGCATACAGCCGGGCAGTGACGTCATCGTCTGCGCGGAAATGGACGAACAGTGGGGATACGTCGGGGCTAAATCGCGCCAGCGCTGGCTGTTTTACGCGTATGACAGGCTCCGGAAGACGGTTGTGGCGCACGTATTCGGTGAACGCACTCTGGCCACACTGGAGCGTCTTCTGAGCCTGCTGTCGGCCTTTGAGGTCGTGGTATGGATGACGGATGGCTGGCCGCTGTATGAATCCCGCCTGAAGGGAAAGCTGCACGTTATCAGCAAGCGTTACACTCAGCGCATTGAGCGACATAACCTGAATCTGAGACAACATCTGGCAAGGCTGGGACGGAAGTCACTGTCGTTCTCAAAATCGGTGGAGCTGCATGACAAGGTCATCGGGCATTATCTGAACATAAAACACTATCATTAAGTTGGAGTCATTACCCTACGATAGTTGCTTTGACTTTAACCGATGACAAGGTTCATTCCTTTATACACGTTAAACATACAATACACTATAATTCTAAAGAGTTTATTGTCAAATAAAAAGGCAGATTTCTCTGCCTTAATACACAATATACATAGTTCAAGGTACTATATATAACTTAAGGGCGTTTTATTTTTGTGTGCTTATTTACCATCCGTTTCATCATCTACTTTCTGAGTCATGATTGGAGGCGGCGCTTCATTATCAATTTTCCTACGGCCTTCATCGCTGAAGAAGATTTTCCAGATAAAGTGCCCGACAAAAAGGATTCCGCATCCTATAATCAGCGCCCAGTCGAAAGTGTCAAATGGTCTGTTAAAATAATCAAACATATAGTTCTCCAGGGTAGAGTTCGTGACTAAGCCCGTTAAACGTTGTGTGGATAATTGCTCCACCAGACCGGGCAATGCAATTCATTGTTTTTTTCAGACCATCCGGCATCTATGAGTAATCTCTTCACAAAAAATGGCTGGTTTCTGAAGATATCTGTAGAAATTGATGTAGCTTTAATGACACTTCCTTTTTCACCAGGTTTTGTTGGTTTCTCGTAACGCGTTATACCGATATGCTGTAGACGTGACCTAATCGCGCCATCTGTCCTATTCATTTTCTTGGCAATCACTTCTATTGAACGATGCTCAGATAGAAGTGTAATTAAAAACTTATAGTTTCCACATACCCATTTGGCTGGTTTTTGTGGTTCTCTTTGGTTCCGTTCAGGCACTGATCTTTCCTTAATTTGTTGTGGTTTTTCACTATCACAATCAATGTCAGTTCTGGCCGGGTAATTTGAAATGGTTTTATCTGGTACGGTTTCATAGATAATTTCATTAAGCACTATATGCTTGCTCCACCAATCTGGGGCGGTAAGGTCGAATCCATCAATGTGCCAGCCGAATTCGATTAGTGGCAGGACATCAAGAAAACGTTTTTTTGATAATTTCGCAGAACTTATTTTTTTATTTAACCATATAACCGTACTAGATGAATCGTCTTCAGCGCCCACGGTAATCATTCCAAGCTCTATAAGTTGCTGAAGAGTGGATTGATGGCTTCTTAAGGTAAGCTCGGCAAGTGCCGTTTTACTGATACCATGTTGTATCGCCTTAAGTAAGACCCGAGTATCGTCAGGAGTCCACGGTTTACCGGTAATGAGGTGTGAAGATGTTTTCTTATGTAGCTGATCAGTATCCTCATCTTCGGGTACTAACAGGCTTGTGTTTCTTGTTCGCCACCATTCTGGAGAGTACAGAACATTTTCACCATTTATGCAGTGTGCTACCCATCCATTATCTAGCAGGGTTTTAAGAGTTATACCTGAAGCTGGTTCAGCCGGTGGCACTCTGATTGAAGAGTTAGGCTTGAGGGTAATTTCGTTAGGCTCGGAGAGATTTTCTCTTATGAGAAGGTATAAATCCAACTCGATACATCTTAACTGGATTATCCTTTCATTGTATCCAAGAATGGACGTAAGCGCTGCAAATGAGTAACCATCCTTAAGCCCTTTTATAAGCTTCAGATCTTCAGCTGGTGACCATGACGGTAATTTCTTCTTCATTCACTTGCCTTAGAGTGAACTAAATATTTCTGATATTACTTGTAAATCAATAATTCTTGAATCGAGAATGGGGGCGTTTTGAGGTGTATAAATCGCACTTAGACTCGACCATTTAGTATCCGTGGTTGAAGAGCTCCTCAACTCCAGCATTTACGACATCCTGGTTTCCAGGGATGTAACGTGGCCAGCCTTCTACCTCTTTGATGTTCTTAACGATAACTCCTTCGAAGCCAAATTGATCTGCCGATATATCAACAATATGGAATTCATCGTTGTTGGAGATCTCACACCAGTAATGACCGAACCCGCCATACATAGTGAATAACCCGCCGTCAGATTTCCCATCGCCACCTCTAATCACAGCTGATAACCCTTTGCTATGTGCCAGACGAGCTAATAGCAGACTGGCAAATAGGCATGTGCCCGTTGTGTCATCGGTATCACAGTCAGCGAGGATACCGTTCAGTAATGCCCGTGCTTCAGTCGCAACATCATTAATGAGGTTTTTCATCAGGGTTACTTATCGCAAATCGGTTTCAGGGGATTCTGCCAGACAGGCCGTAGCGTGACAATTTTTTATGACCCCAATAGGGGGCGAAATTAACGGGTCTTAGAATTTCGTCACCGATGAATGTTGCGTTAATCTTTTTTTATATAAAGAGGAGCTAACCATGAATAAAATGAAGTACAGTGCAGTATTGAATGAATGGAATTTTAAGTATGATTCTGCTGAAAGATTCGGTGACTCACACTTTCTTTATATCCATAATTTCATGAACGATCAGAGCCAGTTACTTGGTATTATCATAGCTGATTTTTTGAAGGTTCCTCAGATAGAACTTCTTCCTATTCAGACCGCCATAGATAACCTTGTAAGGTTATTAAAGGTTCAGACATCCAGGTCGTTAACGTCTGATGAGGGTGTTGATCTTGCTCAATTCCTCACTCAGTACCTCAGACAGACACAATCTTATGCTGCGGTTTCAAGTATGTGTCCGGTTGGTCAAAAGTTGAATTTTTTCCTGAACATCTACCCAAGAAAAGGTAATAAAGAGTTTTCTTTTCGATTATTCGCAATCACCACACTCAATGAAATTACAAGCGTGTCTGAATTTGTTGAAATGGCACATAGTACTCAACAAAGTGATCTGATTAATAATCCTGGTTATTTTGTTTGATTACTAAATAATTCCATATTGAAATCATTAACCATCACTTAACAGTGATGGTTTTTTGTTTTATTTCAATTATCTTTTTGTTCGATATGACTATCTGCTTTTTATAATCTGATTTCACTTACTATCATGCTGATACTACTAGGTAAAATGGTCGTGATGACTTTAATTCATGCTATTCCATTGAGATTTGTGTTTACAATCAATAAAAATATTGTTAATAAAATGTAATCCTTAACATAAATCAACATGGATATGGAACCTACACTACAATGGCAAAGAAAAACATACATCAGGAAGAGATTGTATTCGCGAAGAAACAGCTTGTTCTCCTTGCAACATTAAAAGGGAAGGTAAGTGAATTGATTCTAAAGTGGGAAGGGAACATTGGAGCTGAGACTCCTGACTTGAATCGCCACGGGTTTAACAGACACCTCAGAGTCATTTAAGATGGCTTAAAGAGAGGTGCCCATGAGCAGTAAGCGTTATCCCGAAGAGTTTAAAATTGAAGCAGTCAAACAGGTTGTTGATCGCGGTTATTCTGTTGCCAGCGTTGCAACACGTCTCGATATCACCACCCACAGCCTTTACGCCTGGATAAAGAAGTACGGTCCGGATTCTTCCACTAATAAAGAACAGTCAGATGTTCAGGCCGAGATCCGCCGTCTCCAGAAAGAGCTGAAACGGGTTACCGACGAACGGGACATATTAAAAAAAGCCGCTGTAGATTCAATTGGTCAACGCAACAGTTATGTGAAAACATGGGGTTGCGGAGGTTTTTTGAATGAGACGAACATTTACAGCAGAGGAAAAAGCCTCTGTTTTTGAACTATGGAAGAACGGAACAGGCTTCAGTGAAATAGCGAATATCCTGGGTTCAAAACCCGGAACGATCTTCACTATGTTAAGGGATACTGGCGGCATAAAACCCCATGAGCGTAAGCGGGCTGTAGCTCACCTGACACTGTCTGAGCGCGAGGAGATACGAGCTGGTTTGTCAGCCAAAATGAGCATTCGTGCGATAGCTACTGCGCTGAATCGCAGTCCTTCGACGATCTCACGTGAAGTTCAGCGTAATCGGGGCAGACGCTATTACAAAGCTGTTGATGCTAATAACCGAGCCAACAGAATGGCGAAAAGGCCAAAACCGTGCTTACTGGATCAAAATTTACCATTGCGAAAGCTTGTTCTGGAAAAGCTGGAGATGAAATGGTCTCCAGAGCAAATATCAGGATGGTTAAGGCGAACAAAACCACGTCAAAAAACGCTGCGAATATCACCTGAGACAATTTATAAAACGCTGTACTTTCGTAGCCGTGAAGCGCTACACCACCTGAATATACAGCATCTGCGACGGTCGCATAGCCTTCGCCATGGCAGGCGTCATACCCGCAAAGGCGAAAGAGGTACGATTAACATAGTGAACGGAACACCAATTCACGAACGTTCCCGAAATATCGATAACAGACGCTCTCTGGGGCATTGGGAGGGCGATTTAGTCTCAGGTACAAAAAACTCTCATATAGCCACACTTGTAGACCGAAAATCACGTTATACGATCATCCTTAGACTCAGGGGCAAAGATTCTGTCTCAGTAAATCAGGCTCTTACCGACAAATTCCTGAGTTTACCGTCAGAACTCAGAAAATCACTGACATGGGACAGAGGAATGGAACTGGCCAGACATCTAGAATTTACTGTCAGCACCGGCGTTAAAGTTTACTTCTGCGATCCTCAGAGTCCTTGGCAGCGGGGAACAAATGAGAACACAAATGGGCTAATTCGGCAGTACTTTCCTAAAAAGACATGTCTTGCCCAATATACTCAACATGAACTAGATCTGGTTGCTGCTCAGCTAAACAACAGACCGAGAAAGACACTGAAGTTCAAAACACCGAAAGAGATAATTGAAAGGGGTGTTGCATTGACAGATTGAATCTACAGCGGCGTACTTCGCAAAGCTGTCCGACTGAGGTACGCCTTTATCCGTGACAACACCTGTTGCTGGCCTGTTCGCCTGCTCTGTCGGGTGCTGGATGTTCATCCCAGTGGTTTTTACGCCTGGCTTCAGCAGCCGCATTCACAACGCCATCAGGCAGACCTGAGACTGACAGGACAGATTAAACAGTTCTGGCTGGAATCGGGATGCGTCTATGGTTATCGTAAAATCCATCTGGATCTGCGGGACAGCGGGCAACAGTGCGGAGTGAACAGAGTCTGGCGACTGATGAAACGTGTCGGGATAAAGGCTCAGGTCGGATACCGGAGCCCGCGGGCACGTAAAGGCGAGGCCAGTATCGTGTCGCCCAACAGGCTCCAGCGACAGTTCAATCCGGATGCTCCGAATGAGCGTTGGGTAACGGATATAACCTACAGTGTGCCCGGAGTTCAGGGCGGGCATGGATGCTTAAATGAACCGCGAGTCTGTCTGGAATATTGAACCGGTAACTCACGATGAGAAACCCAACAATCCCACCGGGTGTGACGGTGGAGAACCTGAGCGGCAGTGACCTGCGGCATGCCCGCAGGGTGATGTAACCCGCTGACAACGGGGATTGAGGCGAGATCACTAAGCCGAGATGATCCTCAAGGTTAAGTACTGAAAGGCTGAAGAACATGAACCCGTTAATCCGCCTCTGTGGGTTGAAAACGTCACCACGGCCTACGTGATCTGACAGGCCGTGCAGGAGGAACTGGCAGTGATACGTAAGCACTGCCGGTCGAAGGTGTTTTGACATGTATGCGAAACACCGGGGCAGCAGCGTCTATCACGCTTGCGTTGCTGACTTCTGCCAACTTGCGGCAAGCAAGGATAAAGAGTGCGACGGGCAGCCTCCTCAGTATGCCTGAGTCCAGGCAGGTAAACCGGGGAAGGTCAGCGACGGATGTTAAGGGGGCATGGCTCCGATGACGCGCTGGCTGGCGGAGCTTCCGTAGTAGTCCGCGATGGGGAAAGCCCATTACATGGCGAAGGGAAGCAGTTTGAATGTGTTTGCGACGTGAATTAACTGACCTAACGAGGTGAAGACCTTTGATAATCAGCGAAATGCAACGCAAGCTTGCCACATGGGCAGCCACCGATCCGTCCCTACGGATTCAACGGCTGCTGCGTCTGATAACACAACCAGAATGGCTGGCTGAAGCGGCGCGGATCACGCTTTCATCAAAGGGGGCCCATACCCCCGGCGTTGATGGCGTGAACAAAACAATGCTACAGGCCAGACTGGCTGTTGAGCTGCAAATCCTCAGGGATGAATTACTCTCAGGCCACTACCAGCCCTTGCCCGCCAGACGGGTTTACATCCCTAAAAGCAACGGCAAACTGCGACCACTGGGTATCCCCGCGTTGCGGGATCGTATTGTTCAGCGGGCCATGCTGATGGCGATGGAGCCGATATGGGAGAGTGATTTTCATACGCTCTCATATGGCTTCCGGCCTGAGCGCAGTGTCCACCACGCGATCCGCACGGTGAAATTACAGCTCACAGACTGTGGTGAAACCCGGGGACGCTGGGTGATTGAAGGCGACCTGTCCAGTTACTTCGACACCGTACATCATCGACTGCTGATGAAGGCTGTACGCCGCAGGATCAGTGACGCACGTTTCATGACTCTGCTGTGGAAAACCATCAAGGCGGGACATATCGATGTCGGTCTCTTTCGGGCGGCCAGTGAAGGTGTACCACAGGGCGGTGTTATATCGCCGCTATTATCGAACATCATGCTGAATGAGTTCGATCAATACCTGCATGAGCGCTACCTGAGCGGGAAAGCCAGAAAAGATCGGTGGTACTGGAATAACAGTATCCAACGGGGCCGAAGTACGGCGGTCAGAGAAAACTGGCAGTGGAAACCCGCGGTGGCGTACTGCCGCTATGCCGATGATTTTGTCCTCATCGTCAAAGGCACCAAAGCACAGGCGGAAGCCATCAGGGAGGAGTGTCGGGGTGTGCTCGAAGGCAGTCTGAAACTCAGGCTGAACATGGATAAGACTAAAATCACCCATGTTAATGACGGCTTTATCTTTCTGGGGCACAGGATCATTCGCAAACGCAGTCGTTATGGCGAGATGCGAGTGGTCTCAACGATCCCGCAGGAGAAAGCCAGAAACTTCGCCGCATCGCTGACAGCACTGTTATCAGGCAACTACAGTGAAAGCAAAGTCGATATGGCTGAACAACTCAACCGAAAACTGAAAGGCTGGGCCATGTTCTATCAGTTCGTTGATTTTAAGGCCAAAGTCTTCAGTTATATCGACCGTGTCGTGTTCTGGAAGCTGGCTCACTGGCTGGCCCGCAAATACCGTACAGGTATCGCTTCCCTGATGAGGTGGTGGTGTAAATCACCGAAACCGGGTCAGAGCAAAACGTGGGTTTTATTTGGTAAAACCAATCACGGCAAGCTCAGCGGCGAAATACTGTACCGGTTGGTGGGGCAAGGCAAGAAGCTGTTCCGCTGGCGGCTACCCGAAGGTAATCCCTATCTGAGGACGGAGACCAGAAACACGTATACATCGCGCTTTACAGAAGTGGCAATGGCGTTCGCCAGCATTTAAATGGAGAGCCGGATGCGCTGAAAGGTGCACGTCCGGTTCGGGGAGGAGAGGCAGGGAAATAGTCCGACTACGCCCTGCCTCTTACTCTACTCAGAACCCACGAAGGCTGGCTGTATCTTGCCGTGGTTGTTGATCTGTTCTCACGCAAAATTATCGGCTGGTCCATGCAATCCCGGATGGCAAAGGACATTGTCCTGAACGCACTGCTGATGGCTGTATGGCGGCGTAATCCCCAAAAACAGGTGCTGGTTCATTCGGATCAGGGCAGTCAGTACACAAGCCATGAGTGGCAGTCGTTCCTGAAATCACACGGCCTGGAGGGCAGCATGAGCCGTCGCGGTAACTGCCATGATAATGCGGTTGCAGAAAGCTTTTTCCAATTGTTGAAACGCGAACGGATAAAGAAAAAGATCTACGGAACGCGGGAAGAAGCCCGCAGCGATATTTTTGATTACATCGAAATGTTTTATAACAGTAAGCGTCGGCATGGTTCTAGCGATCAGATTTCACCGACAGAATATGAAAACCAGTATTATCAACGGCTCGGAAGTGTCTAGATTATCCGTGGCGATTCAACTATCATCTTTTAATGAACCAACTTGAGTCAGTAGAAAAGCAAATATTTTCTAAGATTGGTGCTTGGAAAAAGACATCTTTGCTTTGAGTGTCAGTGAAGAAAAACTTTATGAACAAACTTAATCCTCCTGCTTTATGTAATTCTTTTTTTACCAGGGATTTCTAGGAGAATCTTAGTCCATAACCCATCTGTCATAAAATCAATTATCGAGTCTGATATCATGGCTTTATTTGCAATTCTTTGAGCAGTGTAAATTGCCTGACTTTTATCTTCGATAAAGATGCCATGAGGCACTAGACTAACATTATCTTCGGTTTTCCTTGCCCACATGCGGAGGCGGTAATCTATTATGTATTCGTCATACTCTATCCACAGATGAGGTCGAATTATCTGGCCAGTTCCAGCCAACGTTACTTCTCCAACGATGCGCTGGTGCGGTATACAGAATCTATCTAGCAGGCAACTTACAACCATAGTATGACCATCACATTCGAGTGGAAGTACATCATATTTATGTAACAGCTCGCAGACATAAGCAACTTCAGGGGTTATGAACATTTACGGCCTCATATTAGACGGGGAGGGTGCTTAATTGGTCATTAAGCCTAAGTGATGATGGAGCCCAGTAGCCGGAACCGCACATCCACCGTTCACCAGGAAATGAAAAACCCTCTCTGATAAGAAACTCCCTAAGTTCGGTGCTGATGACATTCTCAACCTTTAAGATGTAGTTATTTGTCTCAGCTGCTTCTTTTAATTTCGAGAGTAACTGTCTGAAAAATCCTTTGCCTGGGTCTTCACTGAAATGGTTGCGACTACCAGTACCGACGAACCGAGGTATGACATTTTTCCCGTCCGGGCACGGATGTATAACTCATCTACTAACTGAAGACCTTGAACCTTCATTGATTTTGAATGAAAGATGCTTTTTTTTGCTTCAACCATTAAGTGAGTGAATGATTGAAGGATCTTATTGATGTCTCTGTCATGACAACTCATATAATCACCAAATTAAATCAGCATAATAAATTGCACAGTGTATAGCGTAACTTTTCAATAAAGTTGATGCTTTGAAATAAAAGCAACAATACATAATCTTTGTGTCTTATTGACTAAGGTTGTTATGTAATTATCAGAGGTTTTTAATCCTTTCTAAAGATGCTAGATATGCTTCATAGTTATCTCCAAATTTTTTCTTTGCCCGTCTTACTCTCATCTTTTCTGCCAGTTCACTCTTATGCTCGGTCTGGTATTTTTTATTGTTTTGGAGTTTTACACCTGCACCGGAACCGGCAGCATAATTTCTGTTTTTATCGCTAATGCACAACTTGCATTTACTTTTAAGGCCAAACTTACCCTTAAGTTCCTTACCGAATTCTTCGAAGGGTTTAACCTGATTGCATCCTTTACAGCGTTTGCACCCAGAGGGGAGATCTTCATTAGCCATGTCTAGTTCCAGTGGTTAAAGGTAATGAACTGCATTTTACTGCAAACAGGCACTTCCAACCATAAAATCGACTACTTAACCATAATTCAACATAAGGTTCATTATGCGCACTTAGATTGTAATGGCTCAATAGTAATGTCCGCCTGTGGCTCAATTCAGATGTCCGCGCTATGGTAAGCTTCACTGGTCCGTTTAAACTACCGGGAGGCATATCATGAGCGCAGAAAGCTCAGGAGTGTTTACTTTGAAAGAGATCAACCGGATCAAGATTATACAGGACGTCATTGAACGTCGCATCACAACGCGCCGTGCGGCCGAGCACCTCGGTATCAGCGACAGGCAATGCCGCAGACTTCTTGCCCGTTACCGTGAAGGCGGACCGCTTGGTATGGCCAGCAGACGATGTGGCATGCGTGGTAACCGCCAGTTGCCACCCGGGCTCGCAGATCAGGCTCTGGAACTGATCAAGACGCGTTATGCTGATTTCGGTCCGACTCTGGCGCGTGAAAAGCTCGAAGAACTCCACGGACTGTTTCTTGGCAAAGAAACTGTCCGGCGCATCATGGTGCGGGCTGGCTTATGGGTTCCCCGTAAACAACGTGCCGCAAGGATCCCTCAACCACGGTACCGGCGTCCGTGTACTGGTGAGCTGATACAAATAGATGGCTGTGATCACGACTGGTTTGAAGGCCGTGGCCCGGCCTGCACCGCGCTGGTCTATGTTGATGATGCAACCAGCAAACTGATGGAACTGTTGTTTGTTAAATCGGAGTCCACGTTTTCTTACTTCGAAGCCACGCGGCGCTATATCGATAAGCATGGTAAACCGCTGGCACTGTACAGCGATAAAGCCGGTGTTTTTCGTGTTAACAATAAACACGCCACAGGCGGAGACGGGCATACTCAGTTTGGGCGAGCCATGCATGAACTGAACATCCAGACTATCTGTGCAGAAACCAGTCCCGCCAAAGGGCGTGTAGAACGAGCTCACCTCACTTTACAGGATCGTCTGGTCAAAGAGCTGCGGTTACAGGGCATTTGTTCAATGGAGGCTGCAAATGACTTCGCTGAGGCCTATATGGCTGACTATAACCGCCGTTTTGGCAAAGTACCGCGACATGATTTTGACGTACACCGTGCTGTAGAACATGATGAGGACCTGGGGCTTATTTTCACTGTTCGTGAAAAACGTAAAGTCTCAAAATCGTTGACGATACAATATGATAAAATGTTGTACCTGATTGAAGACAGCGAACTGAGTCGCCGTGCAATAGGTAAATATATCGATGTGTATCACTATCCTGATGGCAGAAAAGAGCTGCGCCTGAACGGTACGCTACTTCCCTACTCTACCTACGACCGACTGTCAGAAATCGACCAGGGCGCGATTGTCGATAACAAGCGTCTTGGCCGAACCCTGGAGTTTATCAGTCTGGTGCAGAGCAAGCGGGATAACACGCGCTCTCAGTCAATTCCCGCTGGAGATGGCCCTTCCCGACGACGGCCAAAGCAGGAAGGGAAGAAATCCCAGCGCTCACTGGATAATGATGACATGCTCGAAGCACTCAAACAGCTTCAGTCACGTTCAGAGGACATTTTTGGTAAAAGAGCCCGCTGATGGTACTCACTGGCCGGACAGTGGTTGCTCACCAGTTGATATTGTCCGGCCAGACCCATGATGTATTATTCATTTCGTTCAGCATCTTTATGTCCTGCTTTTCACGGGCATACTTACCCCATAATGAATGAAAAGAACGAACAATACTGATTAACTGCTTTTTTCTTTGCTCCGGAGATAGGCTGATAAAATAGCAGCACCTGCTGTCAATATTATCCTCAATGAAATTAAAATCAGAGTCTGATGCATATTTTACTGTTAGCATAATATCATTCGACGTTGTTCTCTCAGACTCTGTTAATGCTGATTCTATCAGGTATTCAAAGGCATACATGACAGACAGCTGGTTTTTGTCTGTCTGAATATAACCCATTGAGTTTCTGAGTATTGAGGACTGTACCAGGACCAGAGGCCATAAAAGCTCAACACCATAAAGCTTATATGTATCATGTTGATCATACTGATGTTGCTCAACACGACGATTACCTTCCCGTGCTTTACGAATATCATAGGCAAGGGATAACATAAATCCGTCTTTAACTTTAATCAGTGGGCTTTCATCCACGATGTAATGAATGAGTTCATGTAATTCATTCAGGGCTTCTGAATCTCCCCACAGTATAAAACCTGCATTGTTCGGCGTTAACTCGTATCGAAGCATGGGCTCAATCATCCTGTTGTTTCAGTCGGAGGAAAGTCTATCAGTAAAGAGAATGAGAGATCAAAGTGGTCATTTTAATTGAGCTGGATAACGGACATTTCAATTGAGCCTTGACATAGATTGTAATGGCTCAATAGTAATGTCCGCCTGTGGCTCAATTCAGATGTCCGCGCTATGGTAAGCTTCACTGGTCCGTTTAAACTACCGGGAGGCATATCATGAGCGCAGAAAGCTCAGGAGTGTTTACTTTGAAAGAGATCAACCGGATCAAGATTATACAGGACGTCATTGAACGTCGCATCACAACGCGCCGTGCGGCCGAGCACCTCGGTATCAGCGACAGGCAATGCCGCAGACTTCTTGCCCGTTACCGTGAAGGCGGACCGCTTGGTATGGCCAGCAGACGATGTGGCATGCGTGGTAACCGCCAGTTGCCACCCGGGCTCGCAGATCAGGCTCTGGAACTGATCAAGACGCGTTATGCTGATTTCGGTCCGACTCTGGCGCGTGAAAAGCTCGAAGAACTCCACGGACTGTTTCTTGGCAAAGAAACTGTCCGGCGCATCATGGTGCGGGCTGGCTTATGGGTTCCCCGTAAACAACGTGCCGCAAGGATCCCTCAACCACGGTACCGGCGTCCGTGTACTGGTGAGCTGATACAAATAGATGGCTGTGATCACGACTGGTTTGAAGGCCGTGGCCCGGCCTGCACCGCGCTGGTCTATGTTGATGATGCAACCAGCAAACTGATGGAACTGTTGTTTGTTAAATCGGAGTCCACGTTTTCTTACTTCGAAGCCACGCGGCGCTATATCGATAAGCATGGTAAACCGCTGGCACTGTACAGCGATAAAGCCGGTGTTTTTCGTGTTAACAATAAACACGCCACAGGCGGAGACGGGCATACTCAGTTTGGGCGAGCCATGCATGAACTGAACATCCAGACTATCTGTGCAGAAACCAGTCCCGCCAAAGGGCGTGTAGAACGAGCTCACCTCACTTTACAGGATCGTCTGGTCAAAGAGCTGCGGTTACAGGGCATTTGTTCAATGGAGGCTGCAAATGACTTCGCTGAGGCCTATATGGCTGACTATAACCGCCGTTTTGGCAAAGTACCGCGACATGATTTTGACGTACACCGTGCTGTAGAACATGATGAGGACCTGGGGCTTATTTTCACTGTTCGTGAAAAACGTAAAGTCTCAAAATCGTTGACGATACAATATGATAAAATGTTGTACCTGATTGAAGACAGCGAACTGAGTCGCCGTGCAATAGGTAAATATATCGATGTGTATCACTATCCTGATGGCAGAAAAGAGCTGCGCCTGAACGGTACGCTACTTCCCTACTCTACCTACGACCGACTGTCAGAAATCGACCAGGGCGCGATTGTCGATAACAAGCGTCTTGGCCGAACCCTGGAGTTTATCAGTCTGGTGCAGAGCAAGCGGGATAACACGCGCTCTCAGTCAATTCCCGCTGGAGATGGCCCTTCCCGACGACGGCCAAAGCAGGAAGGGAAGAAATCCCAGCGCTCACTGGATAATGATGACATGCTCGAAGCACTCAAACAGCTTCAGTCACGTTCAGAGGACATTTTTGGTAAAAGAGCCCGCTGATGGTACTCACTGGCCGGACAGTGGTTGCTCACCAGTTGATATTGTCCGGCCAGACCCATGATGTATTATTCATTTCGTTCAGCATCTTTATGTCCTGCTTTTCACGGGCATACTTACCCCATAATGAATGAAAAGAACGAACAATACTGATTAACTGCTTTTTTCTTTGCTCCGGAGATAGGCTGATAAAATAGCAGCACCTGCTGTCAATATTATCCTCAATGAAATTAAAATCAGAGTCTGATGCATATTTTACTGTTAGCATAATATCATTCGACGTTGTTCTCTCAGACTCTGTTAATGCTGATTCTATCAGGTATTCAAAGGCATACATGACAGACAGCTGGTTTTTGTCTGTCTGAATATAACCCATTGAGTTTCTGAGTATTGAGGACTGTACCAGGACCAGAGGCCATAAAAGCTCAACACCATAAAGCTTATATGTATCATGTTGATCATACTGATGTTGCTCAACACGACGATTACCTTCCCGTGCTTTACGAATATCATAGGCAAGGGATAACATAAATCCGTCTTTAACTTTAATCAGTGGGCTTTCATCCACGATGTAATGAATGAGTTCATGTAATTCATTCAGGGCTTCTGAATCTCCCCACAGTATAAAACCTGCATTGTTCGGCGTTAACTCGTATCGAAGCATGGGCTCAATCATCCTGTTGTTTCAGTCGGAGGAAAGTCTATCAGTAAAGAGAATGAGAGATCAAAGTGGTCATTTTAATTGAGCTGGATAACGGACATTTCAATTGAGCCTTGACATAGATTGTAATGGCTCAATAGTAATGTCCGCCTGTGGCTCAATTCAGATGTCCGCGCTATGGTAAGCTTCACTGGTCCGTTTAAACTACCGGGAGGCATATCATGAGCGCAGAAAGCTCAGGAGTGTTTACTTTGAAAGAGATCAACCGGATCAAGATTATACAGGACGTCATTGAACGTCGCATCACAACGCGCCGTGCGGCCGAGCACCTCGGTATCAGCGACAGGCAATGCCGCAGACTTCTTGCCCGTTACCGTGAAGGCGGACCGCTTGGTATGGCCAGCAGACGATGTGGCATGCGTGGTAACCGCCAGTTGCCACCCGGGCTCGCAGATCAGGCTCTGGAACTGATCAAGACGCGTTATGCTGATTTCGGTCCGACTCTGGCGCGTGAAAAGCTCGAAGAACTCCACGGACTGTTTCTTGGCAAAGAAACTGTCCGGCGCATCATGGTGCGGGCTGGCTTATGGGTTCCCCGTAAACAACGTGCCGCAAGGATCCCTCAACCACGGTACCGGCGTCCGTGTACTGGTGAGCTGATACAAATAGATGGCTGTGATCACGACTGGTTTGAAGGCCGTGGCCCGGCCTGCACCGCGCTGGTCTATGTTGATGATGCAACCAGCAAACTGATGGAACTGTTGTTTGTTAAATCGGAGTCCACGTTTTCTTACTTCGAAGCCACGCGGCGCTATATCGATAAGCATGGTAAACCGCTGGCACTGTACAGCGATAAAGCCGGTGTTTTTCGTGTTAACAATAAACACGCCACAGGCGGAGACGGGCATACTCAGTTTGGGCGAGCCATGCATGAACTGAACATCCAGACTATCTGTGCAGAAACCAGTCCCGCCAAAGGGCGTGTAGAACGAGCTCACCTCACTTTACAGGATCGTCTGGTCAAAGAGCTGCGGTTACAGGGCATTTGTTCAATGGAGGCTGCAAATGACTTCGCTGAGGCCTATATGGCTGACTATAACCGCCGTTTTGGCAAAGTACCGCGACATGATTTTGACGTACACCGTGCTGTAGAACATGATGAGGACCTGGGGCTTATTTTCACTGTTCGTGAAAAACGTAAAGTCTCAAAATCGTTGACGATACAATATGATAAAATGTTGTACCTGATTGAAGACAGCGAACTGAGTCGCCGTGCAATAGGTAAATATATCGATGTGTATCACTATCCTGATGGCAGAAAAGAGCTGCGCCTGAACGGTACGCTACTTCCCTACTCTACCTACGACCGACTGTCAGAAATCGACCAGGGCGCGATTGTCGATAACAAGCGTCTTGGCCGAACCCTGGAGTTTATCAGTCTGGTGCAGAGCAAGCGGGATAACACGCGCTCTCAGTCAATTCCCGCTGGAGATGGCCCTTCCCGACGACGGCCAAAGCAGGAAGGGAAGAAATCCCAGCGCTCACTGGATAATGATGACATGCTCGAAGCACTCAAACAGCTTCAGTCACGTTCAGAGGACATTTTTGGTAAAAGAGCCCGCTGATGGTACTCACTGGCCGGACAGTGGTTGCTCACCAGTTGATATTGTCCGGCCAGACCCATGATGTATTATTCATTTCGTTCAGCATCTTTATGTCCTGCTTTTCACGGGCATACTTACCCCATAATGAATGAAAAGAACGAACAATACTGATTAACTGCTTTTTTCTTTGCTCCGGAGATAGGCTGATAAAATAGCAGCACCTGCTGTCAATATTATCCTCAATGAAATTAAAATCAGAGTCTGATGCATATTTTACTGTTAGCATAATATCATTCGACGTTGTTCTCTCAGACTCTGTTAATGCTGATTCTATCAGGTATTCAAAGGCATACATGACAGACAGCTGGTTTTTGTCTGTCTGAATATAACCCATTGAGTTTCTGAGTATTGAGGACTGTACCAGGACCAGAGGCCATAAAAGCTCAACACCATAAAGCTTATATGTATCATGTTGATCATACTGATGTTGCTCAACACGACGATTACCTTCCCGTGCTTTACGAATATCATAGGCAAGGGATAACATAAATCCGTCTTTAACTTTAATCAGTGGGCTTTCATCCACGATGTAATGAATGAGTTCATGTAATTCATTCAGGGCTTCTGAATCTCCCCACAGTATAAAACCTGCATTGTTCGGCGTTAACTCGTATCGAAGCATGGGCTCAATCATCCTGTTGTTTCAGTCGGAGGAAAGTCTATCAGTAAAGAGAATGAGAGATCAAAGTGGTCATTTTAATTGAGCTGGATAACGGACATTTCAATTGAGCCTTGACATAGATTGTTAGAACCATTTAGTAATGTCACTTTTTATCCAGATAGAAACGTCACCTTAGAGTAAGCTAAACTGAATGCAATTCTAAGGGGCTCAACGCATGTTGGTGACCATGTCAGATAAAGAGATCCACCGCCTACCGGTGATACAGGCAGTTTGTGAAAAGCGTCTACGCCGTCGTGATGCAGCATCACAGCTTGGCATTTCAGAACGTCAGGCGCAACGACTTATCAATCGTTACCGAGTTTCTGGTGCTGAAGGACTTGTCAGCCGCAAACGCGGCCAGCCCAGCAACCGCCGGTTGACCGAATCTCTCAAACTACGAGTACTCACGCTGATACGTGAAAACTACAGTGACTTTGGGCCCACACTGGCCGCAGAAAAACTCAGAGAGCGCCATAATATCCGGCTTTCAATCGAGACCGTCCGCAACTGGATGACGTCTGACGGACTCTGGGTCCCGCATGCTCGCCGTAAGTCACGGGTTTATCAACCCCGACATCGGCGTGATTGTCTGGGTGAACTTATCCAGATCGACGGCTCCCACCATGACTGGTTTGAAGGCCGTGCGCCAAAATGCTGCCTGCTGGTCTTTATCGATGATGCCACCGGGCGTCTGATGCATTTGCGGTTCAGCGAGTCAGAAACAGCCTTTGACTACATGCTGGCAACCCGGGAATACATCGAGCAGCATGGGAAGCCGGTATCGCTGTACAGTGACAAACACGCAATATTTCGCGTCAGTGGTCCGGAGAAACGCAATACCACCGTTACCCAGTTCGGACGTGTGCTTTATGACCTGGCAATCGAGCTTATTTGTGCCAACAGCTCTGAAGCTAAAGGCCGCGTGGAACGTGCGAATCAGACACTTCAGGATCGGCTGATCAAAGAAATGCGTCTGGAAGGTATAACCGGCATTGAGGCCGCAAATGCCTGGCTTGCCACTTTCATCGCTGACTTTAACAGCCGGTTTTCACGACCGGCTAAGTTCCCCAAAGATTTGCATCGTCCGGTGCAGGAAAGCCCCGATGAATTAAGAGACATCTTTGCCTGGCATGATGTTCGTACCGTGTCGAAATCACTGACCTTCCAGTACGATAAGATCCTTTATCTCATGGACACCACAGAAGAAAATAGCCGTCTTGCCGGTGAAAAAATTAAAGTACTGGATTATCCCGATGGCACCCTCGCCTTCCTCTATGGGCACCGGAGCCTTAAGTGCCAGGCATTTGATAAGCTGGCCTGTGTCGACCAGGGGCAGATTGTTGATAACAAACGTCTCGGGACTGTACTCCGACTGGCTCAGGTAAAACAGGATGAGCGGGAAAGCGAAGGCAAACGGGAACGAAGCAAAAAATCGCCCAGCCGTAAGGCTCAGGTGCGCATCCAGGAACAGCTCCGGGCTATCAATCCCGTTCTGGCAGACCCGAGCTTGTTTGTGGCAAGTTCAAAGCGATAGAATCGACCATCAGTGCTGCAAAGTACCGGAACAGTGAGTCCCCAAAAGGATACTTGAGATGATTAAATTCCCGACTACAAAGCGCGTTGATTTGTATAAAACTGCTGTCAGCTCTGAGCAATTACATCTAGATCTGGTTGCGGCTCAGGAGTTCATGTTCGATGCCTGGGAAAATGATGACCTGGAAGTTGTGCTGAAACTCATCAGAAAAGCTATCAAGAAATCCCCGCTCTGTGCTGACGCATACTCATTCTACTGCGAGATATCTCAAGAACCTCCTGAGTCAAAAATCGGGAAGCTGGAGACTGCTTTGTACGCAGCCAGCATTGCACTTGGCGAGGATTTTCAGGAGTTCGCAGGACGTTTCTGGGGATTTGTCGAAACACGTCCATATATGAGAGCAAAAGCAGCTTTGGCTGAGGCCTTATGGGAGTCTGGTAATTTTTATCCGGCTATGGCTCATAGCCGCGAAATGCTGAAGCTCAACCCGAACGATAACCAGGGGATTCGTCATTTATTAGCGAACTATTACCTTGAGCTTGAAATGGTGGATGATCTGGCCTTGCTACTGGACGATTATCCTGGGGATATGCGTTCGTTTTTTCAGTATACACGCGCCCTACTCGCCTACCGACAGTCATCCCCGGATGCCGATGATATCGCTAAAGCTGCGATTGATTCTAATAGACACATCCCCGGCTTGTTATCGAAGTGCAGATTACAGATCAAGTCTAACAGTGGATATATCACGTTAGGTGGAATGGATGAAGCCATTTATTATGTGAATCATAATATAAAGCCTTGGATTCGCACCTCTGGCGCAATTGATTGGATTGTAAATAATTCATTAAGTAAAATATAAGGATTTAGTTTTAATGTTTAATCTAATTATGGGCGGAGAACCTGACTATTTTGAACATTGGCCCATGTATGAACGGGTTAGTGGGAGTTGTGATTTTCCTATATCACGTATGTTAGAAGGCACCTCTGATGACATCCGGTTGAAGTTAACGCCTTTGAATGATAAAGCATTATCTTATATTGAGAAATTACCTACGCTTTTTATGTCAGAACTTTATTCCCGAGACAATGTTGAATACATTACTTTGCGACTTGGTGTAATTTCAAATCTACGAACAGTTAACAAAAATGTTGAGTTTGATTTCAGAATCACTCACTCACAAGATGATGTCGTAGTGATAAACAAAGAGTTATATCAAACAGCTTTAGAATTAGGTGCATATGGGCTGAAACGGACTCACTGGGGAATAAAAGCACGTGATTTAAATCAAACATTAGCACTTCTAAATATAACGACAAGAAGTACACCACTTCCTCCTACTGAAGCACTTCCTGATGAAGTTGATAACTACCCAATAATAGATAATGTTCAAAGTTTCATGGCGCGTGTTTTAGAACAAGATCATGAAGAAGATGCAGAAATATTTTATCGTGGACATTCTGATGTATCTTACGAGTTGGCTCCATCAGTTTTCAGGAAAAACAAAAAAGGTAACTTCAAGCATTTGCACAGTGAATCAAATTTAGTCCGTGAAGCCCTAACAGCAAGGCCAACTGAGTTTGTTGATGATAAAACAATGCTAGACAAGTTAGTAAGGATGCAACACTACGGACTACCAACTCGTTTGTTGGATATAACATCAAATCCACTAATCGCTCTGTATTTCGCTTGTTGCGACATTAGTAATAATGAAAATACAAATGAGGTTGATGGACATGTTATTATTTTCAAAACAAAAAGGGATCGTATAAAATTCTTTGACTCTGATACAGTAAGTTGCATATCAAATATATCAATGCTAAGTCAAACACTGAAAGATCAGCTGGATTGTAAAATGGACAAGGAGGCTTTCAATAAAACTGAAGCTTGTCAAAAACTCATACATTACATTAAAGATGAAAAACCTTATTTTAAAGATGTAATTATACCATCAGATTTGGAAAGGTTAATTTTCGTTAAAGGAAGAAATAATAATGAAAGGATGTCATCACAGTCAGGTGCATTCTTATTATTTGGGAATAATGCTGTTTATCCCGATTTAGTTTCAAACCCTGATGATGCTATGCAAGAGTTTAAAGTAGAAAAAATAGTGATCAGAAACAAAGCTAGAATACTTAAGGAACTCGCAAGGTTAAACATTACAGATGCGACAGTTTATCAAGGCATGGAAAGGACAATGAAACTAATTGCGGCCAAATTTTCCGCAGGAGATTGATCTTCATGTGGTTTTTTGACACACTAGCCTGTCGCTACTGGCATTGGTCCCTTGTATGCTAAGCATATGAACTCTGGTGTGTGTTGGACAGGAGCAATTAACCAGTCGTATAGTAAAATTTGAATGTAAAAATATAAAACAAGGAGTTGAGAATGAACCCCATTACTTTGAGTGAAATGAGTGATGAAGATGAAGAGGTAAAAATCATTTCTTCATATGAACCTCAAGATGATGAGATTGCGATCGTTTTTGATAGTTCAAAAATTACTGGAGGTAATGCACTGGATTTTTTCCAGTTCACCAAGCAATCACATTCTAATGTTAAAGTGTACGGAGATTCTAATGGTGTTTCGTACCTGCAATTAAACAGTATAACGTTAGCGTTAGGCACTTTCTTTGCCACATCAGTAATGATACCTTTTTTAGTAAATCTTGTTTCAAATTATATTCAGAAAAAAATTGATAACTTTGGAACTAGAGATATAGACGTTAAAGTCTCTATAATTAAAAAAAATAAATCAGGAAAACATGTGAAATACACTGTTTCTGGAAAAGTAGACGATGTTTTAAAAGTAATTAACAAAATCAAATAAAAATCTATATAGATATTATGAATATTCACGAAAAGTTAAAGCGTTGGATGTGTATTACTCAAGAAGATAGTGCTATTCTTGATTATCTTAATGCTGAGTTAAAAAAAGCTCAATCCTTGAGCTTGAATAATGAATCAAACAGATTGTTTTTATACAAAACAATTTTACTAGCCCATTTAAAATATATTCAAGTCATTAATTTACTTACAAGAGGTGATTTTTATGAAGCATGGGTAGAACTTGAAAGGATAGAAATAGATTTAATACATATTAAAGAAAATAATGAGTTTCTGCCTGAGGTTAATTTCTATGGTGTTAACTTCTTAGCGAGAATGGTATGTAATTGGCAGGCGTTATTCCCATATAAAATCTTCGGTAGTTCTCGTGAAATAATAAAAGAAGTGAAATGTTCAGTATGTAATACAACCCGTAGTTTTATTAATGATTGTGGTCATGTTAAAAATAAACTTTATAATGGAGTTCTTTGCTTTGATGAAGTGATCGATTTTGAATTAATTACTTATGACATAGTTAGTAATCCCGTTAACAAATGTAGTGTTTTTTTCTCCAATGATGGTGATCATTATAACTATTCAACTTTAATTAGTGTTGTCAAATACATACAATCCCCACATCAAATTTTCAATATTACGACCTGGAGATTTAAGGCGAAAGAACATGATGGAGTATTATCGCCAGAAAATATTTGTCCATGTGGAGATTCTTTAAAAAAATATGCAGATTGTTGTTTGCCACGTAATGGTATTTATAAAAAACATATAGATATTTGGTTTCCCTTCCCGTTGAATGTAGAACCTATTTAGAACCAGATATTCAATAACTAAAGATCCCGTTGACACAGATATTTCCATATTAAGATGTTTTCGTTATATTTTTATTCCAGTCTTTCATATTTAACTTTTGCTTTATTAATTGGTTGAGTGGGATAACGCAGCAGTCACATTAATATGATTACATAGGCTGAAAGTGCCCTTTCTATCTTGCACAAAGAGGTGACATTTTAAACTTGCTTTGACAAACGTAGATAAAGGCTGAATCTGATGTTTTATGGTCATCCTTGTGCTGGCTGTGTTGCCCGTACTCTCTGTTGCGCATAACGATTGAAATGTCTTGCGGCCTTCACTGAGATTACCGGGCGTCCTGATAATTTTCTTAGGACCTGATTCGAATGAAACGATTGATACCAATCCTTACCTTTGCCGCCAGTATGACCATTCCGGTTACTGCAATGGCAGACAATATTGTTTGTCATGATGGCTGGAGCATTGAGCGACACGTTACCGGTAGTGCCAGTAGTGGATTCATGAGCTACATGAAAGACGCTGGCGTCATAAAGTTACTGCATCACGGCAAGCTCATCTCACAAAAACGTATTCAGGATATTCAGCAATCGGTGTATCAGACCAGTGGCGCTCCACTTGTTAACTACGAGTTTGATGTTGATGAAAACAGTTTCTATATCCTTGCTCTGGATATGAGCACTCAGGGTGCATCAGGTGGTGAACCGGATATCAAGCTTTGGGGTACTGATGCAATGGGAATTGATTGTATTTTACAGGGAGGTGCTGAATGAAAAATTCAACCACCCTTCCCTTATTGATATCAATCGCCGGTTTGTTATTTGCAAATCAGTCACTGGCGATTACGCAATCACAGATGCAGATGAGAGTGACTGCTACATGTGATTCTTACGCAAATTTTTCCAGAATTGCCAACCCGGATGTTATTTATGGCGCATGTATAACCGGAGCCAGGGACGCAATACAGCATCGCAATTCCGTCTGTGAGAAGAAAATAAAGAAATTTAATAAACAGACGGAAAACTTACGAGGAATGGAACGAGCCGAGCATATTGAAGTTACTCAGGCATATCGCGCCGGATGCAACACTGGAAAACAAAACTAAAAAGGAATACAAAAAAATGAACAGTTCATTTTTGACAAAACATCTTTCAAAATTAACGCTCGCTATCAATCTTACAATAACCATACTGATTTGGCTCTATTTTATTGGAACTGACAACCCGTCATGGTATTCGATACTTCAGGGGTATGCTTTCATCAGCTTTGATACGGCAAAAATCATTATCACCGTTGTCTGTGCTGCATGGATAATCAAAAGCATTACATCCTATGAGCTAAAAACAGTTCTGTTTACTCAGGCGGACATTCAGAAGGAAATACTCAAAGAGCTTCAGTTATTAAGAAATGGAAAGCAAATGAATAATGCCGATGCCATGAAAGATGATTTCAGGATAGACTTTGATAAAGTAGATTGCTGATATTTCTCTGATGCTGACATGTAAGGGTCTTCATTTTGGTGGAGATTCTTATTTTTTTATTCTGATTCTTTGTTAACTCAAGCCGTATGGCTCTCCTGCGGAGGGCTTAATATTGGGATAATATTGAGAGGTTCAGAGTAAGTACAGAAAACCGATTAAGAATAAATATATCATAATAAGGGTTTAACCCCGGTTGGCGATTTGGCGATGGTAGCATGGATATTTGAATCTGTAAATTGATTATATTTATTTTTATTTTACCACCCTATCGGGTGATTCCGGCACAGCACATCAGCATAACCAGAAGCATATAACGCGCTACAGGCCATCAGGGGAATGCAGTCGGTGCAAAGCCATACTTCAGCCCTGAAACAGCCCACAATCACGCCAGTGCAACCTCCGGTCACAATCTGCACTAATTTCATTTAACTGTATAAATGAACAGTGGTGCATATGCCGGAATCCTGCCATCAGACAGACTCTGCACACCCTGCCCTGACCCGTATTTACAGTGCCTGTAGCGCATTCTGAGCGCACCAGTGCATGATAAGGCAGGGTGCTGAGCCTGCTTTGTGACAACCTCAGATTACTGCTGACAGAACGACACGATACCTGTCACATTGCATTGTCTGTATTATTTTAAATTTTATTTTTTTGAATGGATTCTTAAATTTAATTCCTGACCTCCACCCGGAGTGCTGGCCTGACAGAAGTTAAAGGGGAAAAACAGGACCCGACCCGATTCTTTTTCTCCCTCCAATTCTTTACTCAGGAAATATTAAATGACGCTTTTTCGAAACAAGAGATACCACCAGAACTACAACCATAACACGTTATTTCCCGGTGCTGTATTTACCACGAAGCATAATGGTGAATGCTCTGTTCTTGGTCGCTCCGAAGATAAATCAAGACGCGGATATTATGTTGTGCAATTTAAAGACAGCGGCATAATCAAAGAGGCCTACGGTACGCATATTAAATCAGGTGCAGTCTCAGGTGACGCGTTCCCGTCCTCAGAAGATGAACGAATAACACTGTTGATGAAGCCCCGTTATTATGATGTGGGATATATTGGAAATGGAAAGCATTCCACAATTGAAAACACCCGAAGCCATCAGAGAACAAGAGCGTTCATTCTCTGGCATAATATGTTGGCAAGGTGCTACATGACAGTTAAAGGGAAACAATATTTTAAAGGATATAAGGGAGTGACGGTTTGCGAAAGATGGCATAACTTCCAGCATTTCTGCGATGACCTTCCAAAACTTAATGGCTATGCCCGCTGGAAAAATAACCCCGGAGAATATGAGTTGGATAAAGATTTTTCACATCGTCGTTTCTATTCCCCGGACACAGTTTCTTTCATCAGTACAATGGAGAATGCAAAGGAAGCAGCATTACGACGCTCAGCAATGAAGATACTGAGCCAGCATTATCACGAAGTGAATAAAATACGAAATGAAATAGTTATGGATACGGAGGGTGAACTTAAGAAAAACAATATTGTTTATGAAATTGCATATAACGGGAATACTAAAATCATTATCTCAGAAACACCCTATGGTACGGTGGCATTCTATCCCCTGACCAGAAAGATTCAGCGAAACAGTTACATGACGGAGGGTGATACACAGATTTATGTATCCTACCTGAACTGGCTCAGGCTTCAGTGGGAAATCAGGAATCCCTTCATTAACTGCATTGCTGTAAAATGATGATAATGCTATAAATAGCTGCACTATATACTTAACAAATAAACATCAGGGCAATCTGTAAAATCTGAGTTTCAGTGATGTTGCTGCATCAGAGACGATATTAACTGTCTGAAAGTTCATCGCTGAAGGCTAAATGTCTGCACTTCATGCAGCCATTTAACATGTTCAATACATTAAGCGCACCAAGGTAAGGTGTTGATTGTTAAGGGTTTATCAGGGGGTTCTCTTGACTTGTTGGTATCCTCGGACTCAGGCTGTTACGTATCCTGTGACTAACTGAGCCCCGTCCGTGGTGACCAGTTAACAGATTCTCCAAGGAACCTTGTTAACGCTGCTTTAGCATACTGAGGCTTTGAGTAGTATCTGGGAAACCAGCCATCATAAGTTTGTGTGCCATTGCGCCGGTATTCTGGCCTGACTGACAGCTTACATCCATTACCATCAGTAGAAATACAAAAAGTGTACCCATCAACAGAATCAGAAGTAAGCAGAATGGATGTCATTGGGGATACCTCATTATTGAACTAACCAGAAACTACAATGGTGATCCGACATGGTTTCCTCGATTTTACCGACTGAGCTGTCATATAGCGATACCTTTTATTCTTAGGTTCTCTTGCAGTATTGGCTATCGATTGTCACAATTTAGTCTGGTGGCACTGGTTCATTTTTCGGGTGGTTTGTTACTTTTTCCGTTGGTGTTCCAGGGCTACCGACCTCTGCATGTACGTATACATCCCTCTTTCTCGTTTACCCCGCCAGATTTCAATCCGATAGAATCGTTCCTGTTTTACTCACTCGTAATTCACTTTTCATAGTCATTTTGTGGACATTAAACGTGCGCTACAGGTGCGCATTCCTTGCTTCAGGATGGCTTACTATCTAAAATGGCAGAGATTTTTGATACTTTTGAACATTTTAATGAGGTATATACCATGATGAACATCGCTTGTGATGACGGCTCAACGAACGTAAAACTTGCCTGGATTGAGAATGGTGAAATCAAAACTCATGTTTCGCAGAACGCCTTCCGCGAAGGCTGGGCTACTCCACTCGCATTTGGTGGTAAAACTATCTACAACTATCTCATTGATGGGCGGAAATTTACTCACGACATTGGTTCAACATCTGCAATTACAACAACGCATACCTCTTTCCAGTTCGACGCTGTAAGTCGCGTAGCAATTCATCATGCCCTTTTGACTTCCGGTCTTGAGCCACAGGATGTTGAACTTACAGTGACACTGCCGGTGGCCATGTTCTTCACGAGCGATGCGCAGTTGAACGAAGCTAATATTGAAAAGAAAAAGGCCAACGTTATGGGCCCAATAACCCTGAATAATGGCGAAACTTTTCATGTTGTAAAAGTTAACGTAATGCCTGAATCAGTACCTGCGGCTGAATATCTGATTGATCCTAAAACAACCACGCAGCTTACACGAACCCTGGTTGTCGATCTGGGGGGAACAACCCTAGACCTGGCCATCATTCAGGGGGCAATGGAGGGCATATCTGATATCTTTGGCAACAGCGATGTTGGCGTTTCACGAGTGACAAAAGCTGTTATGGCTGCGCTCCAGGATGCCCAGTCTCCAAGTAGTTATGCCATTGCGGATATCATCATTAAAAACCGTCATGATAGAGCGTTGATTGCTTCTGCGGTCAATGATCACTCTAAAATTGATGCCATCATTGACGTTATCGATTCTGAGTCGAAAAATCTGGCCGAAGCTGTTGCAGCTGATATACGTCGTCAGAACAGCGTCCACAAAATCATACTGGCCGGGGGCGGTGCTGAGCTCATCCATTCTCATATTGTCGAACTATTCCCTAAGCTGGATGTCATCAAAGCGCCTGACGCGCAGCTCGCGCTCGTCAAAGCAATGGCAAGCGTCTAAACGAGGTTATGTGATGGAAGAAGATAAACGTTTACTCGTCTGGCTCCGCCCCGGCAATAATCCAGAAGACGGTAAAGCTCTTGATATTATGGAGCGCTTACCCCGCCGATCCCGGGGGGAATTTTACCGTAAGGCACTGGTAATTGCGTCTGCCTTGCATGAGCTCGACCCTCGGTTAATAAATTTGCTGGCCGCACAAACCACGACATCGTTTAATGCCGAAACGCTGAGCAACATTCTGTCGCAAACGCTGGGCATTGCCGTTGAACGGAATTCTTCACCAGTGGAAACCCAGGCCACAGGTATCCGAGCAACAACCATCATTGATTCGGATAAGCCTGCTGAGCAGAAAGAACCAATTCCTAAACCCTCCCTGATGATGCAAACCCTCAAACGTTGAATCCGAACCGGCTACTAGTAGCCGGTTTACTCACCTTGCTCGGTTAACAAGCTGAGATAGATCCGCAACCCCTTATCCAGTGACTCTCTAATGGCATCTGCTGCTGCCCCTGCATCCCTGTTTGAAAGAGCGAGTTCAAGCGACGAGAAAAATATTGGCCATTTATCCTCCGAGTCAGATTCGAACGTGTAACTCAGAGTTGGCCACAGGTTAATCCACAGTTGGGTTACAATTTTGAAAAACTCAGGCAGACCGGCGTATATGTAAAGCTTCAGCCGCAGAGTGAGGTTTAGCTGGTGCGCCAGATAAACATCCCTACGTTCATATGCGGAACGCAGCTTTTGGCACAAAGACAGGCATTCTTCAAAGCCATTGGCATCCATTTTCAGTACGGCCTTTTCTGCCAGTTCTGGCTCAATCAATCGCCTCATTCTCATGTACTCGTTGAACTGCTCACTGGTGATGATGGGAACAAAAAAGGCATGTGATGGAGTCAAAGCAAGAGCACTACTGGCAGACAGACGTATCAGGCTTTCACGGACGGGCGTGACGCTCATTTTCATAGCATCGGCGATGTTTTTTGTTACCAACTTATCACCGGGCTTGAGGTAGCCGAGGATAAGGGCGCATTTAAGGCGATCTTCAACTCGTCTCGTTAAGCTAGGTCTGCCTGACGGAGAGTAACTAATTAGTTTCGGTAAATTCCCGGGGTTTTTGAGGAAGCTTTTGTAATCATCAATCATATATCACTCATACTGAACTTTTTGACCACATAGAAAACAGAATATTTTTAATCACACTACATAGTAAGTAGATCCCTCTACCTACATATTTCAAATAGTTCCAGTATGCACATCCATAAACTGGCATCCGCCAGAACAGAGAAGGTAAACGGTTATCATTCGTTTTACTCTACCAGCATGTCTTACATTTTCAATAACGGATCTATTACTACCCATATTTTATGCTTAACAGAATCCATTATAGATGCATGGTTAATTCTTTCTAATGTGTTTGTTTGCTATTTGTGCAAGGTCGAAATATATTCAGCTTGTGCGTCAATGACATTAATCTTTGTGGATGTATAGGTCAGGTTGTCCGGTGTGTGTATACGAAATGTCTGAAATCAACCTTCCCTCAAAATCGTGCCAATCCCATTCCTTTTGAATTTTTTCTCCCATTAAAACACGATCCATCCTTTGAAGTTGCCAATCCATATAAATCAGTAAAAGAGCCATTTCTTCTTTTTCATTATTAGTCATGCCCTGCCCTAATTTATAAGCTTCTTTTGTGAGCTGATAGATCTGAACAGAGTTTTCAACAATGTATTTAAATATTTTTTCTACGCAGCCGGAAATGGCAATTGAATTTTGGCAATTAATGTCATTAACGAGTTCGCGTGTATCTATTTCCCAGTTCCTATATAAATCAATCTCTGCGGTATAATGTTGATTTGTGTTTAAAGGAATACCACCAAAGATTCGACAATAGAGTTCTACTGCATCGGCCTGTTCCAGGCAATTAGCCATGTAGGGAAAATCAGGCAACGTGGAATGAATCAATTGGAGATAAGCTAACCTCTGAACAACCTTTTCATATGGCTGGTTAGTTTCTACGCCATAGAACATGTCTTTATTGATGTCATAACGATGAGTGATCCTGATCTTCGCCATTGCTAGCCTCTTAATTCAGATAATTGATATCAGCATCGTCCGCACGTGCGGCATTACCAGCTACTAGCTGAGCGCATTTTGCAACGCGGACTGAGTGGTCAAGGTTGACCTTGTCGAATTCAGCCTTCAGTTGCTCATCTGGCTTAGCTTCGTTAACAGTTACCAGAATCCGACTAGCATACTCGCTACCCTTGGCTTGATTGCCTACCATCTTACCCAGTACACGGCCAGCTTTTGATTTCGCTTCAGTCAAACGTTCCTCGCCATTTTCGAGGTAGTCTTTACATGCGATAACAGCAGCAATCTCGGAAGCATGAACTTTCATCACGTCATTCAGTTCGTCACGAGATGGAGAGCTTTCCGCTGATATTGCGAAACTTGATGCATTAATTGCAAATAAACAAACAACCGCATTTAATATTATTTTTCTCATCACAGGTTTCCTTTTTATTGGTTACGAGGCAATGCTGCTTCAGACAGCTGGTAATTCAATATTGATAAGTAGGCCAGAGGTATAGTTGCTGCCGGGATTAACCATTCATACCTGAGCGAAAAGTATGACCACGAAAGTAAAACAACACCAGAGATAGCTGAAAATGCGAACAACGGCCCAATATTCATAAAAGTACTTTTACAAATGACTGGTATACTTTTCAGCAGAGAACCTTTACACCGCGTAACTGTTGGTATGAATAAAACGAGCATTGGCGTAGCGATAAATACGCTCAAAGTGGCAAGGGCGTACATATTGAAATACACTATTAGGTTGGAGTAAGCCAGACTAATGCTTGTTAATGTTGGTTGTTTATATTCAACATGGTTGGTTTCACCCGCAACCGCTGAAGCAATCATAAATTTGACCAACCACAATATTACGATCATTAGTACGGTCAGGAATAATGCATAAACTAACACAACGATAAAGTTGCGTAGTTCTTCCCAGATATTCAATCTTAGCTCTGAGCTTTGATATCGGCATAAGATAGCCGTAAGGTAGAGGGTGAGTACAACTGGCTGTAAGATAAAAAATGCAAGCCCCTCCATTGTCACATTTTTCATGATGAGTGTCAGGAGTCCACCACCAGCAATTATCGGCAAGAATATTGCCAAAATACCATGAAGAGATGCCATTGTTTTCATGGAGGACAACATTATTTGTTTGGTATCTTCGAAAGATAATTTATTGATGAGAAATGCTGACATTGTGTTTCCTCTTCATGTAGTTGGCTCAATTGTCGCATGTTGAAAAATTTGAATAGCATTTAACATCGACAAACTGACGGCTTTTTCTCTATCTCATTTTTTCTGTTCAGTTACGGGTGACGAAATTAACTCGACCAGCTCTTCCTTTCCCCACTATTCATGGGCATCAACGGAGAAAAGTTTTATGGATTCTGCGGTTCCTTCAAAGGCGTTGTCATAGCAACCCAGAATATTGATGTCGTAACCGGGCCCAGCTTCTCGGGTTAAAAGATGCTCCTTTGCGCTCCCTGGCAGTATTGCTATCAAGCGTCCTCCCGGTTTCAGGAATCTCATCGCATGTTGAAAATGTGCAATCCAGCGTGAGTCACTAAATGGAGGATTCATCAGAATTCTTTCAAACAAGCCGGTATTTTCAGGCTTGACCAATAGAAAATCATTAAGGGTGACGTTCCAGCGCAGGCCAGTAATTGCAACAGCTGCGGGGTGTATATCAAAACCAGTAACATCCACCCCCTCTGGTAACCCTTTCAGTAGCGCACCAAGACCGATATTCGGTTCCAGCAAACGCATACCTGAAGCCACCATACATTCATCAATTGCTCGTTTCTGGAGTTCTCCGACCGTTGCATAGAACTGGTGCGTATAGCGGTCAGGTATAGAACCATGTAATGCCAGAAGTTTGAATGCTTCAACGGGGCTAAAGTCAAAGTCATATACTTCTCTATATCTTCTGACAGCACCCAATGACTCCCATATGTTCACCAGTTCTTTTTTCTCACTAACAGACTGGTTGTCCCGCAGGATAAAAGTGTGCGGCCCCGGTGACAGGTGTTTGCCCGCGTTCAAATGGTCAGTGGCATATGATATTAAGGAGTTAACAGCAGAGAATGATATCAACTGCGACCGATATTCATTGGTTTTTACAGTTCTTGCGGAGTTATGGCCGGTGGTGTATCGGCGATCGAGAGGAATGCAGCCTGGCATTAAATGGGATAGTACCAGATTGAGATTGTCACAAGTTTCCTCCTCAATCAGGATATGCACATTGCCGTTAATAAACCCCTTCACTTTAAGACTATCGTTATCAATACTTACCCATTCGCCAGGGTTACTCATCATGTACTCTTTGACCGC
Organism: Citrobacter sp. RHBSTW-00881; assembly: GCF_013728515.1. Taxonomy (NCBI): domain Bacteria; kingdom Pseudomonadati; phylum Pseudomonadota; class Gammaproteobacteria; order Enterobacterales; family Enterobacteriaceae; genus Citrobacter; species Citrobacter sp. RHBSTW-00881. The sequence continues at coordinate 115,398 of NZ_CP056270.1, forward strand.
AGCCGAATTCACATCCTCAGCACCGCTTCGTCCATACATCAGTCCAATAACCTTACGAAGGTCATTAAAATAGTTGAGATAGTCATAGGATCTGCGGTTATCTCTACTTGGTAAGCAGCTGGCTATGATGAGTTTGTTGCTGAAGCCCTGGGCACGGTTAGTCTTATGCAGAGCGGAGAGCTTTTCAAACACACCATGAACCATCTGGGCGAAGTAGTCTTTTTTCTCTTCATTCAATGCGAATGCGGTAGAAAAGATACTTTCTTCGTTGAAGGGTACAGGCTTAAGCTTCTCAAAATTTGATTCTGATGATTTTCGCCATGCCCTTAATCCTTCGTTCCAGTCATCGTATCTTTCGGTGGGCATAAATGGTTTTACGCCGGTCAGATCGAGCAGCTTTTGCCAGTACTTTTCATCGAGAGCACAGCGGGCCCGTTCTATACAGAACAAATTTTCTACAGCCAGCGTATATTTGATGGAATTGTCACAAGAATCACAGAACATGCGCCATGCTTCATCATGCCGGTTCCGCATCACTGCATCATACATGGCCTGCATGTGCTTCAGTGTTGTGTTGTATTCCACCAGCAGATCGCGCATGGCATTTAGTTTTTGAAAGCCGTCATGTTCAATGAGGCCACTTTGACTGTCTACGGGATTAGCATAAAGGCTGAGGACGTCTGATTCATTTTCATCGTTATTCGCTAATACAGCTGTCGGTAGGTTCATCAGATTTCTCCAAATAGAGAAATTATGAGACAGGTATGGCAGGTGACGAAGCAAATCGACGAACTACATAAGCCGGGATATTTGGGGATACCGTGAAGTACATAGCACGGCGGAAGTCCAAAAAAAGAGACCCCAGTAAGGGGTCTTAAATGAGGTATATATAACTATCAGATCACAGAGCCCGAAGCAGACTACTCAACGTCCTGAATTTCAGGAAGCTTCAACCCTTTCGGATAGAAGATTGTATGAACAGTCAGGTCAGCCAGGAACGTAGATTTGATAATTAATTTTATTATAGGGTTAATACTATCCCAAGAATCGGGCGAATTCCAGATAGTGGCATCACAGCTTTCAGGATACTGGTTAACTCCAGGAGCATGGCCAGCCGTGCAGCGCATTGGGTCGGTTGATTCATGCTCGCATTTAGGGCAAATATAGCGCCGCAGCTGGTGTTCACCTAGGTCTTGGTCAAAATCGTGAGGAGTTTCCCAGCAATGAACATCTTCAAGCTCAGGTAGCCTGGACGGAGTGTAAAAAGCCCACGGCACTTCCGTACCTCGCAGTACCTCAAGTGCGTGTATCACCCGCTCAGGCTCGATTTTAAGCACGTCACTGTATGCTTCTATTCGATCACGTAACAGGCTGGCCATTACAGAGATTGTATGGATATCGATACCGGCTGCTTGAGCGTCCCTTTCCAGCTGCTCAATAACGACATCAATACTTGCTGGTGGTGCAGACATAAATAACTGCGTTGCGGCTTCTTGTCGTGACATATACGAAGGTTCCTTCGGTTACCGGTGACAGTAACCGATATTTTCCCCTCGCTACAGCTGGTCACGAATTTTTTCAGCTTGTACATCGGATACCAGAACACAATCACCTGTTGCAGAATTACAAACGTAATATTTTCCGTCCTGATGCTGCTGTAATTTCAGTTTTGTACCCGTAAGTGACACTGTAACGCCACTTGCTTCAAACTGCCCTTTGTTGGTGATGAAAAAGTTGTTTTTTGCGAGGGTTCCGGCTTTCAAATCAACGCCTCTGATCACTTCACCCAGGTCCCATTCGTTCATTACTGAGCGTTGTTTATGGATCAAGGAGCCAAGACAGACAAACACCACGACACTGATTGCAGCAAGACCCATAAGGTTTTTAAACGAATGGTGGGCTTTCAGGTCAAGCGTCTTCGCTTCTACCAGCTGCTCGGACGTTAACTGGACAGCTCGATTGTTACGCGAAGGACGTTTACGTTGGTTAGCAGTCATGGTTCACCTCTGTTTGAAGGAGAGATAATTTTAAACCTGCCAGTATATAAGCGATCTGAATTGGGTGAAGCGAATCATCAATGCTCATGGCCAGTCTACCCTTCTGATTGGTATCTACGGCTTTGCTGCCTCGGTACTGGTATCCATATCTCTTCCTGGCAAGTTCCAGGCCAGCCAGCATGTACTGGACTTGCTGTAACGATAATGAATCAATTTGCAGAGACTTGAGCCTGTTTTTTTGCTGGCACAGACCAAATAACTCCCTCGACTCGAAATCGTCGGGGTAAGAGTGTAGTAACCCATCAACTGAGCAGGCATTCAACTTATCGAATTCACGTTCAATACCCTCGACCGAGAAATGTCGGTCTCGAACGGACTCGACTCTACATTTGCTGAGCTGGCCATCTGGTGTGGCTACAAATATAGTTGCGCCTTCGGTCAGGTCTCCAGTCCAGTTTGTATGATTAGTCATATACGCTCCGTAATGGGCCTACTAAACAATATTATCACGGCTGAATATTTGACGAAGCAGTGCGCGATACGCGCCATGATAATGTTAAATTAGTCGTTTATTTGATAGCACCATTTTTCTCTGAATACTGTTCAAACCAGAAAACAATGGGTTTCTCTACAATGCTTATCTGGCCGAATCTTTCTGCCGTTCTGAAATTCATACTACTCTTCCGTGCCCTTTCAACCTGTAAACTTATTTGTTTGCGGAACATTTCCAGTGAATATGTTGTTTTGAGCAGATTGCAGGGCGCACAGGCTGGGAAAAGATTTTCTAAGCAGTTGGCACTTTCATTAAACACTTCACCGGTAGCCTTAAGCTTAAATTTCCCTCTGGCCGCAGCTTGCATATCCTGGACGGATTTCCTTAGCACAGGTTCTACGTGATCAGCGTGCCAACCTTTTTCTTTCAGTACCTCGCCACAATATGCACATCGACCACCAAATTTAGCCCTCAGTACTATTCTTTGTTTTTTTGACAGAGACATAATAAATTCCTTGTGGAACTAAGAGAATCGGCCATCGTCTATTGATTCAGCGATGTTGACTGCCAGGGCGTTATCGTCCAAGCCTGACAACGTTTCATAGCGAAAGACAGGAATGTGAGTTCTTTTAAAAAGGGCAATAATGAACTCTCCTTCAGGCTGAGCGCTGATAGCATCTTCATTGATCATTGCTAGCACTAGTTCCCCGGTATGCGCATCGGAGAGAACAAAATCGAACACGAATTCATCTGCGTACTGTTGCGCCTGAAGTACGTCAACCGGGGCAACCGGTTCATCTTCGAGCTCCAGCTCTACTAAGTCCCGGGCAAGCACCTGGGGTGCGATAATGTACTGACCATTGAACACCGCACTCAAGCGCACATAAAGATCCATCAGGACTTTTGGCAATATCGAATTTTTTTTGATGAAGTACTCGCTCAACCCATCAAGTGCGGCGTTCTCGTCGGCATCGGCATTAATATCTGCCTGCTGATCATGCTCGTCCAAAGGTTGCTGAGTTTGTTGTTGTTCTCGTTTTGTTCGACTCGCGTAGATAAGTATGAAAGCTGCAAAGCACACAAATGTCAGAAATATTGCGAGAGCGATTATATATTTTAGAGTCATGGGTTCATTCCTATAGTCTGGAGATACTCAGGCTCCTTGAACTTCATATTTTCGGGTATATGCCGCATCACCTTTTTGATGTATGGTTGTTCAATTCTCTTAAGCGTATCTAATTGAGATTGATAATCCTTAGTTCTCAAATCATGCTCAGCACCCAGTTGTCCTAATAACGTCTGAAGTTTCTTTAAGGCTTTGCTGCACTGCACTTCGGCATTATCCAGCTTTTCAATATTTAACCAGGAGAGAATATCGATAACAGGATTTATAGTCAGATCGACAAACAGATCAAGCGTGTCATCTGGTAAATTTGAATCAATAGGTGATTGCCGGGCAGGCATTTCATCTGCTAATCGCTTAAGCGCACCCATAGCTCTCTTTAACGAACTACTCGCAGAGGATGTGTCTATTGCTGAAAGTATGGATATTGCTTTACTGGTAGTAACCATATCCAGAAATTCAGTTGTGGAAGCACTATTACATTCATCCTTTGCTGTTTTTAATAGTTCACGGGCATTTTCTGCAAGTTTGAGTCGTCTGCCTGACTCGTTATATTTTATCTGAGCTTCTTTCCAGCAGTTGACTAGATGCTGATAAATCTCACAATCTGGTGATTTCGAAATTTCTTCCAACGAGGACATAACTACGTATTGAAGAAAGATGCTCCTGCATTTTGGCAGCAGCAGGTTAAGATGCAATTCACATTCGTTCAGCTTTTTTCGCGCCGGTGTCTCTCTGAAGAGACCAATAAATAGCGCCCACAATGAAAACTGACGATCTCTTGTCTCTTTAACCAACTCTTTAACTGCCAGGGCTCGGGCAATGTTAGCATTTTCAACCTGGCGTGATAACTCTTGGAGTTCTGTAGCTGTAATCATCTCTCAGCCCTTTAATGGAAGGTTTTTTCTGGTTGTTTGGCTTCTGCCGCGACACCTTGTTGTTCGTCTGACGGCGTTGTGATGAGTCCTGGGCTTTCACCCCCGAGGGCTTTTATCATTGTGTCCAGAACCTCCATAACAACAGAGGTAAACAAAACGAAATCGGCATCAAATCTTTGGGCGTGATCTTCTGGCGAAATGTCATCGTTCTGTTCAATAAGTTCTTCCGTAAAGGTCAGTCGTGAAAAGATGAAATTGTCATTCAGGATGAAAAACATCTGGTTCATCCAGCCCAGTGCAACCTTTGTCACAAGCTTTCCGGCCTCGATGTGATGAGCGATCTCATCACATATCAAATCCTGGCGTTTTGTTGTAACGACCCCCCCGTTTTCGAGCACATCTTTGAGCGTGGCTTCGTCGCATAAAGCTAGGCCAGGCGGCAGACTTCCTGTTTTGACCCACTCTGTTAACGTCAGTTCTACCGGCGTTTCCAGCGTGAATGGGATAATTGGAAGTGAGCCAATAGTTTTACGTAGCAAAGCTGTTACATCATCTGCTTTTTTATGGCTGGTGGTCTCAACAAGCAGTAGACGTGATTTAGTATCCACCCAAATGTTTGTAGTGCTGTATTTGCTGAAAGCCTTTGGTATGAGCTCAGCGAGCACGGCATCGTTGACGGCCTGGATCTCCATTTTCTTTAGCCTGCGGTTTTGCTCTTTCTCCAGTTTCTGAACCCGGGTTCGCACAATTTCTTTGATGGTCGCGGGAGGAAGTATTTTCGATTCGTGCTTAACAGTCAGAAGAATGAGATTATTCGACTCATGCTTTAACAGCTCGACATCTTCACCCAATGGCGGGATCCATCCTGACCGTGCCATATCATTAGGCCCGCAGGGAGTGTATTTCAACTCACTTAACTGTTCATCCAGCTTGTCTAATTCCAGAGCTTTTTGGATGCGGTAGACTACAAGGCTTTTGGGTTTAAATTGGCTCATCGTGGCCCTCAGCTGTTGCTTGATTAATTTTAATAAGGTCAGAGACACGCTCGCGGATCACGACACACTCCCAGTAAGTTAGAGGCTTAGAGCTCAGCACTTGTTTAAACTGCGCCACGGCAATATCAGGTGCTGTCCGATATTGTTCGGCGATATCCTGACAAAATTTCTCAGTCTCTGGGTTATGCAGCTTTTCAGAACAATGGAAGCGTTTCATGCCGCAGCTCCCTTTTTCGAGTTATCCGCTAATTTGACCGCGAAGATTTCTGAAGCTTTTTTCCCATCCCCGCTGCCTTTAAATATGCTTCTCCGGGCAGTCACACCATGAATAGCGAAGGCTTGATAAAGCTCACGAATATCAGGCGCATCGTGGCATGATGCGATGACATGAACCCCGCGTTCAGGCAGCAACTGGAGCAGTTTGGTAAGCTCAATCTGCATAGCGGGTGTAAAACCGCTGGCATGGTAAGCCGTGAATCTGCCGGGATTAACATATGGTGGGTCGCAATACACCACATCACCCGGGCGGGCCATTGATAGCGTGGTCTGGAAGCTGGCGCAAAGTAAAGTTGCTGAGGACATTTTCTCAGCCATTGCGTATAACTCTGTCTCTGGGAGATAGGGGTTGGCGTAATAACCCCAGGGGACGTTAAAGATGCCTTTCCGGTTGTATCGGCATAGTCCGCGATGGCCAAACCTATTCAGATAGATAAACAGAGCAGCTTGAGTGTCACTTGCACTATCATGATTATTGAACTGGCTTCGCAGCTCATAATAGGCGTCCTCAGAACGCCCGAGACAGTAAAGGCGTTTAAGCTCAGAAAGTACCTTTTCAGGCGACTTAAAAATACTCTGGTATGTATCGATCAGGTCGCTATTAATATCGGCCAAAATGTATTCTGGGTAATTCGTATTCATCATTACAGCGCCTGAACCGCCAAAGGGCTCAATAAGCCGACCACCTTTCGGTAGTACATGCTTAAGACTTGCCATAATGTTGTGTTTGGCTCCTACCCACTTCAGAACGCTTTTCATTTCATTCTGGCTCCAGAATATTAGGACGCAGTGATCGCGACCAATGGGAGCGAGATGGCATATAGCCATCCCGTCAGGAAGCTTGTTTTAACGTTATCACGCCCATGAAATTGGCTATTTCGAAAAGGCCGACAAAACGAGAGCGTTTTGTCAGACACGGACAGGCATGATGATGTCGTAATTGTTTTTGTTTACTGAAATCAATATGCCGGTCGTTGTATCACGCAAAGCAATCTGTGCGGCTTCTCCTTCTTCCGAACACGCCCCCAGGCTTGCCAGTGATTCCAGGAGGTAATCGGCATTCATACCGATATCAACAATTGTTTCGGGCTCGCCTGCCTCTTTCGCAATGTCCATCACCTCTTTGCAACTGATTGCATTTGAGCCGGGCGACTTAAGCTGTAGGGCGTTGTCTTTGAATGACATCACACAAACACTGGTGTTGTTTGGCGAGCCCTCTTTAAGCAATGGGGTTGCGCGTTTTAGTGCGGTGGTGAGTTCAGAAGGATCAACCTTAAACAGTTCAGTATTTTTGGCTACCGTGCTGGCCACGCGCTTCCAGTCCGGGTAACGGCCATCGACAAGATTTGAAATGACTGTATGGCTTCCGAGCGTAAATGTCAGGTTACGGTTGCTGTAGTCAATTTTGAATTGACCCTGGCTACCGCTCAGGATTTTATGGAGCACGGGGAAAACCCCGTTGGGTAAAATCACACCTGCATTCGTGTTACTGATAGAGGTAGGAGCTGTCGGAGATTGAATCTCATCGCCCACGTCATCGCTGAAGTCGATATCATGAGAACTGACGGCCATACGATGTCCATCAGTGGCTACAGCAATAAATTGGCCATTATCGATACCGAGGTAGACCCCATTCATATAAAAGCGGACATCGTTCTGAGCCGCAGCGTGGCTGACACGCTTGATAATCTGACTCAGCATCTGCGTTGGAAAGTAAACGCTGTAATTATGTTCCAGCGTCTCAGCCTGAATTTCGGGTATATGGTCTAAGCAAACCGGGATGTTATAGGAGTTTTTGTCGGTGCGAATGACAAGATGGTTTTTTGCCGCATGGAAGCGGACGTTAATTTCATCTTCGCCGCGCATGTTGCGGATTAAAGAAAAGAGTTGTGTTGCAGGTACTGATACGTCCATATCACCATTGCCCCCCGATACCGTCCCTTTACTGGTAATTTGGGCAGAGTTTAAGTCAATGCCAAGGGCAGAAAGACAATCCCCACGTAACCGCAGCGTGATCATCTCCAGTACTTTCATTGCAGGAGACCGGCGAATAACCATACACGGCATTTCGATAATTTTGAGAAGTGCTTCAGCAGAAATATCAAACCCTGGAAGCTCTTTAAATGATAAGCGTCTTGCCTTTGGTTGAACTGCGTCTATTGTAGATGCGTCTGTCATTTTACTGTCTCCCATAATTATCCGTGTTAAATTAATCGTACCCCCGGTCAATCAAGTGACGAATAGCAAATTATGAAAAAATGAAGTTTATTTGTGGTGACGGCGATAACCTAATTCAAACGCGAACTGCCATTGGTATTCATTTAAAGCACATCCAAGAGATGTGATGGCCTCAACAATTTCCTTTATAATGAGGTTGCCTGAATTCAATCTGTACTCGTAGTACCAACCTATATCAAATGCGATAAGCTGGAGGCGGAAAAGATGGATCTGAGGAACGTAACCAGTAACGCCGCTAAGCGCTTTTATATAAATGAGTTCCCCTTCCATTTCTGATAGAAAAACCATGTCAAGAATATTGGACGCGAAATTCGTCATGGTGAACATAAATTGAGCCTCTTTATTGAGCCTCGCGTAACACATCGGATGCCTTAAAGTAGCCGAGTCGGTGCATCATTTTATTGATCTGACCTACTTTGCCATCAGACCCTTCATACTTACTCAACCGGTGAAGTAAGATACGCATGGACATCAACACACTGTCTGATGCGTTATCACCACGGGTAAGTAGTTTATCAGTACTATCTGAGTATGACCCCGTAAGTGCCGCGCTCACCAAATCACCGGCAATAGCATCCGGGTGGCACAATGCCATCAAACCGATAATCAATGCCTGCCGATTAAGTTCCGTTTCTGTCAGGCCTGTTTTTGAAGTGAGTTCTGCTAGTAAATTATCAGTGCTCATTATCATGCTCCTTTTGCTTATGTTCTCCCGGTTGAATGGCGGAAGAGTCTTTACTACTGCGTGAAAATACATCCGCGACCAGAAATTTAGCTTTCTCTGAAGGACTCATAAATTTCCAGAGTTCATCAGGATATTCATCGTCATGCTTTTCAGATTTTTTCAATCGGGAGATTCCTTTTAATTTTGCAGCCATGCGGCTCCGTCCATACGGACGGATTGGCATTGTAAAATTTTGCTGCGAACTATCAATCAGACCAGTAAAGTGACGACCCATATAAATACCTCTAAGTGCAGTAGTTATTTTTTCCCGATTCAAAGCTCCGCCTTTAACGTCATACTACGGGATAGCATTACTGCAACGAAATATTCAGGGATTGTTTACGGCGTTTTGAAGGTGTTATCCATTACCGTTTTACTTCTCGCTACCCAGTCGTTTGCATCACTGCAATTGATGTTTGACGCTACGACCTGACGGGCGGATGTATAGATTGGACTTGCATAACCACCATTCCCGGCAACTACCAGACGGATACTGTTGAGATATGCGTAAACAGGATCCTGTAGGATTGTAGAATCGATGGATGCCTGCTGTTTACAGCTATCGCTACGCATCTTTACTACATCAGTTGCGACCATGACGCATTCAGGACATTCATTTTTAAGCTGAATGAACTGAGTTGGTGTCTGCCCCGCTGCTGGACTTCCATCTGCTCTAAGAGGAATATTGGCTTCAGCAATATTGATGCAGAAAGTCGATCCCGCAATTAGCGCCAGCAATAATTTCGTTTTCATATAACCTCGCCTTATTTAATTCAGATTTATCGAACTGAGCTTACTGCTTTAAGTGGTGAGTAAGAAAAAAAAAGGGTGACAAAACGGGGGGTGTTTTTTAACCTTAATCATATCCCATATGATTAGGTTGATTATGAACAATGCCAATATGCAGGGAGATGGTACTGAACATCGCCTGGAGCGCTTTTCCCGTATTCAGAAGGATGCGTTGGTACTTCTTCTTTTGTGCAAAGAAAAAGGCACTGCGATAGTGCCATTCACCAGGTTGCTGGGGTTTATTAACTCTGTTCCAGACAGCCAGGATGTAGCTGAGCCCAACCTACGTAAGTCACTCAAAACATTGCAGCAAAATGGCTATGTATGGAAGTACCGGAACAAAAACGATCTTACAGTTTCATTTGAGTTAACTTCATCAGGAGAACTCCAGGCAACTTCATTTCGGGTGCGAAGATTAGAGGCATGGGGCCAGGCAGACGAGTAAAACTCGTCTGCTGGTGGTTACACAGAAAGATACTTTTTACTGATAGTTAAAGCGCTGCGTCGTTTTAATGCAAATGGACGATTATCAGAAAGTCTGGAAGCATTACCGGCGCGAATGAATATGCGTTTCATCCTGCGGTCAAAATGTTCTTCTGACCAGCCGAAGGGATACGTACCCTTAATACCATCTATTGGCCCGGCAAGAATGCGAGCGGTTTCGCTACGAAGAGTACTTCCCCTTAAACCAAATGAGCTAAGTTTATTTCTTATCAGACTTACAGAAAATTTCCTGGGTTTTAAAACACCCTTAATACAGTACAGATGTTTACTCATAGCATTACCCTTTTATTATGGGAACGATTAGCTGCGCTGCATAAAGTCGATGGATTGGCGTTTGTTTTCTTCGATTATCTTCATTGCCTCTTCAAGCCATCCAGCATCTTCACCCCGGCTGGTTAGCTCTTTGTGCTTTAGTTTGAGTGCAAATACTGCGTCATCAGCACCGGCAGTAAACAATTCTTGTCTGACTTGTTGTGTGCTGGTTGTACCATTTATAACACCAACCATATAATTCACGATATCAATAACTTGGGGGAGTAAATCTGGATCCTCATGATTAATCTCCTCGATACTGACAAACGGCAGTAACCGGTCAATCAGCATATGGGCTAGGTTGGTGATATTCAGCAGGAATAGGTTATCGTTCTCGGTGTCGCTTTTGCTTTTTACTTCTGATGCGGTAAACGACTGAACCCGGCGATTGTATTCGCACTGCCACTCCTTACAGGCACTGATCATCCAGTTCTGTATCTCTTCATCAGAAGCGTTGGATGATGGAATGTCCATCGCAGCAGGGAGAACTTGATCCCACGGGTAAACATGAGAATCAATCATCACGCCTTCCGCGTTACGCATTAACTCAGATAAAGCCACTATGATGCGGCGCATCAGATGGTTTTCAGTGAGGAGAGTAAACTCTTGTTTCGATGCACCAACGAGCTCGACGTTGAGTCCTGTCAGCGAGTCGTTAGTGTTTGGCATAGTAACAGGCCTCCTGCCCTAAAAGATGATTATGAACCAGTCCGTGGTCGCAGGGTTTAGTAGTGCCAGTCAGCGTATCCGATTTTACGCTTTCGTCTTGATCACCAGTGTTCACTGAGGGTAGTAAAGTTTTGACGACGTTTTTCATAAAGACCTTATACTGTCATGACAGTCGTATGTAATTTTAGATAAGTTCTATAAGACATCTCAAAAAATAATGGTAATCCGCGAGCAGATTACCATTCAGGCATTCATCAATCATAATATGCTACGGTTATTATTTTATAATACCGCACTGCTTTGCTATCTCGATAACATCGCCATTTTTTATGATGATACCCAGAGTTTGCGCATCCTCAATGTGTCTAGTGGCGCATCCACCGACAGCTTTAACCTGCTCGATGAGACGGTCTGAGGCAGCAGCAGTATACGCCAGTGTACTGTCTGGAGTGTTGAGACTGAACAGATAAAAGCCTGAGACAATTCCCAAAATTACCAGTAGTCCACTTCTGAGTATCGCCGAAAAAAGGGCCGCAACGCAAATTGCACCACCGGCATAAATAGCAGCCTGGCCATATGACATAGACCCATTTTCCAGTATCGTCTGGAGTGCGTTATTGAATTCATTCACGGCAATAATTCCCCATTAGTTATGATACAAATTAAAACAGATATGCTGCTAATCATTAAAAGGCTATCTCAGTTCCATAAGCACCAGTGCTTCCTGGAACTTCATCCTGATTTCCCAAATAATAATTTTCCATTGTTGGGGGCGAGTTGCGTGGTGTTGCTGGCCTCGCGTTCGTGTTTTGTGGCCTGCGGCTATAACTGGTATTCTGCCGGTGATCCTGCCCACGGTTCTGCTGGAGGTGACGACTCACCAGTTTATTACCGCCTACATTGACTTTGCGAAGAACATGCCCCTTCACGGGGTTGACAAGTACGTCCATAAAGAAGCGTTCTTTACCATCCTCCTTGATTAGGCGGGTACGCAATTGGGCCTCCAGGTACACTCCTGTCCCGACATGAAGATGATTGCGGGCCACATCAGCAAATTGACCAAGCAAAATGATCTGATAGTGTTCTTCCGTAATTTTCTCCAGACCAGATTTATCCTCCATTGAGGACTCAGATGTTGTTACATAAATCTTTGCGTAGATGCCGTGGGTAGGGTGTTGTCGGATTTCAGGCTCACGGCCTACAGTACCTTCGATAATTACTTTGCTATAGCCACGATTAGTCATACACCCTCCCCAGCTCTGTATCGGATGACATTATTATCAGCCTGTCCGGTCTGGTGACGAATGGTAATTCGTTAAATAATTGCACTGCACATCCATAAAAATAGTCAGGATATTAAGTTTGTGGTGAGAAGGACGGCACATCAGACAAAAAAAATCCCGGCCAGGCCGGGAAAGGTGATCTTTATGCCAGCGTACTCGCCAGCGTTCTCTTTGTTATGTCCCCATACTAAACATGTATGGCCCAGAGTGAAACAATTTTTGAAACCTGCAATGAAAATACATTGTGTTTCCATTTTGTTTACCTGAAAAGAGACGAAATGTATTATTGCTTGAGATGCCTTTTTGCCATACGTTTTAGGGTTTGGAGTATTGTTTGGTAAGCAGCGAGTTCATTTTTGTACTCAGCAATCTCCGTCTCATTCTTAACATAGTCGTTTTCAAGCTTAGCTATAGTATCAGTGTATTCTTGCATACTCTGTTCAACTTTTTTTGTTGCTGTGGCTTTGTTGAATAAATCAGATTTCGGGTAAGTCTCCCCCGTAGCGGGTTGTGTTTTCAGGCAATACGCACGCTTTCAGGCATACCTGCTTTCGTCATTTTGTTCAGCGCTCGTACCAGGGCCATAGCCTCTGCAACCTGACCATCGTAGTCACGCAGTGTCAGTGAACCCCCGAACAGCTGTTTTACCCGGTACATCGCCGTTTCCGCTATCGAGCGACGGTTGTAATCTGTTGTCCATTTCCACCGCGCATTACTCCCGGTCATTCGCTGATTAGCCACTGCACGGTTACGGTCTGCATATTCACCGGGCCAGTAACCCGCACCTTTTCGGGGAGGGATAAGCGCGCTGATTTTCTTACGCCGCAGTTCATCGTGACATAGCCGGGTATCGTAAGCGCCATCGGCGGCGGCTGACCTGATTTTCCGGTGGGTTTGCCGGATTAACCCGGGGAAGGCCTCTGAGTCCGTAACGTTGTTCAGCGACAGGTCAGCGCAGATGATTTCATGTGTTTTACTGTCAACGGCGAGATGCAGCTTACGCCAGATACGGCGGCGTTCCTGGCCATGCTTTTTGACTTTCCACTCGCCTTCACCGAAGACCTTCAGCCCGGTGGAATCAATTACCAGGTGTGCGATTTCACCCCGGGTGGGCGTTTTGAAACTGACATTAACCGACTTTGCCCGCCTGCTGACACAGCTGTAATCCGGGCAGCGTAGCGGAACGTTCATCAGAGAAAAAATGGAATCAATAAAGCCCTGCGCAGCGCGCAGGGTCAGCCTGAATACGCGTTTAATGACCAGCACAGTCGTGATGGCAAGGTCAGAATAGCGCTGAGGTCTGCCTCGTGAAGAAGGTGTTGCTGACTCATACCAGGCCTGAATAGCTTCATCATCCAGCCAGAAAGTTATGGAGCCACGGTTGATGAGGGCTTTATTGTAGGTGGGCCAGTTGGTGATTTTGAACTTTTGCTTTGCCACGGAACGGTCTGCGTTGTCGGGAAGATACGTGATCTGATCCTTCAACTCAGCAAAAGTTCGATTTATTCAACAAAGCCCTTTCGAATTTGCCTCTTGCATGTCTCTTTCGCCTTTTTCCTGGCTGAGTTTCATGAAAGTCTTAATGTTATCGTCATTAGGGTCAGCCAGTACTTTCTGATAAGCCTTCTGGTAGCGCTCATCCAGGCTTAACCCTATTCCGAGACTCTGGCATCCGCTAATGCCGGTTATGAAAGCAATGATCAGAAACTTTCGTAGGTACGCACATTTCATCATTACTCCTACCGGGATGACCCGAGCATTTTGTTCCAGGCCGTAATCAGTGACTGAATCCCAGAAGTGGGCACAGGAGCAACCCATTTACAGCAGCTGAACCACAGGCGGTTAAACCGGTGAGGCATTTTCGTGATGTAGTTTTCCTTATACTCAAAGTTGTATTTATCACCAACGATGCGCGGAACTTCTTTGCAGAACGGACAGCGTTGAGCACCCGCGCTCATTTCAGGAACGATGATGAACTCGGTTTCCCCCAGCGTATCTGGATCCCACGGTTCGCGTTCACGCCAGCATGTGCCTTCTGGGAGCACGATATTCTCGTCGCATACGATGTATTCAAAGGTGGGAAATAACAGTTGATGAACACCGTGTTTACGCCAGCGCACTAACGCCAGAAACTCAATATGTTCTGAGCTATCGGCTTCCCGGGGAACAATAAAACGGTATACACCTGCTTTAGTCGGTAACCCTTCGCCCCGGATGCCAACTGGAGTCCAGCTTGGTTCTGTTGAGATACGGCGTAGTGCAGTCATAGTTACTCCCATTAAATTTTCTTCGTTCAATTTCCAGAATGAATCGATCTTTAAATCACTCTAACGGTAACTATTCCGATTACGAAATTCCGTTACCTTTAGGAATGATCGTGTTAACAGCCAGCATTGCATTTTTGAAGAAGTGTGCATTGCTACTTCTTAACTTAACAGAAGCATTAGAACTGACCGGGCTCAATGCCAGTAATGCGGTGCTGCGTCCCAGCCAGCGATAATATGAGAATAAACCCCACGAATTCAGGAATTCTCGTTTCATAATTGACATCAATTCAGATCTATCAGTCTGGTTAACTTTTGGGAACGTAATGAAAACTGCGCTATCCGGGTTCCGGGACAACCAACTGAAAACCTCTTCATTGGTGTAATAATACTTACCTTGCGTAAACACTCGCCCATTAAATCCTAATCGCACGACTGAGGACGGTATAATGTTATGGCAATAATCGAGCATGGGATATCCCATTTTCATCTGAGCGATATCAATGCGATTATCGCTCGGAATGCTTGCAGGTGCATTTGCATTTTTGAAACCGCGAGTACTGATCGAGTAATGACCGTCATCTGCATTCTGATAAACCCAGAATGGCTTGCAATACTCTTCTGAGTCTATAGCGGCTGTAAGATACGCTTCATCATAACTTTCAAATAACTTTTTTACTTTAGTCTGGTGGTCTGCAATATTTCTGGATTGAAGGTCTGGCCTGATTTTTAAAGGAATAGAATACACCGGTTCAAATGCCTTGACCGTATGGCCAGAACTCGTATGGTTTAGCAAATACCCAACCCACTCACGTTGAATTCCTTTTCCTATATACTCGCCGCTGTTCGCCCCTGCGTTGGTATCAAAACGCACGATAGATGTTCCACGCGCAGAAAGCATATTTTCAAATTCAGCACGGATAATGTTGGTATTTTTGCTAGTTAACGAATTCTGGAGATCATGCATATGTAGCCACCATTCATGTTTCAGCTTCGACTCTCACTATAATCACATGTTGAAATTTATTGTTACAGTGAGAATGAGGACGTTTTGCACCCAAAAATAAATAGCTTTTTCAACCGCAATTTGTGGGCATAAATGGTTTTTCTTAGCGTAAAAAAATAGCCGACTATGTCGGCTATTGTGACGATTCAACAGCTGGTGGTCAGAAAATGCACATCGAGGCGTATGCCGTCTTCTGGGAAACTTCAGTAGGGTTACGACCAATGAAAATACTACGGTTATTTTCTTTCTCGCTACGCATGAAGCGGTAGAGGTGGATGGCTACTCCATGAGCTTTCTGCACATCACGTCGGTGCAGCACAAGGTGCATTCTTTTTGGTGGTATGTGTGGGAAACGTTTCGCCAGAATTTGTCCAAGCACGTTAAGTGATTCACTGTTCTCGCGTAGCTGGTAAAGGTCTTCCACGATGAAAAAGATGTTATTCCCCCTGTCGAGTTCGTCAGGTACGGGGCACACTTTTAATCGGCACTCGATGACTTCACAACTCCAGTCACGATGAGGCAGAGACATGATGATGTTTTCTTTCTGCAAGACATTCGACATAAATCCCACCTCACGGTAAAAGCTGTATCAGTTTAACTCCCAAAACCCTTCGGCTGTGGGTTCTGCATTACGCACCGGCTCTCAGATTCCTTAAGGCTTTGATCCAGTATTATTCTTGAGAAATTTGAGTTCAGAACTACCCGGCTTCCCTTTTTGGGCCGTCTTGATAAATTCCCGCTCTTTGAAATACCACCGTTCAACAATTTGTGAAGATAGCGTATTGGATTCCAAGGCATAAGCCTGCAACTCCCTCCATGCAGCTATGTTATGCGGTTTGTATTTTGCCAGCTTAATATCCAGTTCTTCTTGCCAAGATCTGGCGCGTTTTGTAAAAACCTTTCGACCCAGCATTGGGAAAACCAAGAGCCCTGCTATATTGCCGACGAACTGTACAGACCAGTCAGAGGTTATGTAAAACCATATCCCGGCATTAACCGAAACCAGAACCAATAACCATGTTCCATACGCTCGCTGAAATGGAGGGAAGCAGTTATCTCGCCACATTCGAATACTTTTTCCAATGCTGTTCAGCAGGTTTTCGTTTGTTTTCATCAGTTATCTCTGTTCCTCTTCAGCATAGGCCGTTTGTATCAATTCAAACCTGTTCACCCTGACTACTTGAAGAACTATCTGATCGGTAATGCACCTAACCGGCGTAGTGCATCAGTAACCTCGTCTATGCCGAATAAAGACATTGGCGGGACTTTATCTCCAGAGATTGAGCAGGCTGTACACAATGCATTGTATGAGCTTACTCGTTCACGATGTAGAGACTGAAGGCTTACGATCAACAGATCTCGCTCTGGGCCCGTGGTAGCTCCTATAAGGTCAAATAAACTTTGTTTAACCACTTACGTAATCCTCCGTCAAAATCAGTCAAGAGTGCGCTCATTCTCCTCAGTTTCATTTTTTAATGAACGGAAAAGGTCGACAAATCAGGCGGTATTAAAGACACCATCGTCTTTTAGTCCCATCCGTGTGTATACATCATTAATATGCTTGTGAATATATTGAAGATCACTTGCCTGCTCATGCTGTCTGATACGGTCTTCATGGCGAGAATTGGATAACCGAATGCAACGTTCCCGTTGTTCAACAATGTACTCAGTACACTGGGTATGTTCAAACATGACCTCTCCCCATTGCCTGGCAGCGCGGAGATACAACCCTCTTTCTTCCAGGTCCCGGGCAAGTATCACCGATTTGGTCGCTGGTATCTGGTACATTTCTTCAGCGAGCAGGAACGCTGCTGCACATTTTCTTTGTCCCATATCTACCTCTACCCTTTGTATAGAGTCGACATCTGGGCAGAAGTGAATGAGATTAACTCTTCAACCTGCCATTCGCTGATACTCTCCTGGTGGATAACCGAGTCCAGAAGTGAGCAGAAGACCCGACCTTCACAGAAGGCATCGAATAAGGTTTGCCAGGCACCGGCGAATCGCCCGGCCAGTTTACTTCGCTGACGTTTACTGCGGCAGCGATGCAATTCTTGCTGAAACAAGGATTCGTTTTCCGCACTGCTTTTTTCATGCAGAGCATCCCATAACTGGTTGAACCGTGTTTCAGTACAATTTCTGGCCGTTACCATCGTCATAATATTTCCTTCAGAGGCGGTTAAGCCTGTATCAATGTTGCTATTTGATATCTATTTTCCACGTAATATTCAGGTGACGAAATCTCAGCTATAAATCGCTGATGGCTAATTAGTCTGACCCGCATTTCTCCCGGTTGTACGCCCCACCAGGTAGCACCCATTCTTTTGACATGTTAATGACGGGCAATGTATAGACCGGATTTACCGCTTGCAGCAGCGCTTCCTCATCCGTGATATTAATAGGAGAAATATTCTGGCTTAGATCCAGAACATTTATTCGTTTACGACTGATAGTGACCCCAAAGCGGTTTTCATAGTTGGCCATTGCGTGAATACGCTCGGGGAAATAATGTTTGATGGTTGCCCATATGCGAGCACTGTTGTATATACACGTTAAGCATGAACTGCGACCCCATCCAAGACGATACGGTACTGGGGCTGTAACACGATGTTTTGCTAAAATCTCCCAGACTTGTTCTTCAGACCATTCAAGTACTGGCCTCCAGGCATCAACTTGTCTTTTTTTGCAACTGCTGGTATGTGGCTCCAGTTGTAAGTAATTGAATCTATTAGAGCTTTCCGCTCTCCTTTCCCCCGTAATAAAAAGCACCTTTTTTCCGTCAAAGCGTCTCTGATTTGTGAGTGCTCGCCGACCAACATCAATTTTTAGTGCTGATGAGCACCAACGTGTTTTAAGGCTTGGTGATTGCTGAGGGAACCGAAGTCGCGTGGCGGGAGTGCTTCGCTGGATATCACGTTCCGCGATTATTAATCCATCTGGGGTTTCGATACATTGCGGGCGACTGTAGCCATTCTCTTTCAGCATCTCACCTTCCATTCCTCCCTGAAGCCAGGAGAACATCAACGGTATCTGAAATGTTGAAGCTATTTTGCGGTTGTAGTCGGCCATAAATGGCCAGTCCATTAAAGTACTTCCCTCGCGGCCATCAACATCGTGATGCCAGAGTTCCACCCTGGACAGATCGACCCCGATGTCAATTAAGTGGAGAAGGCAGGCTATGGAGTCTTTTCCGCCGCTAAGGCAAATGATTATCACGTCATAGCAAGATATGTCGATATCTGGAGCGTTCCTGTACGTTTGTCCTGATAGTGGCGTGGTGATGCCTGCTATGCTACTCAGTGCAGGAATAATAAAGTTATCGTCGATTAAATCACTCACTTGCCGCGCTCCTGCTCTGAAGTGAATTTGTCAGAATCGCAGCAAGTCTAGTCTCGCCTAATGATGAGGCCAGATCTGATAGCGCTAGTTTACCTGCTGCTTCCATACCAAGTGCCTTTACTCGACTGGTATCAAGAACTGCAATTCTTTGGCCTGTTGCCTTACAGACAAGCGCATATCGACATACGCTTAATGTGCGATGGATGATGAATGAGAACATTTGATTGTCGATTTGTGCGCTGAATTTGCAGATCACATTTACTTTATGCGTCAACCCATTCTGGATTATGATTGTTGCAACATCGTCTTTAGGCATATCTACCTCCGGCTTTTTACTAAGCCTAATACGACGCTAACAGCTGACGAAATTTGCTTACAGATATAACTTTCACTGCAAATATCGTGTTATGAGTGACTGATTACTGCTTTGGAGACAGAATGGATTTTTCTAAAACTACTGTAGTGAAACCCGGTTTAATTGGTGATAACAACGCGTATTGGGCGATGCACTTTTGCTCAATTATTGAAACCCTTTATGATAATAACCGGATGAAGGTACGTTTTAATTCCCCTCTCATGGGGAAACATACACCAACAATGAGAAACCTAGTTTCATTAGCTGGTGAAGGATATTTTTCTTTAATTAAAGATCAGTTCAGAAACTTCGGTCTACAAAATTTGCTCTGCCACTATCTGATGAGTTATGAAGGTAGAGAAGTCTTAAATACTATACTTATTAATTTGTCTGATTATCGCAATGTCGATATCCTCGCTAATATGAGCCAGTTTGGTGTATTCATTAGCTGCCGTGACTTTAGAAGTGGCACTAATTTTGCGGTAGAGCATAATCCTTATCTACTTGGCCATGAGAATGTCTTTTATAATTCAGTTTATAATAGCTTAAAGTTTGCAGATCTATGCATTCTTTTCCGTATGAGAACGAATCCTAACCAAGAATCAGCTACTTTGTTTGGCATTCTTGGAGAGGTCGAAGGAAACAATGGTCAGGACTTGAAGAGACCGGCCTTCTGGGGAAGGAAAGGTTTGTATTTGTCTTTTGGTATTGGAGTCAATCCTAAACCCAAGGGGGAAAAACGTTCTAATCAATTTCAGCTTAATGACTGTACTTGCCAGTGGGTAAACGCTGCTGATGGTTATAAATTTGTCGCTATTTTTGAGTCAGAACACCATCTTGTTACAGATTATCTCGATGCAATAGGTACTATTGAACACCTTAATAAATTTGGCCCCAACCATCCTTTTCTAACACATTATCCAGCTCGGCACATTCTAAACATTGTGAGAGATGGCTGGGATAAATCAGTTGATATATTGATTACTGAACTGCGACGTTATCTTGCGCCTAACGAATTAGCTTCGCTAGGAACAAATCCAGTAATACCCTTTATACCCTCATTCAAACATTAAAATAAATGGGGCTACGGCCCCATTTTTTACTCACGATATAAGATGTAATAACATTTTCTGACCTGCATACTGTTGTTCAGGTAACCACAAAGTGCTTCACGACCATCCTGACTACGACCTATCCATAGGCCAGCCAAGCGTTTATCTGGTTGCTCAGACAGTATGAAAATTTTGCTGTTAATAAGACCAATGAATGGGCGTTCTACTCCCTGGGGGACTACAAAATTCCCCAGCGGTTTGTAACTTTCCAGGTTCAATACGATCGCAGCTGTCTGGTCACTGGAATTGTCAGCATCGTCCTGTTGCTCGCTGGCAGCAGGTTGTTGGTAGTTTTGAGAAGGCTGCTGAGCATAGAAATCGTTCGGATCGATCGATTCTGCGCTGGTTATGAAGGGCAATAGTGCTAAAAGGCCAAAAACAGCTTTTTTCATATGTCCACCATAGGGTTATGCGTTTAAATATGATTAGGCTATCAGTACCAATGCTGTCAGGCTAAAAACAATGGGGACAAATTGAGGGCTTTTATGTTGTGTTTATTGCTATTTTTGTCCTGCAATAGCATCTATTTCACACAATACACAGTGACATTTAGCTGGTGGCTCAAGTCGTTCGAATTGCGTCAGATTATGCAGACGTAATCGAGGTATACGTCTGACAGCATGATGGCCACACGAAAGTTCAAGAAACCAGATTCGTCCGTTACGGCTCCCGTCCTGAACCTTTACGTTTACAACTTCTCTCCATATGCGAATCATGGCTAACCTTCTGCCGGGCTCGGTGGTTCATCGTTGTCCTGGGTAATTTTAACGTAATCACCCTGATTGATAACGATTACTTCATTAAGATGAGGGCTGTAACGTACCCTCTCTACTTCGTCGAGATAGTCCACATGTCTACGCGCCTTGTTATTCGAGAAGCCGAGCGCTTTCCCTATTGCGTGAACTGATGGCCCACGGCCACCATTTCTGTTCATGTATTTTTTGACATACGTGATGATTGCTTTCCTGTCACTGGTCATGTCCGGGAGTTCGGCAATGTCATCATGACCTTGTCCTTTCGCTACGCGCAGCGTCATAGACTTTCTTTCACCATCGATAATGATTCGTCCCTGGTCATGCAACTGCCGGATACGCCGGGAAACGAGCCCTTTTGAATACCCCAGAGAAGAACAGATCTGCTCGTAAGACGGTGCTGCACCCTGCTCTTTGATTTCTGTCACAATGAAATCAAAGAGCCTGTCCAGGTGGGCATTTGCTTTTGGGGCGTTCTGTGCTTTTCCAGAAACACTACCGGCGTTGTCTTCAGTCATATCCCTTCCGTCCAGTTGGTGGTTGTTAATTAATGCGGGCTATCGACGTTCTTCGTCGAACTGAGACTAAAAGGCACGACGTCCGCTTTTACATCAGTTAAGGAGTGATTACCGCAGAGTTGCCCTTTAACTTTAGTCAGGCCCACCAGCGCATCCTCAAGCAGTTCTGATTCCTGAGATGTCACATTACTACCCAGTTCCATACCGATTTTTTCGCCCGCGTCCTTGAGGATACTGATAGCACGATCGATAGATTCACTGTACATAATCGCCACCTTGTTCGTTTTGTTAACATAGCCAATTAGTGCGTGTTCAGCTATAGCTGAGTTGTTTTATCACCTGTTTATGCGGCCCTTTTTCTTGCCAGGCAGCGAGCTAAAACCCGTTCCCTGGCTTCATGCTGCTCATCGATACAAAGCTGAATTCCCAACCCCAGGATGTAACGCTCCTGAAGTTCTGCCGGATGGAGGAAATTGAGCGCGGTGAAACCAGCTGGCACGGAACCATATTTGGCCAGGCTGTCTTCGTAACGTCGCTGGGCTATTTCACAAATTAAGTTATATTGAGCAATAGCTGCCTCACGTCCAACTTGATTGAATATTTCAACCGCCAGGACTTCCGAACATGTCTGCATTTTTGCATCCGTTTTGTTTACCTGACATCAGTATCACCCCGATGTGCTGGCTAACGAAATTTACGGATAGATGAATGTAATGAGGGGAATAGAACGTAATGGAATGTTTATACTGAACCCAAATTATGGGGAGCTTGATAATCAAATGTGGAAGTCTGTTGAGAAGCAGACTTCCAGACTTGGTATTAACTGGTTTTCTGACTATTAAGCCAGCTGATTAGCTCATCTTGCGTGTCAAAAGACGCGACAAAGGTCTGCTCCTGATCAGGACGTTGTGCATCCCTTATCGCTCTGAATGGAGCTTCACCGCTATAGTAGAATATTGGCTCCGCACGGCGTTTGACCCATGCTGATTGCTCGCGCTCTGCGAGCTCGCAGGCTTCTTCGTAATTGTCCGCTACTCCCAGCACTGTCGAACGATCCCAAGCTCCTCCATTCAGGCATCGAACAGTGATTTTCCCGTCCGGGCAAGTAATGCCATATGGATGATCCCACCAGGCATCAAGCTGAGACTTTGAGCGCTTTTCATTAGGTGTATCGTCGAAGTTTTTAGGTAATACCGGATTAAGGGGTATGCAGTTTGGCACTTGGATTCTCCCTGTAGCCTGAATCTACAAATAGGCAGTAAGCAATGTTCGTCAGGTTAACATGTACCTCCTGTTAGGTAATTAAGTACTTCGTTCCATTTTCGATATTCGCGTTATCTGACTCATTTTCTCCGACTTCAGGAGATCTCCATGCTGCTACGTAAGCCATGTGAATCAGGCTTGTTTTTCGCCCCGCTTTGACCCCATTTCCATGATGTTCTCAAACCTCGCGCTGTTACAGTAGGACAACTGCTACTGACGAGGTGAATATGACCAGATACCTTGGATACTGCGCCCTTGCGCTCCTTACCGTCCTGCCGACCGCTTCGGTATATTCTGCTGTACAGAATGATACAATGGGCCTATACGCTCCCGATCCCAGCTACACACCTGACATCCAAAATTCAGCACCTGTAACGCCTTCTCCGGGGGATGACAGTCTGTACAGTGATGACGTACCCGATTCATCTACCGCTCCAGAAAGCACCATTACCCCCCTGAATAGCTTTGATGTTATGTCTTTTTCTATAGGGCCGGTAAGCCTGCGGATGACAGCTTCTGAAGCGATCACTGCTATCACTGACAAACTTGGCCAGTCTGCTGGTGAAGAAATTCAAAAGCGCTACAGTAACAACTCATTGAATAGTATTTTCTGGGGAGATGCTCACCAGGAGACGGTGGTCTATTTTATCCCCGATACGGCAGTTGACCCCATTGAGCCGGTGGCTTACAAAATCCGCTTTTCATTCAGCAACCCTGATCTCTTACTGAAGTCGGCGATCGAGAAATATGGAGAGCCTTCAGTCTCTGATGCCCAGAGAGGTCGTTATATCTGGTGCAAGGCACTGGCGGAGAAAACGAATAAGTGTGATGACAGTAAATCTGAGCTTACGCTGACAACGCGAGAAGTTGAAGACACTGGCATCCTGACTCTCAGCGACCCAACGGTCTCATTTGATGCCTCGCGGACTGCAACGGCCACCCCGGATAAAGACCAGGCTGCGACTGAAGATAACCAGGGGCCATTGCCACAGCTCTGAAGTCGTCCGTCGCTGTCCAGCATCCTTTTGCAGGATTACTAAACCGACTGAATTCGTCAGCCGGTTTTTTTATCTGAATTTTACATTAGCGTCTGAAAGTACGCTTTCCAAACGGGCTTATCTCTTTGACGTGAAAACCCGCATTAGTCAGCATCCTGGCCATGACAACTGATGCAGGAAGACAGGATGCCTCCACTTTATGGCCGGGAGTAGCATCCAGAATACTTTGCAACATGGAGCGCCCAAATCCTTTTTGTCTTTGACTCCTGGTAACACCAAACATCCTGATTTCCAGATGTGAAGCAAGTCCATTTGCACCATTTTTGCCCGTCAGTAGGGCAAAACCTATCGCTGCGCCATTATGTTGAGCATCAAAGACAAACAAGAAATCGGCGCAATTCTCTCCCCGTTCCCGCCTGGCAATGGCTTCTGAGATCTGACTTTCGAACTGAGACAGTCCGTCATCATCATCAAAGTTAAAATACCCATCCCGCATACCGTCGCGAATCACCGCTATGATAAAGGGAACATCCTGTTTGGTTCCAAAGCGCATTTCAGGGGCAGATAACACCGTCATCAGTTTGTCTCTCGTAACCGTTATTATTCCATCAATTTGATTACATGGAGGTAAAGAGGTCAATAGAAATGAACGGGGTATTTCGCTGATGACCATTTGATCGGTGTTAGTGGTTTCAGTAGCAGAGCCAGGAGGTATATAAGGCCAGCAAAAATGCCAGCCTTTTTCATTTAAACCGGTTTTCTTATGATTCTCTTGATCGGCATTCCTGCCTTATCAAAATATCGGGTTGGCCATATTTCTTGAGGTTCTTCACCAATTGCATTAGCGATGATGATCTCGCCTCTAGGCCAGTCACGTGTCAGTGCATTTGCCAGAGTGCTGCTTGAAAGACCGTTAGCCCTACTCAGTGAGGCAAGTGACAAACCTTTCTTATGTAGCGCAGCTATGATGTCTGCCTTATGCCAGTCCTGTTTTTCCATCTCCATTTCCTTTGGTGGTGAATCGGAACATGGTTTGCAGTACCAGCTAATGACGACTGGCGAGCCGTAAGGCTCCCACGCCCCGACCCACCATTGACAAAAAACAGGCGAGCGAGTGCGAACCGTTCAAGTACATGAACGGCGTGTCATTAGTCGGGGCTGCAAATCCCCACTCTTACGATTTAGTAAGGGCTACAACAGTTTACAGCATTTAAAGGGTGTATCAGAAGTGTTAATGCCGTAAGTTTGCGAGTCGGTTTGAAATTCAGATAATAACTATGCTTAATGGCCTGTTCAGGAAAGCACTTCGATGCTGTTCATATAGCCAAAGCCGAATATCCGCTTTCTGCCGATCCCGAAAGCGTATGCCTGTTCAAGTGCGCCGACATCTTCAATCACGCATTCAGCATCGTACTGGCTCATCGGTACAATGATCTTGTGGGATGTACGGCCAACGCTCCCGGGCTTAATAATATGGAACTTGGTGCTTCGAACGATACGTAACCGTCCACAGATCACTCCGGCCCGTTCCAGGTGATAGTGGATATAATCCGGGAGTTCATGGGCAGGTGGACAAATCTCTCTTTTCCGGCCTCCAGCTTCCTCGCGTCGAATAGTGGCCAGCGAGCCGCAGATTCGAATTTTCTGGCCAGACACAAACATGATTTCCTTCATGACTTCGCCAGGGAGCCCGAGTGCAACAGCCGTTCTCAGAACAACCTGGGTGTCGGAGGCACTTTGTTTGCGAGAGTAGAAGGTGTATGGGAGTCGCGACCCAGAACGTTCCTGGACTACCTTATCCAGTTGCTGGTGGATCCCATACACGTCACCTGGGGCGATTCTGAACCTGAGCGCACATTCAAAGTATTTCACGCCACATTCCTTGCTGAACATAATGAATTTTCAATATTAGTTTCAGGGTATGGCATGGACGGCGAGTGACGAAATTATGAGGGGGGAATACGGCCAGTCCTTTGGCCGGTGTGGTCAGAGAATCATTTCGATACTTTCGCCGTGGAATATACCGATCACATCTGTCTTGAGGCGGTTACTCCTCGGCTTTACTTCATTGGCCACGAACTCTGGCAATGGCCGAATTTTCACGTGCTCATCCTGAATGATAATGAACGGCATAGATGAAGCGGCAGAAAGACGCAGTATCTGGTCGGGGTGTTCAGGATCAGCCATCGCGATGTTTGCAGCTGGATGCACTTTAACCGGACGGCGTAAGCGAAGCTTTTCTTCCGGTACACGCGCAATAGCCTTAATCAACGAGTTGAGTCTGACTGATTTATCTTCATCTTCCTCGATGTCCTTGCCCATCTTCTGGAGCAACTCGATTTTGTTAACCCTGCTAAAAAGCGTCTTTTGCCTCCAGCCGAAACTGACCAGATTGACGTTAGCATTATCAAACATACGCAGCTGCCGATAGAGATGCAGGGTCATGACACCAGGGCAGGCGCTATGCAGCGCGTTGAAGCGCATGTATTCCGGTCGGCGATCACCACCGTAGTTTTCGATGATGTGGCGTTGAATGCTCTCTTTATGCTGGTTGATGGATGTCACCAAACGGGTAACCAGCTGAGAGAATTCCGCATCTGTATTGTCGTACCATAATACGCCGGTAGTGCGCCGAGCGGACTTCTGCGAATAGCCATCCCTGATATGCAGGTCAGCGTATGCCGCGCAGGCAGCATGGACAGCATCGTGTCCCTGTTTCAGCTCAGGCATGATGTGTTCGATGGCCATATCTTCTTCGCCATCAGCAACGGCTGGCAGGACGCAGACACTCGCCTTGAGCGGAAGCCGGGAACCCAGCACTCCACGAAGTTGTGTGATCTCGCTCTCCAGCGTCTGGAAAGTTGTTGAGATATTCATTTCTATCCCCGAAAAAGGGCTCTAAACTCCCTCCGCTGCACGGAGGACTGTATGTACATACATACTCATAACAAGCGAAACCGAGTATATCAAGTTCGTTTTGTTTACAGACGAATTTTATCGATGACGAATGAAGTTTTCACTGCTGATTAGCCAATCCTGACGCGAGGGATTTCATTAATGTTAGTGAGATAGGATGGTGACAATAACTCCCGCCGCATCGTCCAGTCTTTGTCGATGCCCTGGCCCGCAAACCATAATTTCCCCCGACCTGACCGGTTAATTCTATCCATCACGCCCATCAACGCTTCACCATTGGCAAAGAGTCGGTTCTCACCAAACAAATCGAGCTGGCTGGTGGCGCTATCATAAAAGTCAGATAGCATCACTCCGGCTTTATGGTATCGGTATCCCTCCTGCCAGATATGCCGGAGCCCTGCGACCGCAGCCGCAATGATTTCCCGGGTATCGGCGGTGGGGTTTTCCAGCTTGACTGTCTGCTGGCCACTGTAAGGGGCCGTTTTCGAATAGTAACTTGTGCCAATAAAAACCGTTATGCAGCGACAGTATTGCTTCTCTTCGCGCAGCTTCTCGCCTGCACGTTCGGCATACTCACACACCGCCTGGTGCATTGCTTCGTAGTGCTCTATTTTCTGGCCGAATGAACGCGAGCTGATGATCTGCTGCTTAACCTTCCTCACCTCTTCCAGGGCTATGCAGGACTCGCCATTCAATTCGCGCTGCGTTCGCTCCAGTACGACTCCAAATGTGTTACGGATAAGCGATGTTGGCGCATTGGCCAGATCGAGAGCAGTCCTGATGCCCATGCTGTTCAGTCTGGTGGCATATCTCCGGCCCACCCCCCAGACATCGCTTACGTCAATATATGGCAATAATTTACGTTGTCTTTCTGGACTGCTGAGATCAACCACTCCGCCTGTTTTAGTCCATGTTTTTGCAGCTTTATTTGCTAGTTTTGCCAAAGTTTTAGTTGTCGATATGCCCACCCCCACGGGTATATGGGTGCTCTTTAATACGGTTTTCTTTATTTCTCTTCCATAGTCATCAAAATTATAATTTTTCTGCATTCCTTCAAACGAAAGGAAAACTTCATCAATACTGTAGACCTCAGTATTACTGGAGAATTTAAATAATGTCTCACACACCCTACGGGAGATCTCCGCGTACAAGGCATAGTTAGAACTGAAAACATGTACACCGTTAGCTTCAAAGAATGCTTTCTTCTGGAAGTACACGTCACCATTCTGGATACCTAATTTTTTAGCTTCCGCTGAACGTGCCACGACCATGCCATCATTGTTCGAAAGGCATACAATTGGCTTGTTCACCAGATCGGGCCGAAAGACTCTCTCGCAGGAGGCGTAAAATGAGTTGCAATCCACCAGGCAGAACATCACAAGGCCTTGTACACGATGAAGGTCACCACGCCAAAAATGGCCAGTTCTTCGCCTTCTTTCAGATAGATCGGTGACATCCGGCTATTCATTGGCAGTAGCGCGGGAGCCGGGCTTAGCTGCAACCGCTTAATGGTGAAATCACCATCAACGGTCGCAATCACAATATCCCCCTCTTTCGCCTCAAGTGAGCTATCCACGATGACCAGATCGCCTTCGTGAATACGTGCCTCTACCATCGATGAACCTGTTACTCGTAAGAAGTAGGTTGCAGATGGATGTTTGATGAGGTGAGTATTTAGATCAATAAATTCATCAACATAATCGGAAGCGACTGAAGGGAAACCTGCGCTGACAGGCTCAACGAACAACGGGAATTGGCCTGGTGATTGTTGTGTCACTGGGATAAGTTTCATAATGCTCTGCTCTTCGTGGTGCTGTATATCCATACAGTATTATAGACAGGAGCCAGGAATTTTCGCACCTCCTTTTCCGAAAGTTATTTTCCGCTATCACTCTTCAGGTTTTTCTTATCACTTGTCCAGAAGTGGGTAACTGCACATAACAAATTGCAACCATATGATTCCTCAGTTCATTTTCAGAATTTACTCGTGCTTACTTCGTATACAATTCGGAATTTATCCGTACATTTTATAAGGAGTAATAACGATGAAGCAGTTTACAAATGAAGCAACTCAACAAATGCTGGCCGACTTTGACAAATCCCCTTTCTCTGACGCTGATCTGGCCGCAATGGATGTGGATGCTCGACAAATTATTGAGCAGAACGCTGAAAGGGATCGCCAACACCCGGTAACAGCAATCTGGCGTGTTGCGGTCGAGGGAAGCCTGACTGCGCGAGGTGGTGTCGTAACCGCTGTTGATAGCGCCAGGGTTATGGATCTAGGCAACGGTCAAATGGTCAAAATCGCAGTGGAGGGTGATGCAGTCACTTATACCGATGGTTCATCTGCACGGATTGTTTCAAGCGCTGGCCAGAAAGCTACACACTTCGAGAAAGGGCTCGCGCTGGTGGGCAGCGTACTGGATAACGGGGATGAAATTGTCTCGACCCCGCAGGACAGATTAGTGCTGTTATCGCGCAAAGGTATGGCTGAAGCCCCCGACTTTCTGGCAATACCCGGAGGCGTGACTCATGGGGTATCGAACTAACAATTATGGCCGGGGCCAGGCGCTCCACGGAGATAAAACCACCACAGGCGCGACCGTCCTTACTTGGGGTCAGTTTGGATATCGAAAATTATTGTACTATAAGGGCTTCCCCGGCATGTCAACGCCGGTGTTTACGGTTTCTGTCTGCACTATAGTAAAAAAATAAAGGGGAGAGACTGCGGTACTATAAACGGTCATGATGAATCGTCATCGATTCGGACCCTGATGAAAGACGCTCGTGAGGCTCTAGTTCGTTAGTCGGGTACACTTGCCCTGTACAATAAGCAGATATACCTCACGGGGTCTAACCCTTTATCATCAACGAGTTGCAGAACAGATGGTCATACAGCTTTGTACTTTAGCTGGCTGAGTACAACCTGAAATCATCACCGTAATGCAATGATGCCCAGCACAGTCTTGCATTTTTGGCAGCGATGGCAACAACAGCGCGCCAGTATCCTCTGCGTTCGACCAGTGAGCAGACCCAACGACTGAATAAATCAGTCCTTTTCTCCGCCCCGATCAGTACCGAGCGGGCACCCTGAACCAGAAGTGTTCTCAGATACGAATCGCCAGCTTTCGTTATCCTGCCAAGCTTCGACTTTCCGCCGCTGCTGTACTGCGATGGTGTCAGTCCCAGCCAGGCTGCCAGCTGGCGCCCATTCTTAAAATCATGTGCATTACCGATACTGGCGACCAGCGCACAGGCCGTTGTGGGGCCAACGCCCTTCAATTCCATCAGCCGCTGACTGCGATGATCTGTTTTGGCCATGCGGGACAAAATTCGGTCATATTCAGCGATGTTATCTTCAATGCGAGCAACGTGCTCCAGCAAATCATCAACACATTGCTGAACCTGAAGTGGTAAAGAATTCTTCTGCTCAAAAACTATGTGGCGCAGGGCATCTGTACTTTGTGGGGCGATAACGCCGAATTCAGATATCAACCCCCGGAGACGATTATATGTTGCTGTTTTCTCTTCGATAAAACCCTGTCGGGTACGATGCAGACACTGCATTGCCTGCTGGCTCTCATCCTTAACCGGCACAAACCGCATATGTGGGCGACGAACCGCCTCGCAGATAGCCTGAGCATCAGCTGCATCATTTTTCCCTGATTTACCAGCCATGCGGTAAGGCGATACAAATTTAGCGGCCATCAGACGCGGCTCATGACCATACTGCCGAAACAGTCTTGCCCAGTAATGAGCCCCGGAGCACGCCTCCATCCCGATAACACAGGGCGGCAAACCAGCAATCAGCCCGGGAAGAGCTGCGCGGGTTACTCTGGATTTAACCAGAACGGTTTTGCCATTCTGGTCAACGCAATGAACAGCGAACACATTTTTAGCAAGATCGATACCGACAGTAGTAATGGTCATAACGAATCCCTCCGGGGTTGTGTTTACCCCATGATTGCACAAGAGTTAATCAGGCGCATAATCAGGGGAAGTCCCTTCCATTCGTTAAGGCTATTTTTTGACCTTTCGACTTTAGCGGGTCTCAACCGACGAAACTTACCGGAAGCCGGTATCCGGTTGCTTTTCCAGATATAATCGCCTGTCAGATTGATATGCTCCCAGCCTAGCGGGGACAAATGCGACAGCAATTGATCGTTGATCTTCACCCCTTTACGCTTCAGGGCATCGACCGCTCTTTCCATATAGACGGTATTCCACAGCGAGATAGCTGCCGTCAGCAGCGTCAGTCCACTGGCGCGATAGCTCTGATTTTCCGGTTTACGATCCCTGATTTCACCCAGACGGTGCAGGAATACCGCGCGCGCCAGCGCGTTACGGGCTTCTCCTTTATTCAGTCCCGCCTGGACCCGCCGAC
This sequence comes from Citrobacter sp. RHBSTW-00881, assembly GCF_013728515.1. Lineage (NCBI taxonomy): Bacteria > Pseudomonadati > Pseudomonadota > Gammaproteobacteria > Enterobacterales > Enterobacteriaceae > Citrobacter > Citrobacter sp. RHBSTW-00881. Next base: position 146,586 of record NZ_CP056270.1, read on the forward strand.
GAAGTGCCGGATCGCGGAACCAGTCGATCATAAACAGCGTTCGTTCAATACGGCCAATTTCTCTCAGTGCTTTGGCAAGTCCATTTTGCTTTGAGTAGCTGGCAAGCTTTTTCAGCATCAGGGATGCCGTCACTGTTCCCTGCTTTATCGAGGTTGCCAGACGCAACACTTCACGCCAGTGAATTTCGATCTCTTTCAGGTTCAGGCTGGTCGTTGATATCAGTGACTGAAGCGCCGGGTACTGGTCTGCTTTCCCTTTGATAAACAGCTTCTTGTCATGGAGATCCCTGATTCGCGGACAGAACGCAAATCCCAGCAGATGCATCAGGGCAAAGACATGATCGGTGAAACCCGCGGTATCGGTGTAATGCTCCCTGATTTTCAGGTCACTTTCGTGGTACAGCAAGCCATCGAGAACATGGGTTGAATCCCTGACCCGACTTATTATGCAGGTGTAAAACGGGCTGTATTGATCCGAAATATGGGTATAAAACTGTCGTCCGGGCTCCTGCCCATATTTCGGGTTAACCTGTCCTGCGTAGCGGCCAGTGCTGCCTGTTCTGAAATTCTGTCCATCTGATGATGATGTTGTCCCGTCTCCCCAGAATGCCGCCAGCGGCCTTTTCCCCTGCGCGTTTACCAGTTCTGCAAGGGCGGCTGAATAGGTTTCGTCGCGGATGTACCATGCCTGAATATCTTCAAGTGATGATTTGGTACTCCCGGGGCAGGCTTCTGCCATTTTTGTCAGGCCAAGATTGATGCCATCCGCAAGAATGGTGGTGAGAAGCAGGCGGGTATCGGGACGGGTAATGTCATTTTTTATATGCGAAAAATGTCGGGTAAACGTCGTCCAGCCGTTTACCTCATCGAGAATTTCCGTGATTTTAGGGCGCGGTAGCATGCTGTAAACCAGCTCTGCCAGCGGTGAAACCTGCGCCGGTACGCAGTTATCCAGCGGAGAGACTTTTACGCCCCTGTCGGAAATTTCCACATCGGGCAGTTCACCAAGGGCTGCCATGGCATTGACCTCTTCAAGTCTGGACTGAAGCAGGGTCATACGGCTGGTAATGTACTCATGGTAATCAGCAGATACGGGCAGTGGCAGCGCCGGAGTGAGTTTGTCAAAGTCCTTTTCGGGAATGAGGTAATCATCAAAATTTTTGTAGCGCCGTGAGCCTTTAACCCAGATGTCCCCGGAGCGCAACGCTCCCTTAAGCTCGCTGAGCGCACAAAATTCATAATACTGCCGATCAATACCCGCAGGTGTAATCACCACCCTGTGCCAGCTTTCAGGGACAAACTCAAGCGGCGCAGTCGCCGGAACTTTACGTGAGTGCTTCAGGTACATATCCTTGATCACAACCAGCGCATCAGCCAGAGGTTGCGCTGCCGGGGTTGCGACTAACTGTAAAGTGGATAACATGCGTGGGGCATATTTCCGTAATATGCTGTATTTCTCGGTAATAATATGCAGCGGGTCAAAATTATTTTTTCTGGCGAGATGGCGTGTTTCCTCCAGACTGGCGACAAATTCAGGCCATGGGAGTATATTTTCTATTGCGAGCCATGGATCGTCACCGGAATCGCGGGCATCAGACAGCGCCTGACCGACATCGATGTACTGCCTCAGTTTTGACTGGATCAGCTTTCCGGTCTGCTGAAGGCGCTCTGCCTGTGTTCTTTTGGCTTTGCTGAAAAGGCTGTTCAGCATTCGCTCATGCAACTCAATCACTTCGTCTGTCAGTGTGGCTCTGGCTTCTTCCAGCACGCACACCAGGATCGCATGACGCCGGGTTGCTGAAAATCGGGTCAAATCACGGCTACTCATCTTCCGGCCTTCCCGCGCCAGTTTCAGCAACCGGTTCTGGTGAATGGTACGATCTATACCTTCCGGTAATGCCAGCGATTCAACGCTGCTGAGCCGATCAAGATGTTGCAGCACGTTCTTACCATTGATTTTACCCGGCGGTTGCAGAAGCCATGTCAGCCTGGAAGACTGATTATCCGATGACTCAAGTAAACGATCCAGGGCATCCCTGTGAGCCGGAGTTAACGGGGCATTCAGAGTCTGAAATACGATTTTATCGCCGCCTGCCATGGCCTCAGCACAGGTACGCTCCACGACATCAATCGCGGGGATTATTACGTTGTTCTGCCGGAGCCAGACCAGCATCTCTTCGGCCAGGAGAATACCTTTATCAGTACGCGTCGCCATCGACAGCAGGTGTGTAATACAGTCCTGCTGTATTTTGCCGGTAAATGCCTTCACGCCAAGATAGCGGTACAGTTCGGTTAAATGCTCGCGCCGGGTCGTATCCCTGCCGGAAAGGTAAGCAGGCCAGAGATCACCGGTAAGATTTAGCCTGCTGGCGATATGTTTCAGCAGTGCATCAGAGGGTGGGATTTTTTTATCCGGGGCAAAGCCAACATTTTTCAGATAGCAAAGAAGGACGGCAAAACCAAAACGGCTGGCGGGTTTACGGTGAGCACAGATAAGCGCCAGATCATGCTCACTGAAATAGGCCATCCGGGTCAGCGTTAACTCATCGTCTGGCAATGCCAGTAATGATTCTCTTTCCGACAGAGAAAGAATCTGCCTCCTTGCCATATAGTTTCCCTCATAAATTATCCGATGCGGTATTTTTAACAAAAATGGTTATCGCATAAGGGTACACCCTGACGGCATAAACAAAATGTGACGATACTCCATGAATGACATAACCTATATGCGATAGAATTAATGCAATAATCTAAATGCGACAATGCGGTTAAAAAATGTTCATCAGAGCTTATTTAAGAGCATCGACGGAAGATCAGTTCGCCGACCGGGCAAAAGAGATGCTGGAGCAGTTCGTTCAGGAGCGGGGGCATAAAATTGCCAGTTACTACCGGGAGAACATCAGCGGTACAAAACTTGACCGCCCGGAACTGGGACGCTTGCTGATGGACAGTCACCGTAATGATATTTTACTGGTCGAGCAGATAGACCGCCTGACCCGCCTGAGTAACAGCGACTGGAGGACGCTGAAAAAGCAGATCGAACAACACGAACTGCGGATTGTCAGCCTGGATGTCCCAACCTCATGGCAGGCACTGTCAGATAAAGACCCTTCGCAGGCTGACCCGATCACCCGCGCTGTGATAACCGCCATCAATAACATGCTTATCGATCTGATGGCCGCGATGTCGCATAAGGACTGGCTGAACCGCCGCCAGCGCCAGAAGCAGGGTATTGAACGGGCGCATAAACTGGGAAAATACCGGGGTAAGCAGGCCGATCAGGAGCGTCATCAGAAAGTCCTGTACTACCGTCATGTCAAGAAACTGAGTATCAGGGAAACAGCGGATGCGACAGGGTACAGTCCCTCCCAGATTTGCCGCATTCAGGCTCTTTATAAAGAAGTGACATCTGATTAAAAAGCAACATTGACAACTATGATATTCGTTCCCTCAAAAGGAGCCCTTGTCTATATCTCTCAGAGAAGAGGCGGGCGTCTCTGTGTTTATTCTTCATACTAGCCTTACAGATAAGCAATATGCCAGATTATTTCTGCCCTTACTGACTCAGGATTAGATTTTGTTCTTTACCGGTAGTATATAATTGACTGCCAGCAACATCATACACAATATGTCATTCATCACTGGCATTATCAAAACACCGGGCTCGGTTCCCTTCAAGTTGGAATGCGAACTGGATGGCAAGAGTGATTCGTTAGCCCTTGCAGGATACCGCACTCATCTACCTGCCGGGTGCCAGAACACCTTTCGCGCAAAACGGACAGGTGTTTCTTCAACTGCAACAATACTTCTATGCGTGCCTCCACCTGCTGGATATGATCATTCAGTAGTAAACTGACTTCGCCGCAATCCTGACCCGGATTGTCCCGCAGCGCCAATAATGTCCGTATTTCTACCAACGTAATGTCCAGAGACCGACAATAGCGAATGAATTGCAGGCGTTCGACATGAGACTCACTGTAGAGCCGGAAGTTACCATCACTGCGCGCTGGCTTTGGCAATAACCCCTCTTTCTCATAGTAACGAATAGTGACAGTTTCGCATTTTGTCCGCCTGGCAAGTTCACCAATCTTGATTTCCATCCCTCATCCTCATTTAAAACTTGACTCTATAGTAGCTATAGAGTTCTTAATGAACAACACATAAACCTAAATCACAGGAAACGCTATGAGTAACTGCAGTTCAAAGGGATGCGGTTGTTCGACCATACCGATGAGCCAACCCGCTTCGCAAGCCCAGCCAACAGCTGAAGTGGCTCAGGCCGTCTACCGAATCGAGAACATGGATTGCCCTACAGAAGAGGCGCTGATCCGGAGCAAGTTGGCTACATTGACGGGTGTGATTGACCTTGACTTCAATCTGATGCAGCGGACATTAACCGTGCGGCACGAATTGCCATCGTTATCTCCGGTTGAACAAGCTTTAAAAGCTATCGGAATGCAGACCGAACGCCTGGATAGCGCTTCTGGCGAACAGACGACCAGACTGGTAATTGCCAAAATGGATTGTCCAACTGAAGAGGTTTTAATCCGTAATAAGCTTTCAAAGATAGCCGGGGTGACCCGTCTCGATTTCAACCTGTTGCAGCGCACCCTGTCCGTGCATCATACTCCTAACACGATGCCCGAGGTTCTGGATGCGCTGAAAACTCTGGATTTTGAGGCTCAGGTACTTAATACAGAGGGAACCACCTTATCTTCGGCAGTATCGGCACGGGATTCTACCAACTGGTGGCCGCTTGGTGTTTCATTGGTAGCTGCACTGGCTGCGGAGGCTGTCTACTGGTTCCTGAATGGCAACCATTGGTCAGTCATTGTTCTGGCACTGGTCGCCATCTTAACTGGCGGTCTTTCTACCTATAAGAAAGGCTGGATTGCACTTAAAAACCGCAACCTGAACATGAACGCCCTGATGTCAATAGCAGTCACTGGGGCCATGTTGATTGGCCACTGGCCAGAAGCGGCGATGGTGATGGTGCTGTTTGCACTTGCTGAAGTGATTGAAGCAAAATCGCTCAACCGTGCCCGTAACGCCATCCGGAGCCTGCTTGATCTTGCTCCCGAACAGGCCACAGTGCAGCAGCCAGATGGCTCGTGGCGGGAAGTTGAGGCAAGCCAGGTCACCATCGGCAGCCGGGTTAGGGTTAAACCTGGTGAGCGAATCGCCTTAGATGGCGAAGTGAAAGTGGGACGTTCTACGGTAAATCAAGCGTCGATCACTGGAGAAAGCCTGCCTGTTGAAAAAGCACCAGGTGATCAGGTGTTCGCAGCCACCATCAATGAGTCCGGTTCCTTCGAGTATATCGTTACGGCTATCGCCAGTAACTCCACACTGGCCCGTATTATTCACGCGGTAGAAGCAGCACAAGGCAGTCGTGCACCCACCCAACGTTTTGTCGATAGTTTTGCACGCTGGTACACGCCTGTAATATTCATTGTTGCTATCGCGGTAGCGCTAATTCCTCCGTTGTTCTACTCCGCCGCGTGGCTGGACTGGATTTATCGCGCGCTGGTTTTACTGGTTGTCGCCTGTCCGTGTGCGCTGGTGATCTCTACGCCAGTGACTATCGTTAGTGGCTTAGCCGCCGCAGCCCGGCATGGAATTCTAATCAAGGGAGGTGTCTATCTTGAAGAAGGTCGTAACCTTCGCTGGCTGGCACTGGATAAAACCGGCACGATCACTCACGGCAAACCTGAACAGACCGATTTCGCCGCATGGGGCGAAGCGTCAGCGGCCAGTAGTCGAAGTATTGCTGCGAGTCTCGCGGCTCGATCCGATCATCCCGTGTCCAGAGCCGTTGCGCACGCAGCAAATATCGATGGTATTACGCTACGTGATGTTGCCGAGTTCGTGGCATTACCAGGGCGTGGAGTGAGTGGCAGCATTGATGGCGTAACTTATCATCTTGGTAATCATCGGATGCTCAAAGAACTGGACTATTGTTCACCTGAACTGGAACAGCGCATCGATGCAATGGAGCGTGAAGGGAAAACTGTAGTCATTCTGGTGAGTACAAAGGGGGCTCAAGCCCTGTTCGCGGTAGCAGATACCATCAAGGATAGCAGCAGGAGCGCTATCACGGAGCTGCATGCACTGGGCATCAATACGATGATGTTGACTGGAGACAACCAGCACACCGCGCACGCAATAGCCACGCAAGCCGGGATCGATCGTGCACGGGGTAACTTATTGCCACTGGACAAATTACACGAGATTGAGCAACTGACTCTGACGGGCAAAGTCGGTATGGTGGGAGACGGAATCAATGATGCACCAGCCCTGGCTCGTGCTGACATCGGATTTGCAATGGGTGCGGCGGGCACCGACACCGCCATTGAGACGGCGGACGTTGCCCTGATGGACGATGATTTACGCAAAATATCGACATTCGTGCGTCTGTCGCGTGTGACGGCTAAGACGTTAAAGCAAAATATCGTGCTGGCATTAGGCATTAAAGCGATATTTCTGGTACTTACTTTCTCGGGGCACTCGACCATGTGGATGGCCGTATTTGCCGACATGGGGGCCAGCTTGCTCGTGGTGGGCAACGGTCTTAGGTTGTTACGCCGATGAACTGGAAATTCATTTTCTATGACTGGTATGGTCTGAACGCCGAGTTATTCGAGGCCATCAATGCGGGGATGCCTGTCACGCTGGGACCGCTTGTGTGGTTCTTAAGTCTGGTGAGTAATTACTGGACTGCGCCATTGATGCTGCTTGGGCTGTGGGGATGGTCGAGATTTGCCCTCCTTCCGGCCCAGGCTAATGCGGTCTGGTATCGGTTCATCATTTTTAGCACCGCCATTCTTCTTGCCTTGTTGGCCACCAGTGTTTTGAAGCTGTGGCTCGATTTCCCGCGCCCGACAGCCGTCTTTGGCGAGTTGGTAAGCATCGCAGGTGAGCATGAGAAAAACTACAGTTTTCCCAGTGAACATGCGACTTATTCGGCGCTGGTTGTCGGCACTCTTTGGACGCTGGTCGGGTACCGTGGACAAATCTCTTTGGTACTATATGCTGTCCTCGCTGGATGGGCATGCATTGCTGCCGGGATATCATTCCCGGCTGATATACTTGCAGGCTGGTGCATAGGTTTGGGCTGCATTGTTATTGCAAGAACGCTGATAGCATTTATTGCTCCTGTATGGCAGACAACTCGCCACGCATCGTCCTTAATCTGGTATGGAGTGACTTTTTTTGCTTTCATCACCGATCAGCTAACAAAATTCGTTATCGTTCGCATATATTCTTATGGCGAACAGGTCGAAGTAACGCCATTCTTCAATTTAGTTCATGTCTTAAACCCGGGGGCTGCATTCAGCTTTCTGGCAGGAGCGGGGGGCTGGCAACGTTATTTCTTCATCACTTTTGGCTTAGCTTTCTCTGCCTGGCTAGCGTACATGCTGAAAAAACAGCTTTCACGCCCTGAGGCACTGGGATATAGCCTGATGCTCGGAGGTGCGCTTGGAAATATTGCTGATCGCATTCTGCGCGGGTCAGTTGTCGATCTTCTCGACGTCCACTGGCAAGACATTCACTGGCCCGCCTTCAACCTGGCTGATGTGTTTGTTGCCGCAGGCGTAACCTGTCTGATCATCTCCAGTTTGTATCAGACCAGGTTAGCCCGAACTGAGAAAAAGTCAGACGGAGTTATCCCTTAAACCGGGGTCGACGTGTCAGAATGGAATGAAAGCTAATTGCTATATGAACTAAAGACTTATAATACTTCCTGAAAAAGGGCTGAAAGGCCTGGCCATAGCATTCGTGCGGATCTGTAGTGGTTACCAGAACCCGGAGCGTTAGCTTTAGCACGCTCCGGTGAACATAGCTTACTCTGAAATGGCATCGGGAAATAATTCTCAGCGACTGGAACTCCAGGCCATCAGTGATGGTTCTTTGAAGGCCAGTTTTTCCTTCTGATAACCGTCGAACCAGAGTTGTTTGATGTGCCTGAGTAGGTCAAACAACTCATTCCTGGAGGATAATTAGCCAGACAGAGGAAGCTGAGTTGTGTATTTTATTTCCTCCATGGAATAACTGGATGTTACATCACTCAATCCACTTACTGAACTTACCAGCTTTTTGTAAAAACTGTCGTAACCCTTCATATCTGAAACCACTACCTGAAGAAGATAATCATATTCTCCCGTGGTACGGAAAAAAGCCATCACTTCTGGCATGCCATTGACCTGAGATACAAAATGTTTGTACCAGTCGTGACTGTGGTTTTGTGTTTTTATCATCACAAAGGCTGTAAGCGATAAGTTAAGTTTTTCCTTGCTCAACAGGGCAACCCGACCAATGATGACCCCCTCATCTTCAAGACGTTTTATACGCTTCCAGCAAGGATTAGGCGTTAAATCTACAGCCGCTGCAAGATCCTGCAGACACACGGTAGCGTCGCGCTGTAACAGCCTGAGTAGCTCCTTATCTTTCTTGTCCAGCATAACCGCCCCCTTCTGATAGAGAAAATTTTTCTCTAAACGTATGAAAAAATACTGAGAATAACAATATTTTTCTCCCAAGAAAAAGATACATTAATTTCTTTTACTGGGAAGCATCTTATGCGCAGAGTGACGATATCGGTATTATTCCTGCTGGTTGCACTGACCTGGGGGACCACATGGCTGGCCATGCGTATAGCCGCTGAAACTATCCCTCCGGTATTTGCCACCGGGATGAGATTTATGTTTGCAGCACCATTTTTAATCAGCATTGCATGGTTCAGAAAAACACCACTTTTATTTCCACCCGGACAACGTTTATTCCAGATCATAATTTGTGTTTTTTATTTTTCCATCCCTTTCTCATTAATGATTTATGGTGAAACTTATGTCAGTTCTGGCCTGGCATCGATAATATTTTCGAATATGCCTGTGGCTGTTTTGATTACATCCGTTTTGTTTCTGAATGAAAAAACAAACCGAATGCAGGTCACTGGTTTAACTATCGCAATAGCTGCACTGATGGGTATTCTTCTCGAAGAGACAAAAACCATTACGGAGAGCCACTGGCAGGGTATTCTTGCTCTTGTTTCAGCTGTGATCATCCATGCTATAATATACACTCAATGTAAAAAAAGAGACTGTAGCGTCTCTGTTATAACATTTAATGCGCTACCATGTTTTTTTGCAGGATTACTCCTCTCTGCTGCGGGATGGTTATTCGAAAGACCTCAGATTTCAACTTTCTCAACGAACTCAATATTAGCGACCATATATTTAGGTTCTTTCGCAGGTGTTTTTGGTATTCTGTGCTATTTTGCTCTTCAGCAAAAGGCGAATGCTTTCCAGGCCTCACTTGTATTTCTTATTTTTCCTCTGATTGCGGTAAGTCTGGAAAATTATATTTATGGATATGCCATTTCAACACACTCAATGCTACTTATTATACCGTTAGCTATCGGGATATTTCTGACTCTTGTCTTCAGGGAATTGCCTGGAACTGACAGGCTGCGGGGTAAATTATCGATAACAAGCAATCCGATGAATAATGATGTAAAAACTTCCTGAGAAGCGGTAGGCTGGGTCTTTATTTTCGGCCAATGTGGCGAGTAAACGGTAGATGCAGGCTCACAGTCTAGTGAGAGACAGTTGCCGCATCCAACTCTCTGAGATCCATCAATGCACATGTTGATTGCAAATAACTGATATTATTGTGTATTTTTTTTTAAAACATCGAGTTGGTATCAGTTTTTTGTAGTAAAGATTGATTACTTGCCGTACAGGAGAGATAATTCCCTCTGTATAATATGGGTTAAAATATTGAATATATCAAAAAGTGCACCTTGAATGGTGCAAAGGATAAGCCATGAGTAAGAAATTTTTGTTACCTGTTGTGTTGTCATCGTTTTTTTTGTACTCATCCATAGCGACAGCTTGTCCATATAGCTATGGATATAATAACCGTAATCATTCAGCGTACAGTGAAAATTATTCAAAATTAGCTCGTGACTTCGAAGCTAAAAGGTATGAACTAAATAAATTGTATGATCAGGGGGTTAGCGAAACAGATGACAAAGCTAAAGTGTTAATTAAAGATTTGGATTCTCTTTCAGCTAAAATGCAACAAGAAAGACAGTCAGCCCGCCCGTATCAAGGTGAGCGCAATAGAGATAATTGGGATCGTAATGGTCATTACGACCACTGCTGGTAATGTGAATAAACCCCGTAAGCACGTTTGCCGTGTTTACGGGGATATAACTCAGCATCCTGTAGAACAAAGCAAGGCTCATGGAACAGAAGTTTGCATGTTAAACGCAGTATTTTACCGATGCGGTCAGGAGACTATTTAATTTAAAATCCAGTGCCTATCTCATTTAAGATCTCGCGCATTCAGTAGTTCATTACTTATAACACCAGTCGGACGGCATGTAGCTTGTAGCTGACTCTATTGCGATATTTAACCTGTTCAAAAAACAGGCTTAACGAATGGAAGGGACTTCCCCTGATTATGCGCCTGATTAACTCTTGTGCAATCATGGGGTAAACACAACCCCGGAGGGATTCGTTATGACCATTACTACTGTCGGTATCGATCTTGCTAAAAATGTGTTCGCTGTTCATTGCGTTGACCAGAATGGCAAAACCGTTCTGGTTAAATCCAGAGTAACCCGCGCAGCTCTTCCCGGGCTGATTGCTGGTTTGCCGCCCTGTGTTATCGGGATGGAGGCGTGCTCCGGGGCTCATTACTGGGCAAGACTGTTTCGGCAGTATGGTCATGAGCCGCGTCTGATGGCCGCTAAATTTGTATCGCCTTACCGCATGGCTGGTAAATCAGGGAAAAATGATGCAGCTGATGCTCAGGCTATCTGCGAGGCGGTTCGTCGCCCACATATGCGGTTTGTGCCGGTTAAGGATGAGAGCCAGCAGGCAATGCAGTGTCTGCATCGTACCCGACAGGGTTTTATCGAAGAGAAAACAGCAACATATAATCGTCTCCGGGGGTTGATATCTGAATTCGGCGTTATCGCCCCACAAAGTACAGATGCCCTGCGCCACATAGTTTTTGAGCAGAAGAATTCTTTACCACTTCAGGTTCAGCAATGTGTTGATGATTTGCTGGAGCACGTTGCTCGCATTGAAGATAACATCGCTGAATATGACCGAATTTTGTCCCGCATGGCCAAAACAGATCATCGCAGTCAGCGGCTGATGGAATTGAAGGGCGTTGGCCCCACAACGGCCTGTGCGCTGGTCGCCAGTATCGGTAATGCACATGATTTTAAGAATGGGCGCCAGCTGGCAGCCTGGCTGGGACTGACACCATCGCAGTACAGCAGCGGCGGAAAGTCGAAGCTTGGCAGGATAACGAAAGCTGGCGATTCGTATCTGAGAACACTTCTGGTTCAGGGTGCCCGCTCGGTACTGATCGGGGCGGAGAAAAGGACTGATTTATTCAGTCGTTGGGTCTGCTCACTGGTCGAACGCAGAGGATACTGGCGCGCTGTTGTTGCCATCGCTGCCAAAAATGCAAGACTGTGCTGGGCATCATTGCATTACGGTGATGATTTCAGGTTGTACTCAGCCAGCTAAAGTACAAAGCTGTATGACCATCTGTTCTGCAACTCGTTGATGATAAAGGGTTAGACCCCGTGAGGTATATCTGCTTATTGTACAGGGCAAGTGTACCCGACTAACGAACTAGAGCCTCACGAGCGTCTTTCATCAGGGTCCGAATCGATGACGATTCATCATGACCGTTTATAGTACCGCAGTCTCTCCCCTTTATTTTTTTACTATAGTGCAGACAGAAACCGTAAACACCGGCGTTGACATGCCGGGGAAGCCCTTATAGTACAATAATTTTCGATATCCAAACTCACCCCAGATAATGCCCGATGACCTTGTCATGCAGCTCCACCGATTTTGAGAACGACAGTGACTTCCGTCCCAGCCTTGCCAGATGTTGTCTCAGATTCAGGTTATGTCGCTCAATGCGCTGAGTGTAACGCTTGCTGATAACGTGCAGCTTTCCCTTCAGGCGGGATTCATACAGCGGCCAGCCATCCGTCATCCATACCACGACCTCAAAGGCCGACAGCAGGCCCAGAAGACGCTCCAGCGTGGCCAACGTGCGTTACCTAACAATAAACCTGTTTAAATATCCAGATAAAAACATTCAATCTGGGTCAAATGAGTGATACAGTTTCACCCATAAGACCCAATGGAGGCAATATGTCTGAATTTGAATTACTGGCGCAGGATCTGCTTGAGAAAGCAGAAGCGGAAGAACAACTGCGACAGGAAAATGATAAAAAGCTGCTCGGGCAGGTGCTGGAAATCTATGACCAGAAGTACGTGGCTGAACTGCTTAGAAAAGTTGGTAAAAATGAGTGGAGTCGCGAGACTCTTAATCGCTGGATTAATGGTAAGTGCTCACCTAAGACGCTGACGTTAGCCGAAGAGGAACTTCTACGAAAAATGCTTCCGGAAGCGCCTGCACATCACCCTGACTATGCCTTCCGGTTTATTGACCTGTTTGCTGGGATTGGAGGTATACGGAAGGGCTTCGAAACCATCGGTGGCCAGTGCGTTTTTACCAGTGAATGGAATAAAGAGGCTGTGCGCACATATAAAGCTAACTGGTTTAACGATGCTCAGGAACACACTTTCAATCTCGATATTCGGGAAGTCACGCTCAGTGATAAACCTGAAGTACCTGAAAACGATGCCTATGCTTACATTAATGAGCATGTGCCGGATCATGATGTACTTCTAGCAGGTTTCCCCTGTCAACCGTTCAGCCTTGCGGGCGTAAGCAAGAAAAACTCGCTCGGGCGCGCGCATGGTTTCGAATGTGAGGCTCAGGGAACGCTTTTCTTCGATGTGGCGCGTATTATACGCGCAAAAAAACCTGCCATCTTTGTTCTTGAAAACGTTAAAAACCTGAAGAGCCATGACAAGGGTAAAACCTTTAAAGTCATCATGGATACCCTCGACGAACTGGGCTATGAAGTTGCGGATGCAGCTGAGATGGGCAAAAACGATCCTAAAGTTATCGACGGAAAGCACTTTTTACCTCAGCACCGAGAACGTATCGTTTTGGTCGGTTTCCGTCGTGATCTGAACATTCACCAGGGCTTTACCCTGCGCGATATTAGTCGTTTTTATCCGGAACAGCGTCCGTCATTTGGCGAACTGCTGGAACCCGTGGTTGACAGCAAATATATACTGACGCCGAAACTCTGGGAGTATCTCTATAACTACGCCAAAAAGCACGCAGCTAAGGGTAACGGATTCGGTTTTGGCCTCGTTAATCCTGAAAATAAAGAAAGCATTGCCCGTACGCTTTCTGCTCGCTATCACAAAGACGGGTCTGAAATTCTGATAGACCGTGGCTGGGATATGGCCACAGGTGAAACAGACTTCGCGAACGAAGAAAATCAGGCGCATCGGCCCCGCAGGCTGACTCCACGAGAGTGCGCGCGCCTTATGGGTTTTGAAAAAGTAGATGGCAGGCCTTTTCGCATTCCTGTGTCAGACACTCAGTCGTACAGGCAGTTCGGTAACTCCGTAGTGGTGCCCGTGTTTGAAGCCGTAGCCAAACTGCTTGAACCTTATATCCTGAAAGCGGTTAATGCCGATTCGTGCAAGGTTGAACGAATCTGATCGCTCCTCCCGGTATTTATGCCGGGAGATAATCTATGGAATATCTGCGTAAAGCCCTGTCAGCTCAGCAATAAACGCACCTAGCGTCATTAGCTCAGCTCTCACCGCCTCCGGGTATTTTTTGTGCAGCGATGATGGCACGACCAATCTGACACCCGACTCCCGCATCTCCCGATATTGAGCCAGAGAAACTCCCTCCTGGAGTGTAAACAGATGCACCTGATGAATTTTATCGGCCTCATTCAGTATCTGACGCCAGCGATCCTTACAGGTAGTCTTGACTGCCAGCATGCGCAGATTTTCTACGGGAAACTCAGTATCGTGGTAAGCCCCTGCGGAAGGGAAAAGGAAATCGGGTTTTTTATTACCTTCTGTGATGGCCTGCGTCGCAAAGTGTCGCAGGCCGTGCTCAATGAATAGATGCTCCAGGTGCAGTTCCAGCGACTTCCCGGCTCTGGATTTACGGCGATTGCTGACAGAATTGGCCAGCGCAATAAATTCATCCACAGAGCCAAATCCTTTCCGGATGATATCCAGAACATGCAGTTCCTCAACCAATAGAAATATGTCGTACTCCACGCGCCGGCGGTCAAGAAGTTGCTCATCCGGATCAAGGGAATTTTTCACATAATGGCTGGCTGCATACTGAATAATTTCACTTCCCGACGGAAAGCGCAGGTGCCAGTCTTCAGGTAGAATATATTTATGATTTACTGGCGCTTGCTGTAGAGATAGTCCGCCTAGAATCTGTCCTGCGGGGCCGGATATTAGCGCTCCGGGTATAACTTCACCAATAGCGGTCTCAATGACGTCCTCTTCATCAGTGCTGGCGCATACCCAAATATTTACTTCCTTACAGTCCCCCCCTTGCTCATCAAGCTTGAAAGCCAGGAGCGTCAGAGCCCCTGTATTTTCAGGATTCTGAAGTGGGCTGCCTCTACCCCAGCGGGTAATCCTTTTTTCATTCCGGGTTTTACCAAAATGACGGCTGTTATAATAAATTGCCCGGGCTTCGCTGTCAGGGCAATCATGCGATGACACATGTGCGGTGAGAAAAACCGAAGGGTTCAGTTCACGGGTATGGTTGATAGACGGAAAGAGTTTTTCAACGATACCTGAAGGGATATAAAGCCCTACCTGGTGACCACCTGTTGCGCCGGTATCGTTGGCGGAAAGGCGTTTGATGTAGACGAAGTAATTCTCACATGCGATCTCAAGTAGCCAGTTGTGGAAAACCGACATAAGCATCCCCTGTTACCCTGAAACTCTACTCACCATTTTTTCATGATTATATACAAACAGCCAGAAAGGCTGTTACAGACGATTTGATCTGCAACCTATTGGTTAAATTAATGTATCAAAAACGATGGTTTTTGTGACAGTCTTGAAAAGTCCTGACTTCTCCCGAAAAATGACTCCCCTCATGTAACAAAACTCGTTACTGTATCAACATAACAATAACCCCATAACTAATTAGCGAGAAAAGAATGAAAATCGGCTATGCACGTAAATCTACGCATCTTCAGGATGTGGCGCACCAGGTTGACGAACTAACAAAAGCTGGATGTGAGCAAATCTATCAGGATCAGACCTCACGTAGCGGCCCAAAGCGCGACAAAAAAGGTGCGCTGGAACTGGAGAACTGCCTGAAAGCATTGCGCGAGGGAGATACCCTAGTAGTTTGGGCACTAGATCGGCTCGGTGGTTCATTGGGTCAAGTCATTACTTTACTCGACGACCTGAAGAAACGCGGAATAACTTTCATAGCCATCAAGGACAGAATAGACACAAATGCGCCAGTTATAGGGGAAATCTATACTCATCTGATGGCGATATTCTCTAGCTTTGAACGCAACCGCAATATTGAAAGAACGGGCACTGTTGCAAAGTTAGCGATGAGGCAGCCTTTTGTCTTATTCAAAGGCCTTACATTTCAAAAACTCTGCTTACCAGGCGCATTTCGCCCAGGGGATCACCATAATAAAATGCTGAGCCCTGGCCTTTGCGTAGTGCACGCATCACCTCAATACCTTTGATGGTGGCGTAAGCCGTCTTCATGGATTTAAATCCCAGCGTGGCGCCGATTATCCGTTTCAGTTTGCCATGATCGCATTCAATCACGTTGTTCCGGTACTTAATCTGTCGGTGTTCAACGTCAGACGGGCACCGGCCTTCGCGTTTGAGCAGAGCAAGCGCGCGACCATAGGCGGGCGCTTTATCCGTGTTGATGAATCGCGGGATCTGCCACTTCTTCACGTTGTTGAGGATTTTACCCAGAAACCGGTATGCAGCTTTGCTGTTACGACGGGAGGAGAGATAAAAATCGACAGTGCGGCCCCGGCTGTCGACGGCTCGGTACAGATACGCCCAGCGGCCATTGACCTTCACGTAGGTTTCATCCATGTGCCACGGGCAAAGATCGGAAGGGTTACGCCAGTACCAGCGCAGCCGTTTTTCCATTTCAGGCGCATAACGCTGAACCCAGCGGTAAATCGTGGAGTGATCGACATTCACTCCGCGTTCAGCCAGCATCTCCTGCAGCTCACGGTAACTGATGCCGTATTTGCAGTACCAGCGTACGGCCCACAGAATGATGTCACGCTGAAAATGCCGGCCTTTGAATGGGTTCATGTGCAGCTCCATCAGCAAAAGGGGATGATAAGTTTATCACCACCGACTATTTGCAACAGTGCCCTTTATGGCACGCAAGTTGGAAGAGTTGGGGCATTCCCCAAAGCTGATATCACCACAATTTGTCCGCCCGTTCGTTAAAAGCAATAAAAACGACTTTGTCGACGCCGAAGCTATTTGTGAAGCTGCATCGCGTCCGTCTATGCGTTTTGTGCAGCCCAGAACGGAATCTCAGCAGGCAATGCGGGCTCTGCATCGTGTCCGTGAATCCCTGGTTCAGGATAAGGTAAAAACAACCAATCAAATGCATGCTTTTCTGCTGGAATTTGGCATTAGCGTTCCCCGAGGAGCTGCCGTTATTAGCCGACTGAGTACCCTTCTTGAGGACAATAGTTTGCCTCTTTACCTCAGCCAGTTATTGCTGAAATTACAACAGCATTATCACTATCTTGTTGAGCAGATTAAAGATTTGGAATCCCAGTTGAAACGAAAGTTGGACGAAGATGAGGTTGGACAGCGCTTGCTGAGCATTCCCTGCGTCGGAACACTGACAGCGAGTACTATTTCAACTGAGATTGGCGACGGGAAGCAGTACGCCAGCAGCCGTGACTTTGCGGCGGCAACAGGGCTTGTACCTCGGCAGTACAGCACGGGAGGTAGGACGACATTGCTGGGAATTAGTAAGCGAGGTAATAAAAAGATCCGAACTTTGTTGGTTCAATGTGCCAGGGTATTCATACAAAAACTGGAACACCAGTCTGGCAAATTGGCCGATTGGGTCAGGGATTTACTGTGCCGGAAAAGCAACTTTGTCGTCACTTGTGCTCTGGCAAACAAGCTGGCCAGAATAGCCTGGGCCCTAACGGCACGACAGCAAACTTATGTAGCATAACGGCAGAAATACACCGGTTTAAAGAATTACTGATCTGGTTTTGCGAATACTGATATTGATGATACTAACGGCCCACCGGCCTGTTGAGGAACCTGTAAAACGGAAAGGCTCATTGAAGCCGTATATTTTCTGGAGGTTCATCAGGCGCGGAACTCATCAAGGCGCGGGAATAAAATCCCATTCAGACGCCGGATAGATTCAAGCAAGCCAACTTGTCGTCAAAATCGGTGTTGCAAAAACGGGAGTGACCATAGATTCCGTTTTCTGAGACGACCCCTGGCTGCGCGCCTACGACTTCACGACTGACCGCGGCGCCATGGCGCTCAATGACTACGCCCGCTCCAACGACCCCTTTACACGGGTCGGCCGGCAGCAGGTCGCTGTCGACGTCTCCAGCGTCATCCGCGCGTCCCCGGACAGCTTCCGCGTCGCCTGGGTCGAGCGCCGATACGAAAATGGCCAGCTCGCCGAGACCACGCGCTGGACCGCGATCCTGACGATCGTCGTGCAGATCCCCCGAAACGCCGACCGGCTCAGGGCGAACCCGCTCGGCATCTACGTCAACGCCATCAACTGGTCACGGGAGCTTGGGCAATGAAGCCGTATTTCCGTAAAGCCGGAAACCCGGCTTCACACACACACGTACTCCCGGCTCTCCGTAGAGCCGCATTCCCGGTCGTTCTGCTAGCGGCGACCGCGCTCGCGGGCTGCGCGACCACCAATCCGCCGCCGGAGATTTCCTACGACAATGCGGCTCCGGCGGTGCAGACCGTCGATCCACCCGCGCCGGTCACCGTGGTCGAGCTGCCCCGGCCGCTGCCGCTGCCTGGCCAATTGCAGCGTGTGGAGGAGACGCGGCGTGCCCCGGAGCCTTCTAATCCGACCGCTCGCGTCAACCAGGCAAACGAGGCGGCACGAGTCCAGCCGGTGCGCGACGGCTTCATTAACTCGATGCAGGTCTACCCGTGGACTCAAGGGGCGCTTTATCAAGTCTATACCGCCGTCGGGCAGATCACCGACATCGCGCTCCAACCCGGGGAGCAGCTTGTCGGCGCAGGCCCGGTGGCCGCCGGCGACACAGTGCGCTGGATCATCGGCGACACCGAGAGCGGATCGGGGGCAACGCGCCAGATCCACATCCTAGTAAAGCCCACCCGCGCCGACCTGATGACAAACCTCGTCATCAACACCAACATGCGCACCTATCACATGGAGCTGCGCTCGACAGAGCGCACCTATATGGCGTCGGTCTCATGGCAGTATCCGCAAGACCAGCTCATTGCGCTGCGCCGTCAGAACGCCGAGGCGCAGGCGGCCCAGCCGGTGGCGAGCGGCGTCGATCTCGCGAACGTCAACTTCCGCTATGCGATCGAGGGCGACCGTGCGCCGTGGCGGCCGCTGCGCGCCTTCGACGACGGACGCCAGGTCTTTATCGAGTTTCCGCGCGGCATCGGTCAGGGCGAGATGCCGCCACTCTTCGTCGTCGGCCCCGAGGGCAACACCTCTGAGCTCGTGAACTATCGCGTTCGCGGCCACCACATGATCGTTGATCGTCTGTTCGCGGCTGCCGAACTTCGCTTCGGCTCCGGCCGCGAGCAGAAGCGCGTCAGGATCGTCCGCACAGACGGGAGGCCGACCTCGTGAGCGAGAACCCGCCCCGGATTGAGGAAGTGCCGGACGACGATGCGCAGCCCCTGACCGGCGAGCCGGTCGGGCCTGCGCCGATGCGGCTGCGGGCCGAACCGCCCCGCGTCACCCGGTTGTCGCGGAAGGTTCTCGCCGGCCTCGGTCTTGTCGCCAGCGTCGGGCTCGGAGGTGCGCTGATCTACGCGCTTCAGACCCGCGACGCCGGTCGGCCGAACGACGAACTCTATTCGACCGAGAACCGCTCGACCGCTGACGGACTGGCCGGCCTGCCGCGAGATTACAGTGGCGTGCCACAGCTCGGTCCCCCTCTTCCCGGTGACCTCGGCCGGCCGATCCTTAGTACCCAGGATCGCGGACAGCCGGTGCCCACACCCGGGACGGCCACGCCCAATCCCGGCATCAGCCCGGAAGAGCAGCGCCGCCTTCAGGAAATCGAGACCGCGCGCACCAGCCGTCTCTTCTCCGGATCGGAAAGCCGGGGCACACCCGCTGCTGCGGGAGCTGCCCCAGCGCTCGCGCCGGTGCCGGATTTGGCGAGCATTGGCCTCGCTCCGCCGCCCGCCACGCCCTCGGCGCAGGACCGGCAGAACGCGTTTCTGAACGCCGCGGCCGATCGCAGGACGGTTGCGCCCGATCGCGTCGCTGCGCCAGTATCGCCGAACGTCCTTCAGGCGGGAGCAGTGATATCCGCGGCGCTGATCACCGGCATCCGATCCGATCTACCCGGCCAGATCACCGCGCAGGTCACCGAAAACATCTACGACAGCCCAACCGGCCGTATCTTGCTTGTGCCGCAAGGCACTCGTGTGGTCGGGCAGTACGACAACAACGTGCAGTTCGGCCAGAGCCGAGTCCTGCTCGTCTGGACTCGGCTCGTCTTCCCGAACGGGCGCTCGATCGTTCTCGAGCGCCAGCCTGGTGCTGACGCTGAAGGGTTCGCCGGGCTGCAGGATGGCGTCGATTACCATTGGTGGGATCTGGCCAAGGCTGCGGGATTGTCGACACTGCTGAGCGTCGGCGCCGAACTCGCGGTCGACAACGACGATCAGCTCGTTCAGGCGATCCGGAACGGTGGGCAGGACACCATCAACGACGCAGGGCAGCAGATTGTGAGGCGTCAGCTCAACGTCGCGCCCACGATCACTATTCGGCCCGGATTTCCCGTGCGCGTTCTCGTGACGCGAGACTTGGTACTGGAGCCATATGGAGGGTGATGATGTCGAAGCTTAAGCTAGGCCCCATCGCGGACGACAAGCCGCTTAAGGTACAGGTCGAGCTACCTGCAGCTCTCCACCAGGACCTTGTTGACTACGCCCACCTATTGGGCCGAGAGCAAGGTCAGTCCGCTGTTGACCCAGCTCGGTTAATCGTCCCGATGTTACAACGGTTCATCGCGACAGACCGTGGCTTCGCCAAAGCCAGGCGAACGTTGACGCCGGGGAGCGCCGATTAATCCGTGGTCCCCGCTCTAGAGGGGGTGTCGAAACACTTCAGCAGCAGCGGCAGAGTCGGGTTGTCGTTGTCACTGGAAGAAATTATAGCGGCCGTCGGCGCCCGCGCCGATGGGAGCGGGATCAACGCGATATCCGGCCGGTAGATCACGCTGGTGATGGTCAAGCCGAAGCCCTGTTCGACCATCGTCAGCAGGGTTTCTCGGCTGACTTGTTGGATCGAGAGTTGAACCGCTCCGTCTCCGGCGCCCACCATGCGCCGGAGTATGCCAGCGAGCTCACGCCCAGCGCCATCCGAGCGAACGAGGAAGACTTCGTCACAAACGTCCTCCCACGACAGCTGTGGCCGTGCTGCCAACTCGTGAAGCGGGGACAATGCCACGAACAGATCTGGTTCGCAGAGACGTCGAACTTGGAACTGAGGGCTCTTGCTCGCACTCAGGCTGATTGCTGCGTCCAGTAATCCGCGCTTCACCCCCAAAGTGTTTTCTTCTGAAGTGCCTTCCTCAAGCTTTACCTCGATCGTCGGATGTCTATTTCTGAATGCCGAGAGAATGTTGATGATCGGGCACGCCGGGAACGCTTCAAGCATTCCAAACCTCACGAGCCCGGTCTTGAGTTTCCGCGCGGAGCGGATCTCCGTTGCGGCGTTACGAAGGTAGCGCGCTCCCACCACCGCTTGTTGAAGGAAGCGCTCACCTTCTGGAGTCAGCCCTGCCCCCGCTCGCGTACGCTTGAAGAGAGAAAAGCCAAGTTGGCGCTCAAACAGCTGCACACGTCGGCTGACGGTGGATTGCGATATCGATAGGCGCTCCGCCGCTCGGCGGAAGCTGCCGGCCTCGGCGACCTGAACGGCGTACTTCAGGTATCGGAGATCAAGAGTCAGGTCGGGCATGAGACCCGTCCGATCATACCGGCGGTCTCATCGGCGAACCGCCTGCGCCCGGTGAGCGGCACCCATGCACGTCCACTTTCATCGAGCCCACCCCCGCTAGCGCCTGGGGAACGAGCACGTCCGTTGATCTCAGATGTGGAATCCGAGCTGAGCCCCTCAATGAGCATGACCATGTCCGAATCTGTCATAGATGCATGCGGCGGTCATACATTTTCACACGCTTGAAGTCTATGCGCGAAGCATATATTCTTGCGGTATGGAGCCTGAGGTCGCCAAGTACCATTTAGGTGCACTCGCGTTGGCCGTTGCAGACAGCATCGCCAGTGTCTCGGCCTCGTTTTCACCAAGCGGCCCGGGGACCGCCGTGATGGTGTTACTCAGCATGGAGCCCGGACTGCCGATCAGCGTTTTGGCTACCTCGATCGGGCTTTCTCATGCCGGGACGGTGCGATTGATCGATAGGCTCGAGCGCGAACAGTTGGTGGAACGACGAAGACAAATCACCGACAGGCGGGCGCGCTTCATTCACCTCACCAATTCGGGGAAGAAGATAACGGACGCCTTGCTCAAGGCACGGGAGCAGGTGATCTCCGAATGTATTTCGCCCCTGTCGCCCAATGACCTCGACATTCTAGGCATGCTGTCGGAGCGGCTCCTTGTGGCAAACGGCTTCGACAAAGATGGCTCGGTCAGCCTTTGCCATCTGTGCGGCTACAGCAGGATCGCGCCTTCCCGTGGTAAAGCTAAGCCGGGGCGCTCGCCACGCTGGAACGTCGCATCAGAAGGCTGACGATATGATCAGGCAGGCTTGAAATAATGGGATCGTTTGCGCTCGAACTTCTTCTATGCGTACTTGCCTTCGGGTTCGGATATGCGGCGAACCAAGGCGGAACCTGTTTAGTGGTGGCCGCTCATGAGTTACACAGAAGACAGCCGCCGAAAATGTTCGTCGGATTTCTCGCAGCGTCGGCAGCGGCAGGCCTGGTTGCGGTCCCGATAGTCTGGACGGGAACACTGGGCGCAACACTCGCACCCTCGACCAGCATCAATTTCCTCCTGCTCATCGGCGCCATCGCCTTCGGCCTCGGCGCACTCATTAATGACACATGCCTGCTCGGATCGCTGGCGCGGCTTGGGGATGGGGAGATGCGACTTCTAGCTCTACCCTTGGGATTAACGATTGGTATCTTGGCTGCCGACCATGGCAGGTTCGGCTACGATTCAACATGGCCAAGCTTAATCTCCAAACCGAGCGCAACAGGCCTCGTTACTCTCCTAGCCTTCCTAGTTGTGCTCGTGCTGGCACTCGTTTTCGTTTCCACGAAGAGCGTTCTGCGAACAAAGCCGGGTTGGTCGTTCGGCGCTTCGATGATTGGACTCGGTATCACTGGCGGACTTCTATATGCACTCTCGCCGGCCTGGACCTTCGCAGACGTGATTCAACGCGCCCTTCCTCTCAGAATGTCCCCGGCCGGCGAGGTCGCGCTCACTGCGGTGATCTCTTCGATCGCAGGCGCCCTAACCGCCTCCTTTCGCCAAGGCAATCTGCGTCTCCAACTGCCGACAGCCAATGGCATTCTGCGATCTGTCGTCGGCGGCACATTGATGGGTATCGGCATCGCGCTCATACCCGGCGGGAATGATGGGTTGATCCTCGCAGCGGTTCCGACTCTTTCACCTGGTGGGATAGTCGCCTACCTTCTGATGACGACGACAATCGTCTTCGGATTTGCAGCGCGTGGTAAGTTATTCCGGCGCTGCCTTTCACGGCCATGATAAGGGCAACAGAGGACTTGCCCTCCTGACATGAGCATTTATCCCGACCGGGAATATCGGCTGACTAGCTCGTATGCCTTTGCAGGCCCTTGGACCATGATGACCACTTCAAAGGCCGCCGGCCCCAGAATCCTGTAGGTTGCATGGTAGGTGTCGTCTCCGCAGGCATAGACGCCACTCGCTTCCAACCCGGTATCCGTCCGCGAGAAACTCAAGCTGAGGAACTGCGTCCCGATATGAGGTCCGTCTGCGAACTCGACGACAACACTGTCCTCGCTCAAGCGATAGCGATACTGCCGGCACGCGGAGAATACTCTGCCATCTGCCAGTGAGAGAATGCCGCTCTCTCGATAAGCGAGCGCGCCTTCGCCGATCGCTGCTACGATTTCGGTGGGCATGGTTATCTCGTCCAGGGCCGCGTCCATCCGTACAGGCTGGACGTTTGCCAACGGGCTATAGGCCCACCCGGAGCGCCAGCCCCATCAAGTCAAAATCCCGCAAAGGTCGCGCGTTTGCTGGGTAAAGGCATCGCCGATGAGGATGGCTTCGTGAGGCAGCGAAGCGCGAGCCAGCCGCTCGACATATCTCGCTTATTAGTATATGGTATATGCGTCGCGCATATACTGCAACGCCTGCCCGAAGCACGTAGACGACGTTCGTGACGTTCCCACGGGACCACTGTTGAGGAATTTTAGATGAGCATTTTCGACCGTTATGAATTTCTTGTCCCCGAGCACGGTCGGAGGGATCTTGGCCTGCTTAGATGGGCTCTCGTGATCGTATTTCTGTGGTTCGGCGCGATGAAGTTCACAGCGTACGAGGCCTATGGTATCGCCCCGTTTATCGAACACAGCCCGATCATGAATTGGCTCGGCATGTTCGGGACGCAGGGGCAAAGCTATTTCATCGGCGTTATCGAGTTATCGACCGGTCTCGTTCTGATCCTTGGTGCATTTCGTCCACTCTTCTCTGCGCTAGGCGCACTAATGTCAGCAGCGACCTATCTGATCACGCTGACCTTTTTCATCACCACTCCAGGTGTCGCGGAGCAGACTGCCGGCGGCTTTCCTGCGATTTCGGCTGCACCAGGGCAGTTTCTACTGAAGGACGCAGTTCTGCTAGCGGCGTCCCTCGTGCTGCTGCGTGCTTCGGTCCGCCACAGAGGGGCGCTTGTGCTCTCGTGACTGTGGTCCTCTCGTGACGGCGGGCGTGCAAATCCTGCAGAACCTCCGCGGGGCATGGATGCTCCGTCGCGATATCGAGCCCGGAGGCGCTCAGCTGCATGGCGACGCGGTCTTCGCCCGTTTCGCCGCAATCCCCGACGTCGTGGAGCACGGACTGTTCCTCAATGGGATTGATACAATCGTGATCGCGCGCGGTGACACGATGGAAGTGCGACGCCGGGGGCAAGCTAGGTCTCGCTGATCTGCACCTGCGCGGCCTGGATGACAGCGCTGACGCGGAGTGATTCTCGGGCGCGACCTACGGCGATTCCGAGCGAAAAGGCTTGCCCTATAGCCGCCAGGTATCAACGGTTCCGCGGCCTTAACGAGCCGGACCCGTTTTTTTCGGCGCGCTCGATCAGTCGAAATCCTCCGAAACCCTTCTAAAACAGGACATTTTCCACAAGCCGCGCGGAGGAAGAGGACCACGGTATGGCTTGCTGTCTATGCTCCGCGCACATATAGATGTGGCAATGGATGGACCTCGAGATCGAAACATTTTCGGGGCGTTCGCACTCATGATCAGCGACGACATCGTTCGCGCTAGTTCATCGCGGGCGCCGGAAGCTGGACCCGCCGCCTCAGCGCTGGCGTTGCTCGCGCACAAGCCCGGGCTCTCGATCCGTATGCTTGCGATCGGGGTGGGCCTTTCACATGCTGGAACTGTTCGCCTGGTGGATAGATTGGTAAGCGAGGGATTGATCGAGCGTAGGGAGCATTCGACAGACGGGCGCGCGCGATCCCTCTATCTTACTCCAACTGGCAAGGTCGCGAGCGACGAGGTCCTGGCCTCGCGCGATCAAGTGATTGCCGAAGGGCTATCGATCCTTAATCCAGACGAACTGAAAACCTTATCGGACATCGCTGAACGCGTTCTCCGAAATCGCTTGGAAAACCTCGAGCAGTCATACCGCATCTGCCGCTTGTGCTGCTACGAGGGCTGCACGAACTGCCCCGTCGATGCCGAATTGCATGAGCGAGGTGTGGACCGCGAGAAGAACGACGACGCGTAGGAGACTCGCAATTGCGGCAGCTCAACGCTGCTCAGATGGCGGGGCTTCATAATGTCAGCGAGCCTACCATCAGCCGCATTCTTTTGGCTACGCGTCAAGCCGGCCGATCGGGCATGGCGGTCTCATTCTAATATGTCGGTGATCGCCCCACTTTTAGCCGCTCAATTGATCGGAACGCGGTTTCGGAAGCGGCCGTTCAAACCACTCGCTGCATTCCCATTTCTCTATGTCCGATAGGTAGTTTCGGGGAAAAGCAGTCGGGAACAGGTTTCGGGAACGCATGCTCCGGCAGGAGCGCAGCGCGCGTCCCAAACGCGTTTTCCCGGTAGAGCTTCCCAATCGGCAAAGTGCGGGCCACCTCAGACTGCGAACGCGAAAAACCGCCTGGCTGGTCACTCAAGGCAGGGTAACGACGATTTTCGCTGCGGATACACCCGCCTTCAGGGCTTCCAAGGCAGCCTGGAGCATTTCAAGGCCCTGGCCCACGATCTTCGCCGGAGGGGCGGGGACGAACGTGCGCGCCGCGAGAGCCTGCGGCAGGAATTCGCGGTAGATCATTGGACCAACCTCGTCATCCTTGAGGCTCGTCCCGGAGATGTGCGTCGCCTCGACTCCAAATGAACGCTCGTCGGGCGGGGCCAGCGTCGCTGCCACCCGGCGCGAGCCCTCGCATCTCGCAACTACGGCAAAACAGTCTTTCATGTGACCGGTCGCGTGAAGCGTTCCAGCGAGACTGCGCCCGCGCATTGCCTCAATCACGTCTTCCACGATGGCTGGACTCGAGTGGTCAAGAACCTCGCTTGCACCCAGCTCCTTCAACAGGCCGACGTTGCGCGCCGAAGCGGTGGCGACGCACCTGTAGCCCGACGCCACCGCGAGCTGGATGGCGTTGCAGCCAACGCTCGACGATCCACCCCAGACCAGAACGACCTCTGGACGCGCGGTCGGCGAGTGTAACGGTGGCGCGAGAGCCAACTGTGTCCGTCCGTAGAGCCCGCTTGCGGCGGTGCCAAGGCCAAGCGGGAGGACTGCCGCATCAGCGAAGGCAATGTTGTTGGGGATCGGCGCCGCCATGTGGTCCAGCACGATCGTGTGGTGCTGGAACGCACCCTGCGCAGGTTGATTTACGGTTGTCCCGACCGCCTGTCCGATGACTCGATCGCCGACCTTGAACCGCTCGACCGCGCCACCGACCGCCGCGACCTCACCGGAGACGTCGCTGCCGAGAATCGCGGGATAGTCGAGCCATGGCAAAAGCGCGACGTCCTGCAGAATCCAGTCGAGTGGGTTGATCGCGATGGCCGCGTTGCGGATCAATATCTCGTTCGCCGCCAGATGCGGCAGAGCGGTGACACCGATCCTCAGTGGCTGCCCCGGCGCTTTCTGCCAGGCGGCCTGATTAGTCACGGTTTCGGTCATCATCAACTCTTTCTGTCAAGTATTACAGCTGGGCGTTCGTCTGAGCGGTCCAACCGCCAGGTCGGGCGCACGAAGTGGCAGCTATAGCCCCCAGGATAGCGCACCAGGTATTCTTGGTGCTCTGGCTCCGCCTCCCAAAAGGGTTCTTCTGGGTTGATCTCCGACACGACCGGGCCTGGCCAGCTTCCTGATGCCTCGATTTCCGCGATGGTTGTGAGGGCGACTTCCTTCTGCACTTCGGTGGTGTAGAAAATCGCCGATCGATAGCTCGGACCGACATCGCTGCCTTGTTGCTCGTAGGTCGTGGGGTCATGTATCTGGAAGAAGAGTTCCAAGAGCGAGCGATAGGCGAGAACGGAAGGGTCGAAGGTCACTTCCACTGCTTCCGCATGGCCGTAATGTCTCGCGTAGGTCGGATCAGGCATTTCTCCGCCTGTGTAACCGACACGCGTCGAAATGACTCCCCTGGCTCGGCGCAGCAAATCCTCCATGCCCCAGAAGCAGCCGCCTGCGAGAATTGCTCGCTCTGTCGCGGCCGCCCTATTGCCGGTAGGCGATTGGCTCACAGTCCGTTCGCCCTCCTCCGTGTGCGCCACGGTCAAGCCAGCCTCGCGGGATCCGCAGCCTGACTGGCGCTCAAGAGCTCGGTCTGCACGTCCGAACCCCGGATGAGACTCAGATCGACGGGACACCGATCAGCGATCGCGAGGATCCGAGCGCGCTGATCATCACTCAGCGGCCCATCGAGGACAATGGTGCGGGTGAACCGGTCGGGTGGCATCATGTCCGGCACCTTCTCGTGCTGCACGGTCGTGCTCGCCCGTTCGAGCGGAAAGCCCTTGCGGTTCGCATAGAGACGCATCGTCATCACCGTGCAGGCTGCGAGGCCGGCAGATACGAGTTCGTAGGGAGATAGTCCGGTCCCGAGGCCACCGACCGATGCTGGCTCGTCGGCGAACAGAGTGTGCTCGCCGCTGCGGACCTTGAGCTGGAACGTCCCTGCAAGAGTTTCGGTGGAGACGACGCCCTCCGCAACCTCGACCTGCGGAAGATCCGCGCTGAGTGGTGGGAGAAAGCGGCTCGCCCAAACCGCCACCATGGCCGCGGCGTAGTTCGCGTCCGCGACGTCGGTGAGAAGGTGATCCGCGTTGTCGAGCGAGATGAAGCTTTTAGGGTGCCTGGACGCGACGAAGATGCGCGACGCGTGGTCGATGCCGACCACCTGATCCAGCGGAGAGTGCATGACCAGCACCGGCCGTCGCAGGGAGGCAATGGCCTTCTCGACGTCGATCCCCTCAACCGCCTCAAGGAACCCTCGGCGAATGAGGAAGGGCCTACCGGCAATCTCCACCGAGGCCTCGCCCTCGCTCGCGATGGTGTCCAGATCATTCGGTCCGAAGAGGCGCAAGATATGCTGAAGGTCGGCCGGCGCACCAATCGTCGCTACCGCCGCAATATCAGGCATGTCGGCGGCGGCTACGATCGCAGCGGTGCCACCCAGGCTGTGCCCGACGAGGAGGGACGGTGACATGCCCGCCGCCGCCATCGCATTTGCGGCGGCCCGAAGGTCCTCGACGTCCGACGCGAAGTTCACAGGTTCTCCCGTCCCACCGCCGATCCCGGTCCCGGCGAAATCGAACCTCAAGACCCCGATGCCCGCACGCGACAGCGCGCGCGAGATGTGAACAGCGGCGCGACTGTCTTTCCCGCACGTGAAGCAGTGGGCGAAGATCGCCCAGCCCCGCGGCGTCCCTTCCGGCGGTTCGAGGTGCCCGGACAGCGGAGAGCCAGCCCCACTGACAAACGTAAATGATCTTCCTGCCATGTCCATCAAACCTCCAGCACGCGGCTTGGCGGTTGCGCTCTCAGAACCTTCGACGGAGCTGAGCGGAGCGCACCGCCAACCGGTAATCGTCATCTCAGGCTATCATTTATATGTCTGGCGCATATAGACAAGCCCCTATACCATGATTATATGCGCCAAGCATACTTCTGCGACCTGCTTTCCAAAGGCGGTCTCACGGAAGAGGTATCAGTCAGGCGCGTGGGCCAAAGGACTATGGAACTCAATCAAGTCAGCTATTTCATCAACTTGGCCGAGACGCTGAATTTCACAGCGGCCGCTCGCTTGAGCGGTGTGTCACAGCCAAGTCTGACCCGCGCGATCCGCCGCTTGGAAGATGAGCTTGGCGGGCCGCTGATCTATCGCGACGGGAAGAACAGCCGCCTGACTGGCCTTGGCCATGACGTCGAGGCAGAATTCCGGCGCATGGTGGTCGCGATGAAGAGCGTTCGCAATCACTCGGAGCACTGGGCGATGGGGGGGCACCGCGTGCTGGATGTCGCCGTCGCG
The DNA here is from genome assembly GCF_013728515.1 of Citrobacter sp. RHBSTW-00881. NCBI lineage: Bacteria > Pseudomonadati > Pseudomonadota > Gammaproteobacteria > Enterobacterales > Enterobacteriaceae > Citrobacter > Citrobacter sp. RHBSTW-00881. The sequence continues at coordinate 175,511 of NZ_CP056270.1, forward strand.
CCCACCGTCGGACCAAAGGAATTTACGGCATTCTTCGAGAGCGCATTGGCGGAGATGCCATCCATCGAAATCAAGCTGCACTCGCTCCAGTCGAACGAGGACACATCGGAGGTGCTTTCAGGAAAATACCACGCGTGCATCATGCCGCGTGAAACAAGACCGGAACGCAAGCTGGATGTGCATCCTCTATTTCGGGAGCGCTTCGTGCTCGGCTGTTCTGCAAACCATCCCTTGGCTGCCAACGAGATCGTGCGCGGCGAAGACCTGCTCGAGTTTCCTTTCGTCGATCGCCTGAAATGCGAGTTTCGCGATCGGATCCTCGATCACTTCGCGCGACGGGACTTGCTCATGCGACCTCGCTTTCGATCAGATCGCGAGGACTGGGTGCAACGGGTCGTCGCTGACGGCCACGCCATATGCATTCTTCCGGAACGATCGCCGACCGTGCAAGGCCTCGTCACTCGGCCGATCGACGGATTTGTCTTGGAGCGCGAAGTCGTGATCGCGACAGTATCCGGCTCCACGGCAACGGTCGAGATACGGAACATCGCGCAGCTGGCAGCCCGGTATGAGTGGAACTGAATCACGACGTGAAGAGCTTCGGCGCTATGGAAACTATACGCGCAGCGTATTGGATAAATCTGGGGCGCACTGCGATAGTCGGCGCAATGACTGCAAAGATAAATGACAGTGTGTCGAGCTCTCTAAATAGCTGCGCCTAATACCGCTACACTTTTGCCTGACCATGTTTTCCTCCGGGGAATGGGCTGGCGGTTTCCATAAAATGGCGGACCTTTTTCAGTAACTGCCACATTGAGCGGCACTGATGATTACGGGTTATCGTGTCATGAAGTGCCTGCCATAGCCGTTCCACATGATTCACCCACGGCGAGTAAACCGGCTGGTAAATTACCCTGAACTTGGGATTTGCTTTCAACCAGCGCTGTGTTTCGCGGCTTTTATGGATAATGTAGTTATCAACGATCAGCGTGATTGTTTTCGCCCGCCGGTAAGTGGCTTTCAGGTGCTTCAGCAGAGCGATAAACAGCGCTGAACTTTTGCTGTTGCCGCCCACGTAGCTGACTTTACCCGTGCCACTGTGCAGTGCGCCGGCCAGATAGTATTTTTCGTTCTGCCCCGGCGTCACTACCCGTTTCTGCTGTCCGCGCAACTGCCAGTCCGCACCGATTTTAGGATTAAGGTGGATATCCACTTCATCTTCATAAAATACCGGATGCTCTGCGCTGCATTCATCCAGCGCTTTGTGGATTACCGCCATCTTTTCATCTTTATGTGGGTCACGGATACGCAGAGTTGGCGCGGCCCTGCGCCATACAAGCCCCGCAGATGGCAACCAGCGGCGAACGGTTCCTGCATGTAACTGGCAACCGGTTATCTCATTGATTTTTAATGCCAGTAATTCGGTGCTCCAGCGTGAACGTTGATAACCAAAATCGCCGGGAGAATGCTTTATCAGCTCACGTAACAGGGTGCAGATATGTTCAAAAGGCCAGCGTCGGGAGCGCCCTGCGGGTAAGGATTTCAGGCCTTCAATACCTGAGTGCGTAAACCAGTTAATCCAGCGACCAACGGATGAACGAGCACAACAGAGAGTTCTGGCAACATCGCTGACCCGTTCACCCCGATGAAGCATCAGCATGGCCGTGAGTCTGCGGGCATGATTTTTATCGCGCGTTTTATGAATAGCTTTCTGCATCAGGCGTCGTTCGCCACGGGGTATTGGTGCTATGATCGGCATCGCTCAGTCCGGTTGGTGGTTTTGGTTGGTTTGGCGATTGATCAGATCGCACAATCCGGGCTGAGTTCCCTTTCAGTGATCTACTATTCCGCGCATCTATTTAGATTAATTATTGGAGACTATCATGAAGTTTGAGAAGTCACAGGCAGCAGTTGACCGCCTGACCCCCGAGCAACGCCGGATTACCCAGGATTCGGGGACCGAAAGGCCCTTCACGGGTGAGCACAACGACAACAAGGAGCCTGGCATCTACGTCGACATAGTGTCGGGAGAGCCGCTGTTCGCTTCAACGGACAAGTTCGATTCGGGTACTGGCTGGCCCAGCTTCACCAAGCCGATCGTTCCGGCAAACGTGAACGAGGTGCGGGACAGTGCACACGGCATGGTCCGGACGGAGGTCAGGTCGGTACACGCCGACAGCCATCTGGGCCACGTTTTCCCGGACGGTCCTTCCGACCGCGGCGGTCTGCGCTACTGCATCAACTCTGCGTCCCTTCGCTTCATCCCGCGCGACGAGATGGAGTCCGAGGGATACGGTGAATATCTCGATCAAGTAGAGGAGGCTTAACATGCATCAGCGCGCTGTTCTCGCAGGAGGATGTTTCTGGGGCATGCAGGATCTGATCCGCAAGCGGCCCGGCATCATCTCGACCCGTGTGGGTTACACGGGCGGCGATATTCCGAACGCCACGTATCGTAATCACGGCACGCATGCCGAGGGGATCGAGATTGTCTTCGACCCGACAGTGACGAGCTACCGGCACATCCTGGAATTCTTCTTCCAGATCCACGATCCGACGACGCTGAACCGCCAGGGCAATGATCGTGGGCTCTCCTACCGGTCGGGCATCTATTATGTCGACGAGGAGCAGAAGCGCGTCGCCGAGGATACGATCGCCGATGTGGATGCCTCGGGGCTGTGGGATGGCAAAGTGGTGACCGAGGTCCAGCCGGTCGGCGAGTTCTGGGAGGCCGAGCCCGATCACCAGGATTATCTGGAGAAGCGGCCGGGCGGCTACACCTGCCACTTCGTCCGTCCCGACTGGGTTCTTCCAAAGCGGCATGAGGCCGGCGATGTGAGCCCTGCGGCCGGGGCTGCAGCGGAACAGGCTTCGCTGCCGTTAGTGCCGCGCCGATCCGGTTCGCAACCTCCGACGACCGCGTCAATCGACGCGGTCGTCGAACCCGGCCTTGAAGCAGATCATTCCATTCAGCCGCCGTCGCAGTGCCAGGATCCAGATATGACAGACCTCTCCTCCTTTCCCATCACGCAGCGCTGGCCAGCATCTTATCCGGATCGCTTGCAACTATACGCGGCCCCCACGCCCAACGGCGTCAAGGTCTCGATGATGCTGGAGGAGACTGGCCTGCCGTATGAGCCCCACTTCGTCGACATCTCGAACAACGAGTCGAAGGATCCAGCGTTCGTGTCGTTGAATCCCAACGGCCGCATACCCGCGATCATCGATCCGGCTGGCCCTGACGGCCAGCCCATTGGCATATGGGAAACCGGTGCGATCCTCATCTATCTGGCCGACAAGACGGGGCAGCTCATCTCAACAACACCCGCCCAGCGGTACGAGACTCTGGCCTGGGTGTTCTTTCAGGTGTCGGGCGTTGGGCCGACCTTCGGACAGCTAGGCTTTTTCCTGCGATTTGCCGGCAAGGACTATGAGGACAAGCGACCTCGGCAGCGCTTTGTTGATGAATCCAGGCGTCTTCTCGGGGTCCTGGATCACCGGCTGGAGGGCCGCGAATGGATTGTCGATGATTACTCGATCGCGGACATTGCGACGTTTGGCTGGGTGAATGCGCTGGTCGAATTCTACGCAGCGGGCGACATCCTCGGCCTAAGCAGCTATTCGAACGTGCAGGCATGGCTCGAACGCGGGCTGGCGCGACCGGCTGTACAGCGTGGCCTGCGAATTCCTGCGAGGCCTGCATGGGGTCGTCTCAGAAAACGGAATCTATGGTCACTCCCGTTTTTGCAACACCGATTTTGACGATAAGTTGGCTTGCTTGAATCTATCCGGCGTCTGAATGGGATTTTATTCCCGCGCCTCGATGAGTTCCGCGCCTGATGAACCTCCAGAAAATATACGGCTTCAGCGAGCCTTTCCGTTTTACAGGTTCCTCAACAGGCCGGTGGGCCGTTTGTATCATCAATATCAGTATTCGCAAAACCAGATGAATGATTGTTTAAACTGGTGTATTTCTGCCTTTATGCTTCGTAAGTTTGCTGTCGCGCCGTCAGTGCCCAGGCTATTCTGGCCAGCTTGTTTGCCAGAGCACAGGTGACGACAAAGTTGCTTTTCCGACACAACAACTCCCTGACCCAGTCGGCCAACTTGCCAGACTGGTGTTCCAGTTTTTGTATGAATACCCTGGCACACTGAACCAACAAAGTTCGGATCTTTTTGTTGCCCCGCTTGCTAATCCCTAACAATGTCGTCCGACCTCCCGTGCTGTACTGTCGGGGTACCAGCCCTGTTGCCGCCGCAAAGTCACGGCTGCTGGCGTACTGCTTCCCGTCGCCAATCTCAGTTGAAATAGTACTGGCAGTCAGCGTTCCAACGCAGGGAATACTCAGCAAGCGCTGTCCAACCTCATCTTCGTCCAACTTTCGTTTCAACTGAGATTCCAGATCTTTAATCTGCTCAACAAGATAGTGATAATGCTGTTGTAATTTCAGCAGTAACTGGCTGAGATAAAGAGGCAAACTACTGTCCTCAAGAAGGGTACTCAGTCGACTAATAACGGCAGCACCTCGCGGAACGCTGATACCAAATTCCAGCAGAAAAGCATGCATCTGATTAGTTGTTTTCACCTTATCCTGAACCAGGGATTCACGGACACGATGCAGAGCTCGCATTGCCTGCTGAGATTCGGTTCTGGGCTGCACGAAACGCATAGATGGACGTGATGCTGCTTCACAGATAGCTTCAGCATCAACGAAGTCATTTTTGTTGCTTTTAACGAATGGGCGGACAAATTGCGGTGATATCAGCTTTGGAAAATGCCCTAACTCTGCCAGCTTGCGTGCCATAAAGTGAGAACCGCCACAGGCTTCCATCGCGATGGTTGTTGCTGGGCATGTCGCCAGAAATTCGATTAGCTTTGGTCGGGTGAATTTTTTACGGTAAACGGCCTTCCCACGATGATCCTGACAATGAATATGGAAAGAGTTCTTACCCAGATCGATACCAATAAGCGCAATGTTTTCCATGATGGTTCTCCGAATGAAAGCCTGTCCTCAGCATAGTACTGGGAAGGAGGGAGTGACCATCTCATTAAATAAAGCACGCTAAGCCGGTTGCAGCGGCCGTAGCGGCCTGAACTTGCCCGCGCCGATCTTGGCGCTGCTGCGCCAGAGGTAATCGCCGGTCAGGTTGATGTGCTCCCAGCCGAGCGGCGACAGGTACTGCAACAGGCCGTCATCGACGGCTTGACCGTGGCCACGCAAGGCGTTCGCGGCCCGCTCCAGATAGACCGTGTTCCATAGCACGATGGCCGCCGTCACCAGGTTGAGGCCGCTGGCCCGGTAGCGCTGCTGCTCGAAGCTGCGGTCGCGGATTTCCCCCAGGCGGTTGAAGAACACGGCGCGGGCCAGCGCGTTGCGCGCCTCGCCTTTGTTCAGCCCGGCATGCACGCGGCGGCGCAGCTCGACGCTTTGCAGCCAGTCCAGGATGAACAGTGTGCGCTCGATGCGTCCCAGCTCACGCAGGGCGACGGCCAGGCCGTTCTGGCGCGGGTAGCTGCCAAGCTTCCTGAGCATCAGCGAGGCCGTCGCCGTGCCCTGCTTGATCGAGGTGGCCATCCGCAGGATTTCATCCCAATGGGCGCGGACGTGCTTGATGTTGAGCGTGCCGCCGATCATCGGTTTCAACGCCTCGTAGGTGGCATCGCCCTTCGGGATGTAGAGCTTGGTGTCGCCCAGGTCACGAATGCGCGGGGCGAAGCGGAAGCCCAGCAGGTGCATCAACGCGAAGACGTGGTCCGTGAACCCTGCCGTGTCGGTGTAGTGCTCCTCGATCCGCAGGTCGGATTCGTGATACAGCAGGCCGTCGAGCACGTAGGTCGAGTCGCGCACGCCGACGTTCACGACCTTGGTGTGGAACGGCGCGTACTGGTCGGAGATATGGGTGTAGAACGTCCGCCCTGGGCTGCTGCCGTATTTCGGATTGATGTGGCCGGTGCTCTCGGCCTTGCTGCCGGTGCGGAAGTTCTGGCCGTCCGACGATGACGTGGTGCCGTCGCCCCAATGCCCGGCGAAGGGATGTCGGAACTGCGCGTTGACCAGCTCGGCCAGTGCCGCCCCGTAGGTTTCGTCGCGGATGTGCCAGGCTTGCAGCCAGGCCAGCTTGGCGTAGGTCGTGCCGGGGCACGATTCCGCCATCTTGGTCAGGCCCAGGTTGATCGCGTCGGCGAGGATCGTGGTCAGCAACAGGTTTTTGTCCTTGGCCAGGTCGCCTGACTTCAGGTGGGCGAAGTGCCGGGTGAAGCCCGTCCATTCGTCTACCTCCAGCAGCAATTCGGTGATCTTGACGTGCGGTAGGATCATCGCCGTCTGGTCGATCAGGGCCTGTGCGGTATCGGGCACCGCCGCATCGAGCGGCGTGATCTTCAGGCCCGACTCCGTGATGATGGCGTCCGGCAGCTCGTTGGCCAGCGCCATGCGGTTGACGGTGGCGAGCTGCGTTTCCAGCAGCGTCAGCCGGTCATGCAGGTACTGGTCGCAATCGGTGGCCACGGCCAGCGGCAATTCGCTGGCCTGCTTGAGGCTGGCGAATTTCGCGGGCGGCACCAGGTAGTCCTCGAAGTCCTTGAACTGGCGCGAGCCTTGCACCCAGATGTCGCCGGAGCGCAGCGCGTTCTTCAGCTCCGACAGCGCGCACAGTTCGTAGTAGCGCCGGTCGATGCCGGTGTCGGTCATCACCAGCTTCTGCCAGCGCGGCTTGATGAACTCGGTCGGCGCGTCGGTGGGCACCTTGCGGGCGTTGTCGCTGTTCATGCTGCGCAGCACCTCGATGGCGTCGAGTACGTCCTTGGCGGCGGGCGCGGCCCGCAACTTGAGCACGTCGAGAAATTCCGGCGCGTAGCGGCGCAGCGTGGCGTAGCTCTCGCCGATGCGGTGCAGGAAATCGAAGTCCTCGGGTTGCGCGAGCCGCTGCGCTTCGGTGACGCTCTCGGCGAAAGCATCCCAGGACATGACGGCCTCGATGGCGGCGAACGGATCGCGGCCCGCTTGCTTGGCCTCGATCAGCGCCTGGCCGATGCGCCCGAACAGCCGCACCTTGGCATTGATCGCCTTGCCGGATGCCTGGAACTGCTGCTGATGCTTGTTCTTGGCGGCATTGAACAGCTTGCCCAGGATGCGGTCATGCAGGTCGATGATTTCGTCGGTGACGGTGGCCATGCCCTCGATGGCGAGCGCCACCAGGGTCGCGTAACGCCGCTGCGGCTCGAACTTCGCCAGGTCGGCGGGCGTCATCTGGCCGCCCTCGCGGGCGATCTTGAGCAGCCGGTTCTGGTGAACCAGCCGCTCGATGCCGGAGGGCAGGTCGAGCGCCTGCCACGCCTTGAGGCGTTCGATGTGTTCCAGCATGTGCCGCGAGTTCGGTTTGACCGGGGATTGCCGCAGCCAGGCCAGCCACGTCGTCTTGCCGTTGTCGCGGCGCTTGAGCAGATCGTCGAGGCGACGGCGATGCACGTCCGTCAGCGGCTCAGCCAAGGCGTCGTAGAGACGCCGGTTGGCGCGGGTAATCGCTTCGGCGCTCGCCCGCTCGACGGCGTTGAGGGCGGGCACAATGACCGACTGCCGCCGCAGGTGCTCGATCAAGGCTCTGGCCAGCACGATGCCCTTGTCGGTTTGCATGGCCAGCTCGGTCAGCAACTGGACAGCCTGCCGGTAGTGGCCAATCGTGAACGGCTGGAAGCCGAACACCGTTTGCAGCTCGACCAGGTGCTCGCGTCGGGTCTGCTCACGCTGCCCGTACTCGTCCCAGCTTTCGATGCCGACCTTGAGCTGGTTGGCGACCAGTCTCAGCAATGGCGGGAACGGTGGCTCATCAGCGCCAAGGATGACGCCGGGAAAGCGCAGGTAGCAGAGCTGCACCGCGAAGCCCAGCCGATTGGCCGGGCCGCGCCGCTGCCGGATGATGGAGAGGTCGCTTTCGCTGAACGTGTAGTGACGGATCAACTCATCCTTGGTGTCCGGCAACGCCAGCAGGCTTTCGGGCACTGTTGCAAATAGTCGGTGGTGATAAACTTATCATCCCCTTTTGCTGATGGAGCTGCACATGAACCCATTCAAAGGCCGGCATTTTCAGCGTGACATCATTCTGTGGGCCGTACGCTGGTACTGCAAATACGGCATCAGTTACCGTGAGCTGCAGGAGATGCTGGCTGAACGCGGAGTGAATGTCGATCACTCCACGATTTACCGCTGGGTTCAGCGTTATGCGCCTGAAATGGAAAAACGGCTGCGCTGGTACTGGCGTAACCCTTCCGATCTTTGCCCGTGGCACATGGATGAAACCTACGTGAAGGTCAATGGCCGCTGGGCGTATCTGTACCGGGCCGTCGACAGCCGGGGCCGCACTGTCGATTTTTATCTCTCCTCCCGTCGTAACAGCAAAGCTGCATACCGGTTTCTGGGTAAAATCCTCAACAACGTGAAGAAGTGGCAGATCCCGCGATTCATCAACACGGATAAAGCGCCCGCCTATGGTCGCGCGCTTGCTCTGCTCAAACGCGAAGGCCGGTGCCCGTCTGACGTTGAACACCGACAGATTAAGTACCGGAACAACGTGATTGAATGCGATCATGGCAAACTGAAACGGATAATCGGCGCCACGCTGGGATTTAAATCCATGAAGACGGCTTACGCCACCATCAAAGGTATTGAGGTGATGCGTGCACTACGCAAAGGCCAGGCCTCAGCATTTTATTATGGTGATCCCCTGGGCGAAATGCGCCTGGTAAGCAGAGTTTTTGAAATGTAAGGCCTTTGAATAAGACAAAAGGCTGCCTCATCGCTAACTTTGCAACAGTGCCTTCCTGAATACTCCAAGCTCATTAATCAAGGTATCGTGCCTGAAAAACTAAGTACGGGGGCTATTCACTTCCACGAAACGGCAAAGAGCGACATTGCTCAAGCCTGTTGTGAGTTGTATCAGCAATCACCTGAAAATAGTCGCGTCATGGCACCGACCAAGTGACCTGCCCCCACGATTAGATACAACACTCAGTTAGTAACGTCGGAATCTTCATTCTCAGAATGACCCTTTCTCCAGCCCGCTGCAAATTCAGACGGTGTCTGATAATTCAGCGTGGAGTGCGGGCGGCATTCGTTATAATCCTGCCGCCAGTCATTAATAATTTTCCTGGCATGAACGATATCGCTGAACCAGTGCTCATTCAAACATTCATCGCGAAATCGTCCGTTAAAGCTCTCAATAAATCCGTTCTGCGTTGGCTTGCCCGGCTGGATTAAGCGCAACTCAACACCATGCTCAAAGGCCCATTGATCCAGTGCACGGCAAGTGAACTCCGGCCCCTGGTCAGTTCTTATCGTCGCCGGATAGCCTCGAAACAGTGCAATGCTGTCCAGAATACGCGTGACCTGAACGCCTGAAATCCCAAAGGCAACAGTGACCGTCAGGCATTCCTTTGTGAAATCATCGACGCAGGTAAGACACTTGATCCTGCGACCGGTGGAAAGTGCGTCCATGACGAAATCCATCGACCAGGTCAGATTGGGCGCCGCCGGACGGAGCAGCGGCAGACGTTCTGTTGCCAGCCCTTTACGACGTCTTCTGCGTTTTACGCTCAGGCCACTGAGGTGATAAAGCCGGTACACGCGCTTATGATTAACATGAAGCCCTTCACGGCGCAGCAACTGCCAAATACGACGGTAGCCAAAACGCCTGCGCTCCAGTGCCAGCTCAGTGATGCGCCCTGATAAATGCGCATCAGCAGCCGGACGGTGAGCCTCATAGCGGCAGGTCGACAGGGATAAACCTGTAAGCCTGCAGGCACGACGTTGCGACAGACCGGTCGCATCACACATCAACATCACGGCTTCCCGCTTCTGGTCTGTCGTCAGTACTTTCGCCCAAGAGCCACCTGAAGCGCCTCTTTATCCAGCATGGCTTCGGCAAGCAGCTTCTTGAGTCTGGCGTTCTCTTCCTCAAGCGACTTCAGGCGCTTAACTTCAGGCACCTCCATACCGCCATACTTCTTACGCCAGGTGTAAAACGTGGCATCGGAAATGGCATGCTTGCGGCAGAGTTCACGGGCGGGTACCCCAGCTTCGGCTTCGGCTTCGCGGAGAATACTGATGATCTGTTCGTCGGAAAAACGCTTCTTCATGGGGATGTCCTCATGTGGCTTATGAAGACATTACTAACATCGGGGTGTACTAATCAACGGGGAGCAGGTCACTATTGCCTTCTTTTATGAATTTTACTCAGAAGAAGTTAACCTTTAATCCACGCTAAATCAATTGCTTCCAAGCGTACATCATTTCGCTAAGTAAGCGCTCTAGCGGTTTCGCGCCCGCAAGACCGTGGTTAAAAACTTAATAAGAAATACTAAACGTTAAATCAGCTTATACTGTTGATGGATAGTGCAGGTGTTTGGGAGATTTATTCGTGGATTAACTAAAACCTGCAATTCAGTAACAGCCAAAGTCAATGTCCGTTTTTGGCACAAAGCCGAGATCCGACGAAGTGGTACTTTCCGTGAAAGTTGTGGTGCGATTAATTTGCAACACGTGGTAAGGAGCGGTTGCAATGTGGTGGTAAATTAAGTGCAATTAATCAAGAAGGTGAATCAATGAGTGAACAACTGAACTGTCAAAGCCGCATGGATGCGGCGACAACTCTGTACTTGCCGCAAATAACTATCCCCGTCCTGCTAAACCAATGACGTAACTCCTATCTCTCCCGACTTGTTGGAACAAGTCGCACTCACAAGGTGCAATTAAACACTGAACAAAAATTCATGGATGAATGGTTACCGCCGAAGGACTCGGCGCAAATAAAAAACGTACATACCATTATACACAGTATGTACGTTTGAAATGAAAGCCGCTGACGTTATATGTAAAGCCCTGTCACTCACTCACACGCGAATAGACACTGTTTTTACTATATACTCCGCAGGGGCGTTTTATTTTATTTCGACAGATATTTAATATTAGACTCTATCAAATAAGTAAGCCTACGGCCATTTCTAACCGTCAGCAGTATAATCACCACAAAAATTACGGCAAGTATAAAAAATATTAGAGCAGTACTTTTTATAATATATTTAATATAATTGGATTTAAGATCATTTCCCGACTTCCAAGCAGAAAGAGGATTTGAAGCAAGCGCACCAGACTTGTAACCAATGTCATAAATATGGTAATCAATAGCTTTATAAAGTTGTGAATCAAACAGTGTGTTTTTGTCTTTGACACTATCCTCTTTATATTCAGGCATTAACAAAACCAAGTTTCCAAGATGATTTTTATAATTGCTATCAGATACTTTTTCAGCAGTAATTATTACACCTCTGAGTAACAGGCCATCGATATCTCCCAGTTTTTTTGCAGTAGCTGGTTTAGGATCTGCAAGTGCTTTTTCAACTGACTTTCTTAGTAAACTCCCTCTGTCTCCATAGATTTCATACAAAGAGTCCAAGTCTCCAGTTTTCATAGCAGTACTTATTTTGTCGGTATTGTATTTATAATTATGAGGCTCATCACCAAATGCAGCAATAAATAAATTAAACCCTACAAACAATACTATGCAACTTGTCATTATCTCAAGTTGTAAACCATTCCCATTAATAATTGCCCCTAGTATTACAATCAATATACATACACCCACACCAACTCTTCCATATATGGAAATAAATGATCCTATCGTATCAAAAGCATTTTCAGGAACTAACTCATTGGAGCGTAGAATGTTGAATATATCGTCAGAAACCTGTTTGACTTGCTCATCTACTGGCATGTCTGATGGAATACAAAACCATAATATTAGAAATATAATAGCGAAGATTAGAGATATAGCTAAGGTAAAATATATAGCTCTATCACGCTTCCGTCTAATAGCATTCTCAACATCATCATATGGATTACTTTGTCTGATTCTAGCCATAGCACATCCTCTAAATTTAACTATTATTTGGAAGACAGTTCTTTTGCTACCATAAAACGCTTCTCCTTCCATTGCGCTGCGCGAGCTTCAAGCTGGGTATGTTGCGTCTTGGCTCGGTCGTGGATTTTTTTAATTTCTCGACCGGCCTCATTGATCTGGTTTGATATGTAATCAATTGTCTCAACATCATATACAGTACGATTAGCTGTTTTGGCTACACGAATACTGCTCTCTTTTACTAACAAAGCTTGACGTCTGGCTTGTTGATTTACAGAATCACCAATTGCCTGAATCAGTAATGAGCTTTTATCACTCCTTTCGGCCTGGTCAATAATAAGATGGCTGCGTTTAGAAGATGGTATCGTTACTTTAATAATAGTTTCAAACTGGTCTACCATCGAGAGGTTATTGAACTTCATCATTTTCATCATCTTTAGGTCTTCAAATGCCTTTTGTTGTTCCGTGATCATGTCATTTCGACGTTTTGTTATGAGGGCGATTTGATGTTCAATATTCATTGCTTCCATGCTCAGCATGGTATTATCAGGCTGATTTTTTAGTTCCTTACGAATAGAAGCCTGAACTGTTTGTAACTTCTCCAGAATGTAATAGGCAGCTACAATGTTAACCCCTGTATTTTTTACACTAGTTAAAGCTTGGTCATACATTCCATCAATATTTTTATTCATTTCAAACAACCCCTCCGATATGCTTTCGATATCCGAGGTTAAAATATCGATTTGTCCTTTAACTAAATCAAATCTTGACATTGCACTAAAATGAAGACCGATGGCTTTCATTATGAAAGGCCCAACATACGGTATCCGTGACAGTTTCTTTTGAAGATAACTTGGTTCGACTGCATTACTGACTTCACGAGCCAGTGCAACAATCTCATTCAGAGTCTCTCCCTTCTTGCCCTGAGATGATGAGCTGACGCTGAGAAGGAGGTTATCAAGATAATTAATATCAGTAGTGTCCTCCAATCGTCCAAAGTTATGCGCGGCATCAATATCACCAATCTGGAAAGATCTGACTGCATCTTTTATTGATGATTCCATACTTACATCAACAGCATATTTATCAAATTCCTTAGCCACTTTGACATCTAATATATCAATACTATTTATGATCTTCATGTTATCTCACCTTATGTTCTTATTTAATTTATTGACCAGCTTCTTGAATTTTTCATGAGCCACTTCATCAATACCACTACAAACACCACTGGCGTTGATGTTCTTAGCCTGCCCTTCCCACATAGGTAATAAATTATCTTTAATATCTCGAAGGCTATCTTTTACATCGACAGCTGTTTCATAGCTCATTTGTGCTTGAACCTGACTTAGTTTTAAACCAACAAGAACTCCCTGAAAGTTATTAACTCTTATCCGTAGCCTGTTAATTGCCATATATTCATTGCTTGTGACACTATAGTCACACTCGTTCTTATTTTTCAGATATGACTCAACAACATCTATGAAAACCTCTAGCTGATGAATATCTTGCGCATAGATTGCCTCCAAACCCTTCGTGATTTCAGCATGAGCGGTTAGCATTTTGAAATGATCAGGTATCCGTTCGCATAGTTTCATAACTACTTTGTTATAAATATCTAGCTGGGCTTTCCGTAAGATTTCGGAACCTGTTAAATGATCGAACATCCGACGAAAAAGATTCTTTTTTCCCTTTGAGAAATTGACTTCCGCTTTTGTCATTGCGTCTATGAGATGGTAAATTTCATCTAAGAGCGACTTTTCAATATCACTCATCTTAACTGCTTCATCAATTGACATTTCATGCCCATTGATGTTGAGGACACATTTTTGATTTGAAATAAGCTCTGGCCCAAATCTATCGTAACTTAATGGGTCTTTAACAAAGGCTTCAACCATCTTAGTGGCATCACTGCTCATTTCAATTCTCCACAAATTTCGATAGAAAAAATTTACCATGTTCTCTTAAACTATCGAAATTCCTGACCATATAATGTCCGTTTTTCGGGGTCGTTTTGCGTTCAAAAAAAGTCGGAGAAAATTTGTCTGTCTATAAGATGGTGTAAACAAGTATAACTATGGTGGATTTCATGGTTAAATTTATACCCATTATGGTGGTAGCGGGCAGAACGCAGGCCAACTCTATTGCCAGGTTTCTACTGGATTCAGTGCTGGTGTGGTCATTATTGTGCTGGCTCAATACAATTATTCCATTCTATGTGCCGTTGGTAATAACCATTACAACATGCACAATTTATGCACGAGTTGGTTATAAAGTATTTTTCAAGCCGTTAACCTTCATGAAAACTAGAAGTTTTTATGTCGATGCTGAAAAACCAACAGTTCAACTCAATTACACATTAGCTGGTGGGCAGGCGAACCAATTTTTCACTTTAGCCCAAAAAACCACCAGCATCCATTTTGTTTACCTTTTCACCTGTCTCGTATACCTGTTTTTGGGTAAATCGCTCTCTAATTACGCAAAAAATATTAAGCGTGGTATATAACTCCATGAAACCGTTAATTATTGTTTTTATCATCTCTGCACTTTACCTCTCTTATCAGCTGATAAGGTCTCGTCGTCCAAAACATTGGTTGATAGTTTCCTCCTCATTGTCGCTTGCGGTTATTGTGTCCTTTCAGTTTCTCGGCGGTGTATTCCTGATCCCGACAGAATCCATGTACCCAACTATAAAACCTGGAGACTTGGTTATCGCTCAGCGTGTAGGTGGTTTATTCGATCATCGCGCTATTAGGCGTGGGGACGTACTCGTTTTTAACGCCCCTTCTGTTCCCGGCGTTTACTATGTCAAACGCGTATTAGGTATTCCTGGCGATACCGTCACATACAACGAAGAGAAAATCTTCTCGATAAACGGTAAACAAAACGGAAACCAGATTAAAAAAGATGGTTTTACTACTCAATACCAGGCAGATACCGACACTGCCGGTCAAAGTTATATCTTCCAGACAGATAACCGTATCGGCTACGTGAAAACGGGTAAGAAATGGATCATTCCCGAAGGATACTACTTTATGGCCGGTGATAACCGAGACCATTCGCTTGATTCCCGTTACTGGGACAATCCCCCTGGCACACCTAGGAACCTCAGAGGTCTCATTCCCCATGATAGTCTCGTAGGGCGAGTAAATTTCAGGATCGTCAATTTAGGCTTTCTGGCGCGTGGGGATTCAGGTGACCGTTCCATTAAACAACGACAGCAGCCGCATCAAAGGTAATCAGTCATGATGATCGAAACCTTTTACAAAACCAATAATGTGGAGGTCAGAAGCACTTACGAGGAGGTACTATCTGCCTACCAATTGTGGTTCAGGTTAACAAACCAGCTCTGTAACGATGAAGGATTCGAAGGTTTTACTGCTCATGATTTTTGTGTGCCTGATTTGTTTCTGCGATCAGTCGAATGCCATATCCAACGTGTGTCTGGTTTCCGTCAATTCAAAGAGCAATGCTTAATTAGCCCCGACAATACTATTCCTTTTGCCCTAAGAACAGACCATGAACATGGCTCTGCGCTATTCAATAGGTTTAATGATATATCGAAGTCTGCACTGACATCGCTGGGTATCGATCCAATACGCTTTGGTAACCCACCATTTGGTTTTGCGAAGGCTGTATTTTCGATTCTGAAAATTCACCATGAAGCAAAATTAAATGGATTAGTTGGGTACAGCCAGTTGTGGGCACTTGAAAACCAGTTCGACGAAATCCTGTTTGTTTGTTCTCTACCCGTAGCAGGCTGCGGGAGAATTCCATTTTATGAGGCTCCAGCCATCCCTCCTTACTGGATACCCATCACGGGAACTGAAGCCATCGACCTCTTTAATACCCACAACACCAAAATGAGGAAGAGAGAATGAAATCTATCACGACTGTTCTTTTATGCTTCCTTATCCTGGGTTGTGGAAGTCGGGATAAATTACCAATTCCCGCAACCAAGGCAATAAACGCGCTTCCAGATGCGATGGCAACCCTTTCTAATGCTGGTCTCTGGAATGAAAATGAACTTTCTGGCGCTGAATTCCTTGAAAACAGTGACAGAAGTATGATAGTTGCGAACTTAACGAGCGTTCCATGCAGAATGGTGTTCAGTTACGTCAAGACTTCAAATCATCCTTATTGGATGCCGAGCCAAATTGCTTGTGAGGGAGATGAGAATGATTAACTAGATACACTGATATGCTTCGTCAATCGCTACACGGTGGTATTCTGTTATACAGGCCTGTAAAGTGTATGAGGAAACCATGAACTCTCTACTCCAGCGTGTTGTGATTTACGCCATTGTGATTCTGATATGTAGCGTTTATTGCGTTCTGTACTTTGTGCCGCTCACTTCCATAAAGACGATCAACGCCATAGGCATTGCAAACTTAGTGGTACTGGCGTTACTCACATGGTTGTTAGTAAGACCACGGTTGTTCCAATTGTGGGGTGGGTATCTTGTACTGTCAGCAATTTATTTAGGTGCGATTTACCCTGATTTTCCATATGTTGAAGAAATCATCGTTTATACATTTGCCCTGATTTGTTTATCAGTCATGTTTTACGATGTATTCATTGATAACTGTAATGGGATACTGAGGCGCACCTTTCTTAGAATTAATTCTGAATGAATGGTGACCATATGGTTTTTAGAAAATTGGCAGCAAAAGGAATGTCCCGATGCGCCAAATTCCAGTGGTGCTTTTTCCTGCTAGCGTCATTAGCTTTATTCTTTCTACATGATGGCCCGTTGGTCATTGCGGGCCTCTTTATTACACAATTGTCTCTCCAGATGTCGATGACCCGTACAGGAAAGGAAGTCTTCGGCGTTATTTTTAATATCCAGTCATGGAGAAACAGTGGTGCTAGCCAGCAAACCTATTTTTTCCGGTGGTATATCGGCTTCCCGATTTCCTGCTTGCTATATATTCTTTCTCTTACTAATTATGTGTACGTTCCAGGCGATTTGTATTATCAGTTTATTGCAAGCAGTACTGATGACCTAGGGAAGGTGCGAATAAGCGGGGAAATTCTTCTCGGCTGACTCAGTCATTTCATTTCTTCATGTTTGAGCCGATTTTTTCTCCCGTAAATGCCTTGAATCAGCCTATTTAGACCGTTTCTTCGCCATTTAAGGCGTTATCCCCAGTTTTTAGTGAGATCTCTCCCACTGACGTATCATTTGGTCCGCCCGAAACAGGTTGGCCAGCGTGAATAACATCGCCAGTTGGTTATCGTTTTTCAGCAACCCCTTGTATCTGGCTTTCACGAAGCCGAACTGTCGCTTGATGATGCGAAATGGGTGCTCCACCCTGGCACGGATGCTGGCTTTCATGTATTCGATGTTGATGGCCGTTTTGTTCTTGCGTGGATGCTGTTTCAAGGTTCTTACCTTGCCGGGGCGCTCGGCGATCAGCCAGTCCACATCCACCTCGGCCAGCTCCTCGCGCTGTGGCGCCCCTTGGTAGCCGGCATCGGCTGAGACAAATTGCTCCTCTCCATGCAGCAGATTACCCAGCTGATTGAGGTCATGCTCGTTGGCCGCGGTGGTGACTAGGCTGTGGGTCAGGCCACTCTTGGCATCGACACCAATGTGGGCCTTCATGCCAAAGTGCCACTGATTGCCTTTCTTGGTCTGATGCATCTCCGGATCGCGTTGCTGCTCTTTGTTCTTGGTCGAGCTGGGTGCCTCAATGATGGTGGCATCGACCAAGGTGCCTTGAGTCATCATGACGCCTGCTTCGGCCAGCCAGCGATTGATGGTCTTGAACAATTGGCGGGCCAGTTGATGCTGCTCCAGCAGGTGGCGGAAATTCATGATGGTGGTGCGGTCAGGCAAGGCGCTATCCAGGGATAACCGGGCAAACCGACGCATGGAGGCGATTTCGTACAGAGCATCTTCCATCGCGCCATCGCTCAGGTTGTACCAATGCTGCATGCAGTGAATGCGTAGCATGGTTTCCAGCGGATAAGGTCGCCGGCCATTACCAGCCTTGGGGTAAAACGGCTCGATGACTTCCACCATGTTTTGCCATGGCAGAATCTGCTCCATACGGGACAAGAAAATCTCTTTTCTGGTCTGACGGCGCTTACTGCTGAATTCACTGTCGGCGAAGGTAAGTTGATGACTCATGATGAACCCTGTTCCATGGCTCCAGATGACAAACATGATCTCATATCAGGGACTTGTTCGCACCTTCCCTAGCACTCGTAATGAATCGTTTTGCTGTAGGCGTGAGTAACATACTCCCTGAAATCCTTCGAGGCGCATCTCTAACCCTTTCGATGATGATGTTTGTCGCAACATTGCTAAAAAATGTACAACTTGCTGAAGTACGTCGAATTTACTCCTCCATTCAGGATGGAAATGATTCCCAGAAAATTCTCTCGAATATGACATGGGAGCAATTCGAAAAGATTATAAGACTGCATTTCGAACTCAATGGCTACAAAGCAACTCTGACTAATACAGGAGCTGACGGCGGAGTCGACATTCTGCTGCAAAAAGATGGTCGCCGCGAAATGGTACAGTGCAAATTATGGAAAACCAGCAAAGTAGGAGTCTCGGTAGTCCGCGAAATTTACGGTGTAGTGCAAGCCAATGCATATGAGCGGGGTTATATCATCACCTCTGGGTTCTTTACTCAGGATGCATGGGAATTCGCTCTTAGCGCAAATGTTAAAGGAACATTATCGCTTATCGATGGTTCCAGACTTCTGAAAATAATCAAGGATAAAGAAATCCCCCCGCCTGCCACTGAGATAATAAATGTTGGTCCAGGTGAGAATCAAATATACGATCTTAATGTCATACCTAGCTGTCCCCGTTGCCATAGCAAAATGGTTAGAAGAATGTCGAATGGAAATTATTTCTATGGTTGCTCGGCTTACCCAATTTGTAAAGGAACCCGTAACCTCTAGAAATCTATTTTCAAGAAAACCATCTCATTTTGCGGTCGTTTTCAGGCCGCAAAATTTCGAGAGCTACCTCCCTCAAGATATAATCCGTTTATTATCGCGAGAGCATATTTTCCTAATCAATTCCGGGGCAACCATCTCACGCGATTATGGGGCTTTCCATATCATGCTCACTTTCATATACACCGTGAGTTGGGGCTTCGGCCAGAACGAATAGTGATCAACGAGGTTTTCAATGACGAGTGAAAAACGTGGCACAAGTGCTGAATACGGCCAGGAGAAATTACGCGAACGCGCAGCGCAGAATGCTGGAGATGAAACCCCCAGTGTTAAGGCGCGATTTTCTAAAAAAACCTTGAGTATCCTGGTTGCCGGTATCTTTGCGGTAAGCACATTAGGCGCATTTATTTTAATGAATGGTAAACCAGACAAAGAACCGAACCTATCTATCGTCGAAGTTGCAAAGAGTGGGATCAGCGTTAACCCGGATATTGCAAAACAACATGGTATCGATGTGGATGACGATGACCTTGATACCGATGAGGCTGGGCCTCAGCCAACACTGACACTTCCTATCACAAATAATGAACAGGAACCCGCATCAGCGCCCCCTGATGATGATAAAAGTGAACCTACTGTCACAAAGCAAGATAGCGCCGGTGTTTCCCCTGCATCGTCTGATAATCTTGGCGATCAGATGCTAAAAATGGCCACAACCACGCCACCAGCTAACCCGGATGCAAATTCACCAGTTGTATCTAAGTCAGATCCTGCTACGCAGTCATTGGTTGACTCAATTAAGGCTGAACCTGGGTTTACTGACGGTAGCGAGGTTTCACAAAACGCAGAGCAACCTGGAACGGTTGAGATAACTCCTGCACAGGAAATCGCTAAAAAAGCACTATCTGGGGCCACTAGTGAAGCCCCGGCTTCAGCTCCAGTTACAGCAGAACCAAATCAACACGCTGCGGCGCAGACCAACCCGGTTCAAACACCGCCATCACCTACCACACGTGATATTGCAGGTGTTGAAAACATCACTAAAGATACCTCTGGCCATCAAATTGACCCAGCTGAGTTCGGTTATACGGAACCCACTAAAACTACTGCTACGTCAGACTATAAAGCAGCATCAGAAGGCTATACAGCCCAACAGTTTGTTGTTCAGGAGAAGAATGCGCTTACTGGCGCTGACCTGGACTATAGTGGGCACTTTAAAACTGTTGAATACAATTCGCAGGGACAAAATACGGTATTCGTTTATTCAACCTTTTCATCAAAAGTATTCTTGTTACCATCGAAAGGTAAGGTCAACGTATACCTTTCTGATGAAAAAGGTTGGTCAGTCTCACTCCTCCCAGGAAATATCCTGCGGGTACAGCGTTCTGAAAACAAGGGGGCATGGTCGCAGGCAACCGACCTCTTTGTACTCAATGGCGAAAACTCCTACTCGTTGATTCTTCAGGCTGTTGGCGATCCTGATAAACGAACCGATTCCCTCAAATTCACAAAAAAGGAACTTTCTAAGCAAACGGACAAGTTGGCCAAAAAATCCAAAGCCTGACTGTTGAATTGAAAATACGAGCGCATCTTTGGTGCGCTTTTTTTTCGGGAGAAGTTACATGACAGATTCATGCATCGACGGCTTAAGGCTGGTTTCGACCAGTTACCACATTGGTTTACCCTGGATTGAATGGTCAGAGGCGAGATCCTACATCGTATGCCGAGCACTGGTAGATCAGGGAGTAATTGCCGGAACTGCTACTATAGGAACACGTCGAAAAAAGGTCAAAGAACGCATCAATCCAGGAGATCGTGGGTTATACCAAGTCACTGAAACTCAGTACGGATGGATAGCACTTAAGGGTGGTGGCGTGATCGATCCCTGCGGCTTTCTTGGTAACTCTTTTTCCGGCCCGGAACCCCAGTTTTGTATCCTTGAGAATGATGAGTGCTATATCAGGGGTATAAATCCTGTTCAGTGCCCGAGAACTCACTTACCTGAACATCTTGTAAGTGATGAGTTATTCCCGCTAACACGCGGTGTTATGCGCGATACATGCAGCCGTCTGCTGGGTTACAGGTTGCATATACAGGGATTGACTATGTCAGAGGCAGCATACCTTCTGTCGAGACCGCTTACCGATTTTGACCGGTACAGCCGCCTGGTATATGAATACTTTATTAAAATGGGACTAAGCAGCATTATGCCATTAAGCAACATCAAAATGCTGCATCCGAATTTAGCCCGTAAAGGTTGGCGTTCATTTTATAACGACCTGGATATGGACGAACTTGAAGCGTTTCTTAAATGATAAAATCAGGGTTCATCCCGAACCCTGATTAAAATTCAATAATTAGGTATGTAATCCACACCACCAGTCCAACGAGATTCCCAGTGGGCCAGATACAGCGCTGTAACATCTGGTGCGTTATAAAGTACAAGGCTATTTTCACTATTTTTATTGAAAGCCGAACTTGAGTAATTATAACTACCGGTTTCAACAGATATCCTATCAACACACAAATACTTATCATGGTGCAGAAGAAATTGATCATTCGTCCGTAACGGAATGCCCGCGTTAAGGAAGGTGCGAACAAGTCCCTGATATGAGATCATGTTTGTCATCTGGAGCCATGGAACAGGGTTCATCATGAGTCATCAACTTACCTTCGCCGACAGTGAATTCAGCAGTAAGCGCCGTCAGACCAGAAAAGAGATTTTCTTGTCCCGTATGGAGCAGATTCTGCCATGGCAAAACATGGTGGAAGTCATCGAGCCGTTTTACCCCAAGGCTGGTAATGGCCGGCGACCTTATCCGCTGGAAACCATGCTACGCATTCACTGCATGCAGCATTGGTACAACCTGAGCGATGGCGCGATGGAAGATGCTCTGTACGAAATCGCCTCCATGCGTCGGTTTGCCCGGTTATCCCTGGATAGCGCCTTGCCTGACCGCACCACCATCATGAATTTCCGCCACCTGCTGGAGCAGCATCAACTGGCCCGCCAATTGTTCAAGACCATCAATCGCTGGCTGGCCGAAGCAGGCGTCATGATGACTCAAGGCACCTTGGTCGATGCCACCATCATTGAGGCACCCAGCTCGACCAAGAACAAAGAGCAGCAACGCGATCCGGAGATGCATCAGACCAAGAAAGGCAATCAGTGGCACTTTGGCATGAAGGCCCACATTGGTGTCGATGCCAAGAGTGGCCTGACCCACAGCCTAGTCACCACCGCGGCCAACGAGCATGACCTCAATCAGCTGGGTAATCTGCTGCATGGAGAGGAGCAATTTGTCTCAGCCGATGCCGGCTACCAAGGGGCGCCACAGCGCGAGGAGCTGGCCGAGGTGGATGTGGACTGGCTGATCGCCGAGCGCCCCGGCAAGGTAAGAACCTTGAAACAGCATCCACGCAAGAACAAAACGGCCATCAACATCGAATACATGAAAGCCAGCATCCGTGCCAGGGTGGAGCACCCATTTCGCATCATCAAGCGACAGTTCGGCTTCGTGAAAGCCAGATACAAGGGGTTGCTGAAAAACGATAACCAACTGGCGATGTTATTCACGCTGGCCAACCTGTTTCGGGCGGACCAAATGATACGTCAGTGGGAGAGATCTCACTAAAAACTGGGGATAACGCCTTAAATGGCGAAGAAACGGTCTAAATAGGCTGATTCAAGGCATTTACGGGAGAAAAAATCGGCTC
The DNA here is from genome assembly GCF_013728515.1 of Citrobacter sp. RHBSTW-00881. Lineage (NCBI taxonomy): Bacteria > Pseudomonadati > Pseudomonadota > Gammaproteobacteria > Enterobacterales > Enterobacteriaceae > Citrobacter > Citrobacter sp. RHBSTW-00881. The sequence goes on from NZ_CP056270.1 coordinate 198,059, forward strand.
AAACATGAAGAAATGAAATGACTGAGTCAGCCGAGAAGAATTTCCCCGCTTATTCGCACCTTCCTTAACTACTGTATTCATAGTCGAGACTGCATATCGGTTATTATTTTGCCCTTTGTCAACTACGATCCTGACATCTACTCCCCTTCGGTGAGCATTAATTAATGCTTTCGCAATTACGGGTGACGTAAAAGAGTATGCCGCCATACGGATTTCCTGCTGAGCTGAATTGATCAGATCCAGTATTGCTTTCTGTGCAGACCCTTCAGGTGAAAATCCGACAACGACTCTAACGCCACCAGCCGGTAGCATTACTTCTGTTGGATTATCAGCCTGTGCAAAAGTAGAAAAAAATAATAATCCCAACGATGTCAACGTACTGACCAACACCTCTGATTTCAACATATCCACCTCGTTTAAATGTGACACTAGTAAAGTTGGCTTTCATACTCAAAAAGAAGTTTTCATCCAGATTTTCATATATGTTAATAGACACGGATAAATGTCACCTTATATCACACATTGCTATTGTATAACGCCCTGCTTTAACAATGAAATCAAACAAAACAAATTTTATATTAATAAAGTTCCCGGCTCAAACTCGTTAAATAGCTGGAGAACATCCAAAGATCGAAATTATTAAAACTCGTTATTAAGGATGTTTAAATGAACGCTATCAAATTTGAGAAGTTTAAAACCCCGCTGGTGATCACCGGCATTCTGATTCTTGCCATTGTTACCGCTCACGCTTCTGGTTCAACCCAGGCAGGTTTTGACGATGTATGGCTCAAAATCTCTGATTACATGCAGGGTTCTCTGGGTAAGGTGCTGATCGGTCTTATCGTTCTGGTTGGTCTCGCAGCTGCTGTTGTACGTCAGAGTCTGATGTCACTGGCGGTTGCTGTTGGTGGTGCGATCTCCCTGTACTACTCACCGGACATTATCAATGGCATGATGGCCGCATCCCACGCAGTGCAAACCACTTTACCGGCATTCATGTAACCATCATGGATGTAAAAAAAACCGGCTCTGGCCGGTTTTTTTACATCTTCATATTTTATTTCCCGCCCATAGAAAATTCCATAATCCGATGTAAAGAACTATCCAGACCGCAACGATAACCCGGAACCGACGTTGGTAAGCACTGCGTGTTTTGTGTTTAAACATTCGTTGAGCAATGAAACAACCTGGCCACCCGCCCAGCACAATGAGCGCATCCAGCGTCAGTTCATCCACACGGTACTCGCCAGCAGTCGCGGCCTTTTTATCTTTGTAATAGATGTAAATCGAAATCAGACTCCAGATTGACATCCAGACAAAGGACGATAAATAAAACATAGATTACCTCCTGTTGAGGGCCGCAGTAATAGTTTGATGGTACTATCTTATTGTATTACTCATGAACAGATAAATTTGTATTCTTAAAAATGGGTACAATTTGCCCCCATTTTTAAATCATTCGCGCCGTGTCAAAAGGTACTATGAAACGATATCTAACATAAAGGTAATTCTGATGCCGGTAACTGATGAACAGAACGTGATCATAGGTTTCAAACCTACACCTGGCAGTATTGTTTCAGTACAGGCATACGCGGGGTCTGGTAAGACCTTTACACTAAAAGAATTCGCGGATGCAAACCCCTCACTCAAAATTCTCTATATCGTTTTTAATAAAGCTATTAAAGATGATGCAAAAAAGAAATTCCCAAAAAACGTCGAGTGTAAAACATCTCATGGTTTGGCCGTGACCCGGTACAAACACTTTGCTCATAAATACAGACAGTTTATATCCGTGAGCGAATACCGCGCAATGATGGGTGAAGATGACTGGAGAGTGGTTAAGCTTGCAATAAATGGGCTTACCCATTTCATGAATTCAGATGAACACGAAATTACTACTGAACACGTACTTAAAGACTTAAGTAAAACCGATAAAATATCTCAAAGCAGGTTGGATCAAGCGCTACGTGCAGCAAAACGTACATGGCAAATGCAATCTGACCCACTCAACGATGCCTATTGCTCACCGAATACCATCCTCAAGTTGTTCCAGTTATCGAACCCAGCCCTAGACCAGTTCTACAATGTCATTCTCTTCGACGAATCGCAGGACGCAAATCCGGTAACGATCGATATCGTTCTTAGAAACAACTGCTGCAAAGTTTTTGTCGGCGACCAGCACCAAGTGATAAACCGCTGGCGCGGTGCGGAAAACGCCCTTGAGATTGTTGAAGACCACGGGGCTCAGGTTATGCGCCTGACTAAGTCATTCCGGTTTGGGCCTCTTGTTGCAGCACTGGCCAACGTTGTGCTGTCAATGAAGGGTGAAACGTTCCCCTTGGTAGGCCTGGGTAGTCTTGATGCTATCGTTGAGCCATCGGCGATACAGGATCAAAACTTTTACGCCATCATCAGCCGCACCTACATGGGAGTCATACAATCTGCCTACGAGTCGATTATGTGGGGCAAACGGGTGATGTGGAATGGAGGTATTTCAAAATACCGTCTCGACGAGCTCCTTGATTTACATGCGCTAAAAACAGGTAACATTGCTGCTATTAAAAATAACCGTATCACTACGGAATACGGGAACTGGGCAAATTTTTTAGAGATCGCAGAAACCACCAAGGACGTGGACATGGTGCGGGCGATTAAGTTAATGGAAGTCTATGCTGATATCCCCGGGATGGTTGAGACCATGAGGATGAATGAAGCCAGAACAGAAAAGGAAGCTGATTTAATTGTTACCACAGCCCATACCTCGAAGGGAAAGGAATTTGACCATGTCATCATCAATGACGACTTCCCATCCATTATAGAAGCCGTTGTGATGAAGAAGCCACGGGAAGTAATTATTGACGAACTTAATCTGCTGTACGTAACTATTACCAGAACCAAGAAATCTGTAAACATCAATACTTCGTTAATGGAGCTATTAGAAGAATACCGAAGTCGTATTGAGCGAAATGTTTCAGTAGTGATAATCTGACAAAAAAAGCCCTGGTTAATTCAGGGCTCTTTTTTATTTCTATTTATCTTGTTGAGCTGGTGAGGCTTCGCCTGATGTGTCTCTCTGAGAATCGACAACCATAGACTGGATCACTTCAACGAATTTTGAGAAGGGCTGTGCGCCTACAACAGAGACTTCTTTACCGGTGACATTATCACGCACAATCGTGGTTGGTGTACCATCAACACCGGCAGCTGAACCGGCCTCCATATCCTGCTTAATGCGCTTAATCACTTCAGTACTGCCCATACAGGTATCAAATTTCGCCTGGTCTACCTCAAACAGTGCTGGGATGCTGTCCGCATCCTTAAAACCTTTACCGTTTGTTTCAGTATGGTTAAACCAATAATCAGTAACGGCCCAGAAAGCACTCGGCCCTTTCTGCTCCGCAATACACTCAGCAACAGCTGCGCCCTTCGATGCGACCGGCTCATGGAATGACATAGGGTAATGACGCCATTCCCAGTTAACAGCCCCGGCTGTCGCGGTATCAACGATATACTTCGGCGTTTCTTTGAAGCGTTTGCAGAATGGACACTCCAGATCTTCATAGTTGATCAACGAAAACCGAGCGCCAGGCTCGCCATAGATATAACGGCCATCAGTATTTTTATTTGCTTTGTCCCAGCCTTTATAGAGTGCCTTTCGTTCTTCCGCGAGCTTTTGGTCGGCGATAGACTTAAGAGCACCCTTTACTTCGTCCTGAATATTTCCGTTCACTCCCTGTTGAACTGCGGGGTTCTTGGCCAGCGATGTACTAATTTTATCCAGCAGTTGATTGGTCATCACCTGGGTTTTGTACGAGATAAAACTAATTACCATCAACCAAACCATTCCGATTACAACAACGATTCCCCCGGCCCAGGCAAAAATTGTTTTATTTCCAGAACTGCACTTTTCATTTCTTTGCTTATCCATTGTACCCTCGCATTTTGATGGATTAGGACTTAGGTTGTTGGTTATCGATCTGCATCTGAATTCGATATTTCCGCAGCTCTTCCGGTTCACCACTGGAAAGCACATTTAATTCGTGGGCACTTAACCGATAGCCAGGTGTTGAGCAGTATTTATCTTTGATACGGAGGTATTCAGCCCTACTGGCGTTCTGTGTGTTATTAGGAAGGAGAAAGGTATTTTCCCCGCAAAATGCTGGGGTCTGTGTGAACGTGCCACGCGGCCCATTGGCATACTTTGTGTTTGCCACTGAAGTGAGCAAGACCTGGGTGTAATTGTCATGTGCCACATATCGCTTCCCGGATGGATCATTGATGGCATACGGACTCACGAGCGTATGCTCATACCCAGGGTAACGTATAGCCGCGCCACCGCGTTCTGTACCACGCCAGGATTCGGAGTACTGATACTGGTAGGGGTACTCGGCCCTGGCGGGGAGATTGCGCGTTTCGTCGAGGTAAGTACGTTGTGGCTTACCTGTCCCACTGCAACCGCTGGTGATTACGCCGGTAATAACCACCAGCAGGGGCAAAACAATTTTATTCGCCAATTTCATTGCTTAGTCTCCAATTGGATAGCAACGTCATTATCTTAATTTCTCACCCTTGACGTTATGTTTTATGAAGACAAAACGTCGTCATTTTCCAGCACGATTTTTTTCTCAATCGGTTAACTTACAAGGTACTTAACCGGAGAAATCTTTTAATGCTGAGACACATTAAAAATATTCTGAATACTTTTTTGCCTGATAACAAAAAGGCTACCACTGATCTATTCGGTGACGAAATCGATATGTCAGTAGATGAAGAAATCGGGAAACTCATTTCATCACGAGATAATATGCGCTATCCGGCAAGCGAAATCGGATTCCCGGCTCAAGTACCGGGTGAGTACGTATTACGTCATTACCAGAAACCACTTGTGATGGCGATTAAACGAGAACTGGATATTAGGGACTCTGAGTTTAATCAGCTTATTCTTCCTATGCTGATAAATTTCGCTAACTTTGTTCACCTCTTCCCGGCATCCGAAAACCATCATCACCGTGCTGCAACCGGATTGTTGCGTCATTCATTGGAAGTGTGTTTCCAGTGTATCCGGCGTTCTAAAAACATCGAGTTTGATTCAATGGCGGTTCCCGTACATAAATCAAATCGTGCATTAGCATGGCGACTTGCAGTCGCAGCTGGTGGGCTACTTCATGACCTCGGGAAACCATTTACCGATTTTGAAGTATGGAACGAAGACGGGAAAATTCACTGGCCTCCAGGCCATGAACCAATCCATGTCTGGGCAAAAGAGAACAATGTAAAAAGATACTATCTTGTATGGAAACCAGGCCGTCACCGCCAGCATACCTCCAGCACGAGCAATATGTTGTTGATGATCATGCCAAAAGAAATGCATGTTTACCTTCTTAACGGCGGGAATGATATTTTCAATGAATTGACCCGGGCACTGAATGCCAGTGCGCAGCTCAATGCAGAAAAAATCAGTGGTCAGGACGTCAAAAACAAGATCCTCACTACCATTAAGGCCGCCGACTCAGCATCCGTTAACTATGATATGCGGCAATACGCCGGTGATGCGATTCGTGCAAGCCAGTCAGGTGTACCTGCGGTTCAGCGTGTAGTTGATGCCATGCGCCATAGATTGAAAAAAGGAGATTGGATTCCCAACAAGCCAGGAAGCCCTGTATGGGTGACTACCTATGGCGTATTCATCGTCTGGGGTGTTGCGGTCAAGGATATTATTGAGACCGTTAGGAACTCCGGCGCTGTTATTCCACAAACCCAGAATAGTCTGGCTGACCTGATGCTAAGTTATCATCTCTGTCGACCAAACGTTCACCAGGACGATGACACTGCATACTGGCGTATTGCCCCTCATATCTTGAATGATAAAAGTTCAAGAGAAAGCAAAGACCCTAAAGTTGCGTTGAGCTGCATCCTTCTGATATCTCCAGAAGTACTATTTGTCGATACTGTTGACCCTCTACCATGCAGCAGCCGCATCCGTATTGAAGGTAAATGGGTGGAATACCTGACCGGGAGGCCAAACCAGCCAAAACTCGTCGAAAGCGAACCCTACATTGGTCAGAAGCCGGTTCCGTCAACCGGAATACCGAATGAGGTCGACCGCTCAGTTTTACAGGGCGGAACAATCATTGCTGATGAACAGGAATCTCCACTGGAGAGTATTTTTGGAAACCGACAGGTTACGCCGGAAAACGCCCACGAACTGCTGCATAAGCTCAATCTGCTTTCTGATGAGGACTACAATCGTGTAAAGGAAAGAAATACCAGTACCAAAAATCAAAAAGATTGTCTGGATGACACTAATTCACCAACAACTGAGCTGGCGGGCAGCGGGGAATCAAAAGGGCTCAAAGATAATCAACCAAAGCCAGTGTCGGAGAATAATGAACCCAAGCGCCGTCTTTCCCTCAAAGAAACCCTGGCATCGGCACAAACAGAGATTGAGTTCTCTGTACCCAGTTCACTTATAAAAGAACCAAACCATAAAACTCTGAACGAAACCCTTGAGTTTCATTCAATCATCAACTCGTATAATAGCAACGAACCAACTTCAAGCGATGCATTGGATCAGACCCAGCCCTCACCTACCCGTCAGGCATTAAAGGAAATTCAGCTGCACCAGGATGCTGTCGATACCGGCATTCAGTCTGGTGAGGTAATTGATGATTATTCAATTTACGAAGATTATGATTCCATGTGGCAGGATGACGTGAAAGCTGATAACGATTTTGGTTACTCGGCTCATGCGGATACTTCGGCCAACATACCGGCTAACGTAAAATTTTACGATAAATTTAGTCAGCTATACGTATCTGGTCTTGAAGCGGCCAAAGAATTTCTCGTTAAATATGTTACCGACCACTCAGACGATCTTTTCATTGAATCAGGCCACTTAATCATTGCTATTGATAAAGATTTTGATGAGCGTAATTATGCTCTGCTTCAGGACTCCAACTGGTTATGGCAAAGGTTTATGGAAGCCCCAGCCCAGTATTATTTCCATCGTACTCAGAAGTGCTTATATCTCAGAAAAGAACTTAATAATGATATCGACTTGCTGATGGATGGGAAGTTTAACGATCTGCTTTACTCTGCTTTAACTGATGTTTCTGATAAAGATTACAACATTACAGATTTATGCAATGAAATGATTTCAAAAGGTATGCTGAAGCGAACCTATTCTGGAGAGCCTGTCATTGCCGTAAGCGTTGCCTTAAAGCGACGTATTGCGGATGAACTCGGCATTGATATTACTCAATTGCAGAAGATTATGCTGATGCACTTTGATTTCTATTCAAAGACCGGTGTTGACTACATTCTTCCTAATAGTGAACGAATGCATAATCAAATGGTGGATAAAGATGAGTGAGTGGAAATATAACTTACGTTGGCGCACAAATTTTGAAGGCCTTGAGACTCTTGGTTGGACAGCAGGTATAGCCGCAACTATCGGGGTTAATACACTGTTTAACATGCCATCTCTACCCTGTTACCTCTCAGTTGCAGTCCAGGCTGCTTATGGTATTCGTAGTCTCCCGGCAGCATGGGATATTTATACGCACAAACGCCGCCTGAAGCGAAAACCAAAACCACTCGTAATGGACATGAAATCATTTATCGAACAGATGATTCGTGAGCCTGACAGCTATCTTATTTGCAGAGGCTTTGAGTGGGGCCAGAATGAGGGTCAACTGGCATCTGAGTTGATAAAGCGTGACATAAAGAAATTTGTAGCCAAACCATCCAAAAATTTTATGGGCCTCGGCTGGATTCATGCGCTAGGTAAAAAAAACGAATGGATCGGAATTTCTGAAGAACTTTTATCGTTGCATACGCTTATAACTGGCACAACCGGCTCAGGCAAAACAACATATTTTAAACTACTTATTCTTCAAGCCGCACTAAAAAAACAACCACTAATCCTCATTGACCCCAAAAATGATGAAGAACTGGCTGAATGGATGAAGTTCTGTCTGGAATTGGTGGATCGCTCAACGAAATATAATTACGTTTCATTGGCGCATCCTGAAAAATCAGCTCGAATATCTCCAATTACTAACTACACTCAGGCTGGCGAGGTAGCTAACAGAATTACATCGGTTATTCAACGTGCTGATAGTACGAGCAATCCGTTTGTTTCATTTGGTATTATGTCATTAACTACGGTTGTTGAGCTGATGAAAATCTGTGAAATCAAACCGACTTTACGCAATATTAAATCACAACTGAGTGCTGACATCTCTTCATTAGCATCTCTATTGATTATGGCCATCACTAAATTCGGCCACAAGACTTTAGGAGAGTCCGATTTCGACATTATTTTACAGGCGAAAATTGACCGTTACTCGTCTAAAATTAAAGGCCCAAAAGAAATAGCAGAAATATGTGCAGACATTTACCGAAATGACATTAAAGGTAATAAAGGGAAAGGCGATACTTCAATTGAAGCCGGTATTGATATGTTCGGTCATCAGCGCGAACACTTCCAGAAAATGATTCTGAACGTGATGCCAATTCTTAGTCAACTAACTCAAGGGTTTATGTCAGAGTTGTTATCCCCTGACAGTGCTGATGAAGATGAACTGAATGATACTCGTCCAATTTCGAATATTCAGGATATCATCACTACCGGGGGAATGTTGTATTTGGGGTTAAATTCCCTTGCAGATGCTGAGACTGGATCTGCGGTCGGTTCTATTTTCCTGTCTGATATAACATCTGTTAGCTCGACTGTGTACAATTTTTTAAAACCTGGTGGTCAGGACTTGGCTTCTGTAATGGTGTTAATCGATGAAGCAGCTGAAGTTATTAATGACCAAGTTATTAAAATGTTGAATAAAACCCGTGGTGCTGGGTTCCGCTTATTTATTTCGTCGCAATCGACTTCCGACTTCGAAGCCCGTCTCGGTTCAGAAGCCAAAATGAAGCAGGTTATAACCAATACGAACCACTTTACGGCGCTACGCACACCAGATCCTGATGCCCAGGAAGCAGTCATGAAACGAGTACCACCGACAAAGTTCAAATATATTATGCGTGGTCATGGCTCCAGCGCAGGTGCAGATCCTGAACAAATCACCGGCAGTGTCGGGGAACGATTGATGGAGGAAGAAGGCGAGTTATTTCAATCTCAACTGCTAGGTTGGTTACCCAACCTCGAATGCATGGCCATAAATCAGGCTAATAAAATAGTAAAAGGTAAAGTCCCCGTCATATTAATGCCGAGGAATGAGTCCGAGTTAAGCGATGTCCGAACTATCGCTAAAAAGTACCTTTCAATCTACGAACGTCAACAAAAGGTTCGTGGTGAAAAATCACGTATCAGCGCCGAGGGGTAAATATGATTAAAACCAAAACTCTATTAAAGCGTAAAGATGATCAAGCCTCATATGACGGTTTGACCATGATCTGGCCATGTGTTGATGGCATCACTGGGCAAATGTTAGCTCTACTGAAAACCCTTACTCCTGATGAACGCGTTGGTGCAGCAGTGAGCTCCGCTATCAAAGCTTATCATCAGGACAACGAGCAGGAGCTGAATGACTGGGAGCGGCTTGCGATCTATATCATTGAGCTTGGCTTGTTCGTTTGCCGGGAACTTCAACACACGTTGAATTTCTGTGAAATTACTTCACGGATAAATCTCCCGAGAAAGCTAACCAACGAACTGATTATCCAGGCTGGGAGGAAGGCGAAGATTGGGGATATCGAATGTCTGATAAGTTGAATGAGGAAAAGTGGCCTAAGACGATAAAGACACTGATCATCTGGAGTTCGACGATTCTCCTTTTTATCTCTGTCTTCTTTCCGGTTGAGTATTTTAAGTCTAATGCTCTGAAAGAAATCGCATGGGGTCATAAAATGATAGGCGAAAAAGATTTCGTCATGGTATTGCAAAAGGCTCGCGACAATTATACTGAAGCATTTGTAAATACGGGGATTGATAAGGCGTTAAAGGATTTTTACCAGCTTCCTCCCAGCGACATGGCCAACCACGGCGGGCCACTGAAATACTTTGTTGGGCTTTTCCAGAACATTGCCGAGAACCTGAATTATTGGCTCTACATGATTATGTATCGTTTAACACTTGATATGTATTGGTTACCGTACATGGCCGTGGTCATCATCCCGTCTCTGTTTGCAGGGGTAATGCGGTGGATGGCAAAAAGATATAACTTTGGATATGCCAGTCCGTTTCTTAACCGTCGTAGCATGGTATTGATTGGCTGGGGTGTATATAGCGTTCTCCTGTCGCTTTTTATACCGTTACCTGTGCCTCCAATGATCGGGGCACTCATAATGATAGTAATGATTCCTATTGGTTCATCTCTACTTATTTCAAACCTACCAAAACGTATTTAACCTTAAGAAAAGCACCTCAATTTGCGGTGCTTTTCTTTTTCCTCAATATTTCATGTTTGTTAAATTAGCTGTGCGAGGTGATGCATGACTAATTCGAAACCATTTATTCTTTCTGCCCTGCTCTGCCTGACGTTTACCGTAGGGATGATTAGCTATTTGCTAATTTCTGATGTCCCAGAAAAAATCCGTATCCTCAATCAGAAGATCACGGCATCAACTTACCCTCAGTCACGGGATGTCCTGAACAAAGACATGGCTGAAATCATACTGCCCTATCTTAAAAAGCAAAAAGCTGCTGAGGCGTCTCAGGTCAAAGTCCAAAAGCCAAACGAAATCTATACGCCGGAACAATTGCAGCAATCAAGAGGCTACAAATGAAAAAGAACATTTTGAACTCTCTTATATTTGGAATTCCGCTCATGGTTATGGTAAGCACGGCTGCATTTTTTACTTACCAAATCGATAGACAGTCCCAACTTCTTAATGACCTAGCGATCGTTGCTGAGACTCACAAGCCCGTAGTAAACAACAAAAGCGAACTACTGGACGCATTTGCAAAATACATTAATGCAGCGGGCCTAAAACCTGAATCGCAGAAACAATCCAATGTCGGTTACCGGACTGGAAACAAACCCGATACCGCCTATGCGCCTTCTACGGACAACGAACGTATTTATGGGAACCCGGATGCTCAGTTCTATATCATTGAGTATTCCGATTTTGAATGTCAGTACTGCAAACAACATTTCCCAATCGTTATGGATCTCGTGGATTCATCACAAGGGAATATTGCGATGGTTTTCAAACATGTTCCTGTTCACGGGCAGGCTTCCCGTACTGAAGCTTTAGCAGCGGAGTGTGCTGTTGAGCAGGGAGGAAATCCATCTTTCTTCCAGTTATCTAAAGCGTTATTCCGCTACAGCCAATCTGACGGGCACGGTCTTAGCGCACCGCTAGACCAAATCGCCCGCGAAACTGGTTTAGACCCGAACCGCTTACTTGAATGTATCAATGCGGCCAGGCCGTCCAGCAAGATAGCCGACGACGTTCGTGAAGCAGGTCAGCTTGGTATCCAAAAGACCCCTACAAACATTGTTGTCTACGGTGATAAGTCAGCCATTGTTCAGGGCGCAGTAGATGGAGCAGGCCTTATGCAAATGATGGCTCAGCTTGCAGGCTCTGGTCAGAAATAGGCGCATTTTGTCGTCAATAAATCTGAAAAAATTCATATGAGAGGTCATCATGGAACCTGTTTATATTTCTCACTCGATTGACGAACCACCAAAGTTATTTTTTTGGTCGATTGATGAAGCCATGCCATTTTTCGTTGCTCTCGCGGTTGGGATTATCACTGGACGATTATTACCGATGATAATTCTGGGTGTTGTAGTTTCACGTGTTTATGGCGGTTTTCTGGCGCGAGCTTCTGAGAAATATTTTATGCACCTCTGTTACTGGAAATTCGGAGTCACATTCGGTGGTGGCACTTTTGTACCTGAATCCTTCGACCGGGAGTTTATTGTATGAATATCCATAATTTCAAAAAAGGGTTAGTTGGACTTCAGTTAGAAAACAAAAGTTTCAAGTTAATCTCTGCCTCAATGATTCTGGCAAACCTTGTACTTGGTTATGCTCTGTTAGCCAAAACACAACCCATCACTATTATTCCGCCAAACCTTACAGAAACAGCCTGGCTGGATGAAAAAGCCGCCAGCAGCTCTTATATGAAGGCATGGGCGTTATATATAGCCGACAGTTTTGGAAATGCTAACCCAGCCACTTTAGATCTACTCAAGAATTCTATCGGCCCGTTTCTTGACGCTTCAATTTACACAAAAGTTATGAAAGCAATGGACGACCAGATTGACCAAATTAAGCGCGACCGAATCTCGCTTTCTTTTAATCCGGTCGGGGTTATCACCGACCCGTTAGCAGTTGGTACTTTTTATGTCACCGGTAACCAAACTCTCGAAGGTATCACCGGCAAACCATCGACCACGCCAGTCTATTACGAGATTACTGTTAACGTAAAAGGCTACCGGCCCATTATTACGTTCATTGAGATAAAGAGTGGCAAACCGTTGCTGCCAAGTGAAGAAGATAAACACAAAGGTCAAAGGCAGAAATCTTCGGCAGCTCGAACTTCCTGACAGAATTTCGTTAGTTGATTTAACCGAGATATAAATCTTTAAGCGAGAGATTAATAAATCAGCAATCAGTAAACAAAACGGATGTGCCGAAATGAATTTTCTGATTGGTAATAGCCAATTTAAAAATGAACGTAGTGTTGCCACTTATCGGGGGGCTAAATGTTGAATAGTAAACGCATAATTATCCTGTTGCTTACCGCGTCGTCCACATTAGCGACCCATAGCGTAACGGCGGGCGAAATGTCTGTTGATCAAGGCATGGTATTTGAGCAGCCTGATGCGCAGTCGCAACCCAAAGTCACTGCAAAACTCGCCTCTCGACCAGCATCCTCAACTCAGGCAATGCTCAGCACAGAAACACGCCCATATCCTGACAACTATACACCACCAGCAAGTAACTCTATCAATGGCGGGAGTGAACCAGCTATTGATGGCCGTAATATTCAACCAGTACCTGCTGCAATTGCCAGTCCCGTTCCACTCACAAAAGAAGTCATTCCTTCTCGGCTGGAATATATCGTTGCGCCTGGCGTGAACACCCTCGTACCGATTTCGATTAACCAGATCAACCGGCTTGTTACACCGTTTGAACACCCTGTAGTGCAGAAAGTTAAACAGGAGGGTGTAACTGTAAATGTAAAAGATAACGCTCTCTACGTTTCCACCTCAGACAGTAACCCGGCAAGTCTCTATATCAGTGAGAAAGGTGACGAAAGTGTAGCGATCTCCGTGTCGTTAGTACCTCAGAAAATTGCACCGGTGCAAGCCACTCTCATGCTTTCACGAAAGCTGAACAACACGAGTACTTCTGGTGTTATGCCTGCGGCATATAACAACTATGGTGGAAGCGAAGTCAAAGCCAGGCGATGGGAACAGAAAGATAATTACATCGAGACGATTCGCAACATAATGCGAACCATCGCGCTTGGGGACATTCCACCCGGATACTCTCTGGGAAATCTCTCTTCAGGAGTTGGTATCCCGAACTGTAATTTCCGCACGGGTACTGACCAGGATCAGATTCGCTACTCCTTTGCAAATGGCCAGTATCTTCAGGGTAGTCAATTCAGTGTCATCATCGGCGTTGCACAAAACACTGGTTCATCAACAGTAATGGTTGATGAATCACTCTGCACCCATCCTCAGCTTGCAGCAAGAGCACTATGGAGTCGCAACACTCTCCAGCCTGGCCAGCGAACTGAAGCTTACTTCGTTATCCGCAACATCCAGCCAAACGAACAAGCTAACGATTCCATGCGCCCTAAACTCGCGGAGTAAAATCATGCTTATCCCCTTAAAAGAGAAATGGGCCTCAATTTCAGCAAAGCATAAAAAATGGGTTTTATGGGCTGGCGTATTTACTTTCGCCGTTCTTTTTTTGCTCTTGGTTATACCCGACTCAGCTGGCCCCCGAAATCGAGCGCCACAAGAAAAAGTGATTGCCAGCGTCCTTACCGATGGTGATACCAATGGAGTTAGCCAGAATGCTATTGCGGCGCGAATTCGCGCACTCGACAAGACCATTAAAGAGCAAGGTCAACTGATTAAAACGTTAACCGAGAAATATGGTGCTGATCAGACAGCTCAGCGTCTTAGCAATCTGGAGAACAACCAGAAAAAATCAGGCGCTGAGGTTGCAGCTATTAAGAAACGCGTTGATACCGTCTCTAACCCTGTGCCTTACTCACAACAGTCTCGCGGAGCGACACCACTGGCTGGAAACGGCCAACGTAACGTCCCTACTCTGTATAAACCTGAAGAGATATCTGCCCCTTCAGTTGCGCCAAGAAACTCAGGAAGTTTCAATAACGGGAAAACATTACAGCGCGTATACGAAGATGCGGCCCCCCCTGTCGTACCGGAACCCGCAGCAAACCAGCGTCAGCAGAAAGGGAAGGATGGCAAAGCAGTACCAAGCCAGGCAACTCCTGAAATCATCACTGTACAGGAAGATATTGAAGCCGCACCCGTTGCTGACGAAGATGATAACCCCGAGAACCAGACCTACCTTCCTGCAACGTCGATCATAAGTACTGTTTTGATTGCGGGGATGGATGCACCAACATCTCGTGATGCACGAAAAGACCCTTATCCGGCGCTGGCCAGGGTGAAAAAGGATGCAATTCTCCCAAACCGTTTCCGTGCAGATATACGTGAATGCGGAATGCTTGCAGCTGGGTTCGGTGATTTGTCCTCCGAAAGAGCTTATTTCAGATCGGAAGTCATAACGTGCATTCGGGATGACGGTGCAGTTTTTGAAGCCCCACTCGTAGCCTACGCTGTTGGTGAAGATGGTAAATCAGGTGTTCGTGGTCGACTGGTTACCAAACAAGGGCAATACCTGGCACGAGCCCTGACCGCTGGCTTCCTACAGGCTGCATCTCAGCTCTTTAACGTACAGAGTATTCCGACAATCAGTATTAAACGCGATGGAGATAGTAGTGACGCTACTCCTTACCAGCAGGTTATGAGCTCTGACGCACTCCAGGGCGCAGCAGTTTCTGGCGTAGGTGGCGCATTGAATCGTCTTGCCGATTTCTATATGCAAATGGCCGGTGACCTTTTCCCTGTAATTGAAATTGATCCAGGCCGTAGTGTTGATTTTATTGTGCAAAAAGGGGTCATGCTGAAATTCACACGTGTTACTTCAAAAACTCAAACCGTTGGGGGCAAGAAATGATGACGAAGAAAATTGTATCGGCATTGTTTTTAGTTAGTGCCGGTTTTGCGATGTCGGGTTGCTCACTACTGGGCCAGAACGATGAATATGGATGCAAGGGAATGCCCAATTCGGTCACATGTATGAATGTCCGAGATGTGTATGCCCTGACCGATGGAGATGATTACCAGGAGCAGATTGACACCGCATCTGAAAACCAACTTTCGGGAAAGCCTGTGGAGGTTAAGCGGCTGCGCACTACAGCCGGGAACGGTGGACGGAATACTGCCGATGGTGGTCGATACGTCCCTGTGCCTGCTACTGCTGCTGATCCTCAACCCATCCGAACGCAATCTATCGTCATGCGGGTGCTGGTTGACCCCTATGAGACCGCAGATGGAGACCTTAACGTCCCTGGCTACGTCTATACCGAGATTGAGCCGCGTCGTTGGGAAGTCGGTGCAAGAAATAGTGCCACATCAACTGCTGTTATCAGACCAATGTCTGCACCGGTTGCCGCTGCTCCAGCACAATCCCAGGGTGAGACATCACAACCTCCTCAGAAAGGGAGTTACATTAAATAATTGTCCAGTAGTACCGGTATACCGGTACTACTTTTTTCATGTGCTGTATTCCTTGGTCGTCTTTTTAATACCCATCACTGAAAAGGTAAGCACATGAAACAAAAGTCATTATATATTGCTATTGTTCTGGCACTTCATTGTGCTGTAGCCGTGGCAGATAACTCAATCGATAGCACCCAAATTGACGAAGTTACTGTAAATGGTGATGGCAATAACATTTCAGGGCTAACACCCTGTGCAACCCCATCAAACTGTAAATCACCACTCGGCAACTCAAGTGTTTCAGGGAATAACAACACAATTACTTCGTTAACAAACTATATTATTACCGGAAGCAATAATGACTTATCATTTAGGGAAGGTGCGAATAAGCGGGGAAATTCTTCTCGGCTGACTCAGTCATTTCATTTCTTCATGTTTGAGCCGATTTTTTCTCCCGTAAATGCCTTGAATCAGCCTATTTAGACCGTTTCTTCGCCATTTAAGGCGTTATCCCCAGTTTTTAGTGAGATCTCTCCCACTGACGTATCATTTGGTCCGCCCGAAACAGGTTGGCCAGCGTGAATAACATCGCCAGTTGGTTATCGTTTTTCAGCAACCCCTTGTATCTGGCTTTCACGAAGCCGAACTGTCGCTTGATGATGCGAAATGGGTGCTCCACCCTGGCACGGATGCTGGCTTTCATGTATTCGATGTTGATGGCCGTTTTGTTCTTGCGTGGATGCTGTTTCAAGGTTCTTACCTTGCCGGGGCGCTCGGCGATCAGCCAGTCCACATCCACCTCGGCCAGCTCCTCGCGCTGTGGCGCCCCTTGGTAGCCGGCATCGGCTGAGACAAATTGCTCCTCTCCATGCAGCAGATTACCCAGCTGATTGAGGTCATGCTCGTTGGCCGCGGTGGTGACTAGGCTGTGGGTCAGGCCACTCTTGGCATCGACACCAATGTGGGCCTTCATGCCAAAGTGCCACTGATTGCCTTTCTTGGTCTGATGCATCTCCGGATCGCGTTGCTGCTCTTTGTTCTTGGTCGAGCTGGGTGCCTCAATGATGGTGGCATCGACCAAGGTGCCTTGAGTCATCATGACGCCTGCTTCGGCCAGCCAGCGATTGATGGTCTTGAACAATTGGCGGGCCAGTTGATGCTGCTCCAGCAGGTGGCGGAAATTCATGATGGTGGTGCGGTCAGGCAAGGCGCTATCCAGGGATAACCGGGCAAACCGACGCATGGAGGCGATTTCGTACAGAGCATCTTCCATCGCGCCATCGCTCAGGTTGTACCAATGCTGCATGCAGTGAATGCGTAGCATGGTTTCCAGCGGATAAGGTCGCCGGCCATTACCAGCCTTGGGGTAAAACGGCTCGATGACTTCCACCATGTTTTGCCATGGCAGAATCTGCTCCATACGGGACAAGAAAATCTCTTTTCTGGTCTGACGGCGCTTACTGCTGAATTCACTGTCGGCGAAGGTAAGTTGATGACTCATGATGAACCCTGTTCCATGGCTCCAGATGACAAACATGATCTCATATCAGGGACTTGTTCGCACCTTCCTTAGTTACGACCCAAGCCAATTCTGGAATGACTACGCCAATAGTTTCAATGTTTACGGGAATAATAATACTGGCACTGGTCTTTTTGATTTGAATCTGGTTGGGAGTGACAATAAAGTTCTAGGACAAAACCTTGCCGTTATGGGTTATAGCAATAACGTTTCAGGAAGTGCATTGCAAGTAATAGGCTCTTATAACGAACTGGATATGGTAGGTATGGGAGCAATTCTTGGTTCCAGAAACACTGCTACTAATTACGCTGGTTCTATAATGGGTACATTCAATACGGTGAGTGGTGGTTCCTACGCTTTGACTATCGGTTCCTTAAACAATATTACAGCTGCACCGATTAATGACCCCTCTGCTGTTTTTAAATTTGGCAACATCACAATCGGCACAATTAATACCATTGATTCCGACGAATCGATCGTGCTTGGCAACTACAATACTGTATCCGATGATAACGCAATTGTTATTGGTAATTATGCTTCTGCTTCAAATGGAGGTATTTCCATTGGGAACGGTTCATTCTCCAATAGTGCTGATACCGTATCGTTTGGTTCAGCTACGGTACAAAGAACACTGACTAATGTTGCTGATGGTTCCAGCCGGTATGATGCGGTGAACTATGGTCAGCTCATGAATTCCGTTAGTTCACTTCAGGCGTACACTGATAGTGCCATCAGTTCGTACCTTTCATCCATTGGCTCTGGCTCTAACACAACGCCACCTACTACAGGCGGAAATAACAATAACGGTACGGACGGCAGCGGGACAGGAAGTGGTACAGGGTCTGGTAGCAGTAACGACAATAGCCAGACTGCCACGGATACTAATACTTATACCGACGAGCGTGAAGTGTCGATCAACGCTCGTACCGACAGTCTAATTGCAACTGAAAGCGCATCCCGAGTTGCTGGCGATGCTCAAACTCTTGTAAGTGCAAACAGTCATACGGATGCCCGTGAATCTGTCATCAACTCAAGGACTGATTTCCTTGTCGATACTGAGCGCCAGTCACGGATTGATGGTGACCGACAGACCTTGGCTTCAGCTAATAGCTACACAAACCAGAAGTTCTCTGACCTTAAAAAGACGGTTGACCGTAATGATAAAAGAGCAAAAGCAGGCTCAGCAAGCGCAATTGCTATCGCTTCAATTCCCTTCCTCAATAACGTGTCGGGTTTTGGCATGGCGATGGGCGCGTACCGAGACCAGGGGGCAATTTCGGGAGGAGCGAATTACGCTATCAATGAAAAAGTAAACGTCCGCTTTAGCATGTCGGCTGATACAGCCGGTGGTGTTGGAGCTGGTGCAGGATTTGCGGTTGGCTTCCAGTAATAATAAAGCATAAATAAAAAGCCACTTTTTTGTGGCTTTTTATTTGGACTAATTGAGTAATTAAAACCGATATTAACATTTCATCACTTCCTTTTTTTGGGGACAGTTTGCAGCCCTTTTCCCTGCGGCAAAATAAATCAATATGTGAAAATGAAACCTCTCTCATTTGGAGCGGTTACTATGAACTTTATCAAACATGTCGCGACTGCGGCACTTTTGGTGGCACTTTCTGCATCAGCTTCTGTATTCGCCGATACAGTAAAAACAAACACCGGGAATATCGATACGATTTTCAATGAAAAAGCGTTCAAGAACATTCCTCAGAATTCGCAGGAAGTAAAACGTTTTGTCGTCCCTACTAACGGCATCATCGCACTAGAGATTGATGGGAAAGTTAATTTGCTGTCTTCTAATGGCCGCTTCGTTATACAGGGAACGCTCTATGACACATGGGCTAAAAAGCCTCTGACCACCATGAGCGAAATAACCAAGAACGCCAGCATCATTCCGATGAAAGAGCTGAACCTAAATATCGCGGACTTGCGCCCAGCCGTATGGGGCGATGGGCCTAAAAAGGTCATGATATTTACCGCACCTGGTTGTGAAGCCTGTGCAGCCCCACTTTCAGCACTTGCTGACCTCGACCCGAAAGAATTCACCGTTAGCGTTCTGTCGCTCGGAGCTCTGGGCCCGGCAAGCCAGCAGCGAAATATTGAATTGTATTGTGCATCCGACCGCTACCGCGCAGACCGCGCAATTATCAGCGGAAATTCCACTCAGAAATTCGACCAGGTAAAGAACTGCGATATGCAGGCTCTGGCTCGACGTGAAGTTACGGCTCAGATACTAGGTGTCAGCATGATCCCTTTCATTGTGCGTGATGACGGCTCCTACGTACTCGGCTCACCAAAACAAGGCCTCAAAAACTTTATCGAGAACAAGTAACACTTTCTTGGGAATCCTGGAGGCATTATGAGTGAATCTTTAATTTTTCAGCGACTCAAAAACCTGAAGCGTTTTTCTGACTTGTGTCCTGTACGTGCATATGACGAATCCAATCATTTGTTTATGTGCGACAACAAATATGTTGGTTTCGGATTTGTTTGTCGTCCCTTAAGCGGGACAACCGGCAAGGAGATGACTAACCTTCAAACGTTGCTGTCTTCCAACTTCCCCGCCAAAACTATCGTTCAGTTTGACCTGGTTGCAAGCCCAAACATCGTACAGAAAATTAACCGGATGGACGTATTGCGTATGGATTGCCGGGACGCAATCCTGCGTAACGCAATTTATAACCGCTCTAAATTCCTTTTGAAAAGCACCGAAACGCCGATGAAGCGAACCGGGACTCGCGTCCGAAATTGTGTGCTTCTCATTACAGTAAAAATTCCGATCAAATATAACTATGAAATGCGTGAAGAAAAATTCAATCACGTTAACGAGCTGCGGAATGTGTTCGAAACGACGCTGAGCATCACTGGTTTGTGTCCCGGTGCATTGACGCGTGAAAGTTACATCGATGTTCTGAGCTCCATTTGCAACCAGGGTGAAAGCGCCTCCTGGAGAGACCGGACGCCGGTACAGCCACAAGAAGACAAGTACATTTCAGAACAGTTAGTCGACCACGATCGCATGTTTTTCATTAAGAAAGACTATTGCGGTTTTGGTGATCCGACAGATTCCGAGCTTCGTGGAGAAGCACCTACACCGACAACGTTTGTGAAAACATTGAGTGCGCGAAAATTCCCGAAAAGATTCTTTCCCGGGCAAGCGCAATACTTTCTCGGCGATATGATGAGTGGTGTTACTGGAATTAAATCATCCTGCATCATCTCAATGAGCCTGATTTTCTTTGATCAGCAAAGTGAAAAAACTAAATTCACCTCGAAACGTAACTGGGTTGTTCAGCAAACCAGTGGCCCATTAATTAAGTGGGTTCCATCACTCATAAACTTGCGTGAGGGCTTCGATCTTCTTAGCGAAAAAGTTGATAACAACGACCCAATTTGCAAAGCCAAATTTACGGTATCAATCTTCTCTAACTCAAAAGATGGCGTGTTACGCGCTGCTCAGGAAGCTGCAAGTTATCTGAACACCTATCAGTTTAAGATGATCCCAGATACCTACTATGTTGCGCCAATTTTCCTGTCAGCTCTGCCAATGTTTAACGAAGCATCAGCAGAAAAGTCCATTGGCCGATATCGAACAATGGCACTCAGTGAAGCGATGGTACTTTCACCTCTCTATGCAGATTGGCAAGGTACAGACAAACCCGCCTTAATGCTGACATCGCGCTCTGGCCAGATCCAATCACTGGACTTGTTTGATTCTGATACTAACTATAACGCCTGTATCGCAGCTGAGTCGGGGTCGGGTAAGTCATTCCTGACAAACTACATTATCACCGCCTACAGAAGCCTCGGGGCTAAAGTCTGGTGTATTGATGTAGGTGACTCGTACAAAAATATCTGTGAGACCTACCAGGGCGATTATCTCGACTTCAATCCCAAAACCAGGCCATGTCTTAACTTCTTCGAACTGATCGAAGACTATTTCGGTGAGTCTGAAGATGATGACTCCAGTGGCGGTGAAGAAGATCTGATCATCGGATTGTTATCGGTGATGGCAGCTCCTAAAGAAGGTCTGAATTCATTCGAAGAGTCTCGACTTAAACAACATGTAGCTGATCTTGTCCGTGTACACAAGAAGCTGACCACCGTTGATATGGTTGCTGATTCACTGCTGAAAGATGAAGATAAAGACATTAAACGTATTGGCCATCAGCTCTATCCGTTCACGAGTGCGGGCCAGTACGGGAAGTACTTTGTTGGTAAGAACAATATCGACTTCAAAAATCCGTTCACTGTACTTGAACTTTCCCGACTGGAAAGTTCAGAACACCTTAAACAGGTTGTCCTCCTTCAGCTGATTTATCAAATCCAGCAGGACATGTTCATGGGCGACCGTAGCCAGATGAAGCTGGTCATTATCGATGAGGCCTGGGCATTGTTATCAGGAAATATCGGGGCGTTCATCGAGAAAGGTTATCGCCGGTTCCGTAAATATAACGGAGCTGCAATTACCATCACCCAGTCTATCAACGATATTTACAAAGATAGTATCGGGAAATCGATCGCAGATAACTCAGCCTTTATGCTCTTGCTGGGGCAAAGTGAATCCGCAGTGAACGAAGCTGAAGCAAATAAACGTCTGGCGCTGGACGAGGCTGGTTACCGGTTCCTTAAAACCGTTCGTTCCACGAAAGGTGTCTACTCAGAAATCTTTGTCATTTCTAAAGCGGGCCAGGGTATTTGCAGACTTGTGGTTGACCCATTCAGCTTACTTCTCTATTCGACTGACCCGAAAGACGTTGCCGCGATCAAAGACAGAAAGTCCCGGGGGATCAATACCGAAGAGGCTATCAACGAAATTCTGGTTGAGCGGGGGTTAGCCGCATGATTAAAACCGCTGCAATTGCGCTGCTTTTTGGTTTCATCGGAGCCGCCCTTTTTGGGCGGTTATTCCCACCAGCCTCGCCCTATGACTATGTTGCAGTCATCAACTTTATGGACGATAAAGGTCAACCGTTAGGTGAAGCCCAGTCAAGGCTGGTATTAGCCCGCGCTGAGAAACTGTCAGAGGCGGGGTATCTTGTGCTCAATGCCTCAGCCCTTTATAGCTACCCTACGGGGCTCAAGATCCCCCAGACCATCAACACTCAGCAATAGCGGTGGGCGAATGAATACACCCAAATCAGTATGGAGCTTAATATTTCGTAAAAAGCGAAGCTGGAGGCAACATATTGTTTTCAGCATCGTTGTTATTTTCTTAACCGCACCGCTGACGCTATACGTGCTTAACCGGTATGAGATTGGTATCGATCCACAAAATAACCAATGTCTTCCTCCGTACCGAATATATCTCGTCGATAAAATGGACAAATCAATCGTCAAAGGGAAAATTTACGCCTTTCATTCTGAGCTAATGCAACCATATGGCAAAGGGCTGAAAATTGTTGATGGCATTGCGGGAGACACAGTCTCCGTTGATCCCGAAGAGACTGCAATTAACGGCTCTATGGTCGGTGAGGGACTGGCATTAGCAGCAGAATCTGGCCATACCGAACAGGAGCTAACGCGTAGTGGTGTCGTACCGAATGGTCGCCTGTGGATGATGGGGCGCACCAGATACAGTTTTGATTCCAGGTACTGGGGATCATTAGACGAGTCACAAATTATAGGCCGAGCGTATCCATTATGGTAAAAAAAACACCTTTTCGACTTTCGATATTGGCATTTGTAACCGCTGTTGTTTTCACTCCAGTCTGGGCCGAAAACACTGGTATCTATTTAAGTGATCTGCCGTCAAGACCGGTATCCAACTTAGATAATATTCCGACAAGACCGGCTAATAACTACTCAGTCACTGACATTCAAAAAGCTAAGCGTCAATTATCTGCAACTGAAATGAAAGATATTGACAGTCTCATAAAAGCGGCTCGTGATAATCAAAATGCCACTGCCGACCGCGCTACTGACACGGTTAAAGATAATCGAAAAATGATGGGTGAAATGCCCGAGTATAAAAATACAGATGAACTAGTCGATGATGCGGTAAGAGGAGCGTTAGCAAAGTCTGATATGACTAACGAGAAACAAAATAAGCCAGCCGGTGATTTTATTTATATTCTCGTCTCCGCGTCTCTCAGCGATGCTGAAATCACCGACATTCTCAAGTTATACGATGGACGCACGGATATCGCTCTGGTTGTCCAGGGGGCAAAAGATAAAAAGAACCTGCTTGATGAACTTACCCACTGGCAGAAACTTTCCTTCGACTCCAAGTCTTCTCTGGCCGTAAACCTCGATCCAACTGTATTCAAAAACTACAACGTTAGTTCTGTACCGACCATTATCCATGAAAAAGATGGTGAGCTGGTGGCCAGGGTGACAGGCATCTATGACATCGCGTACCTGAAAGACAAGACCGGCGACCTTGGTGTGGCCGGGCCCGCTGTTGGGGTCGTAGAGAAGAACCTTATTGATGAACTACAGGAGAGTGTCGCTAAACTCGATTTTGATGGCATGAAGAAAAAGGCCATTGATAACTACTGGCCCCGCCAGGTTTTCCAGGAATTCCCGGAAGCGACAAAGCGAGCTACCAGAACCATCGATCCGACGGTCATTATCCCTCAAAACATTACTTCACCTAACGGCGATATCGTTGCAAAACGGGGGCGATTTAACCCGCTAACTGTGATGCCATTTACCATCAAGCTAATCTTTTTCGATGCACGTGAAGAATGGCAACGCCAGTTCGCCAGGTATCAGTTTGAACATACACCAGCCTCCCTCACGCCAATACTGGTCACGACAAACGTGTATGGTGATGGCTGGCAGACCTTCCGTGACACCAAGAAAGAATACGGTGACTTCGCAAGGCTATACATGATTCAGCCAGGCATGGCCGAACATTATGGTTTGATAAACGTGCCCAGCGTTGTGACAGCCGACAGTAAGCGATTCATTAATGATGAATATTCACGCAAAGATTTTGAGGAGCTGAAATGAAAAAAATTCTCTCAGTTCTGAAATCACCCAAGACCCTGGTGCTCGCATGTCTGGCTTTTACTATGCCGGTTTTTGCGGCTGACGTTTCATCACCCGTACAGAACAAGGTCTGTCATGATAACCAAGTCTTATCAGCGAAACTCATTACGGATGTTTGCTGGAACTGTATTTTCCCGATAAAGCTTGCCGGTATTAATCTGTCGATGACAGGTACTGCACCTGACAATGCAGCATCAGGGACAGTATGTGCCTGTAAGGATGGATTGAACGTCTATCACCCGGGTGTATTGACCGCGATGTGGGAACCGAGAAAGCTCATCGAGTTAACGAGAACACCCGGGTGCATGTCATCCCTAGGAGGGGTAACACTCGACCTTGGTAATGATTTGCAGTTTGGCCCGCAGACCGATGGAGCAGCCGAGGAACAGCGGGAGCGTTTCTCAATAAGTTTCTACAACGCACATATGTATGCTATGCCGTTATTAAGAATGTTGGATATGTATCTACCCGGTCAATGTAATGCCGACCCATACAGCGATTTTGATATCATTAATTTCACGGAGATTGACCCGACCTGGAATAATACGATGCTGGCATTCTTCCAGAACCCGGAATCAGCAGCTGTGGCTAACGTGATAGCAATGCAGGCTTGCGCCGGTGAAGCAGCGGCACAATTTGCAGGTAAACAGCCAATAGACTCACTTTGGTGGTGTGCCGGTTCCTGGGGTGGGCAGTATCCTTTAACTGGATCGGTACGGAGTATGGATGCCCCCAGAACAACCAGCCTGGTCGGGATCCGTATGCTGGCCGCAGAACATCGTCGTGGACTGGCCTACCGTTCGATGGGAAACGATACTGTTTGTCGCTCCAAGATTTACCCAACGTTGCCAAAGCAACAGTACAAATTGAATATGTTCTACCCTACCCCGGAGACAAAAAACAGTCATGAGGTCGGTGAGTCCCCATACCAATGGCAAGGTGGGCCTTTCCGTTATCCAACCGGTAAAGGCCAGGACAGCACCTACATGATTTTCCAGTGGGTAGATTGTTGCCGCACAATGTAATAAAAAAACCCTGCAATGCAGGGTTTTTAATTTCTGTTTTTCGTTGAATTAAGCCTGCCGTTTAATGGCCTCATTCTGATCATCATTCGCTTCATTACTGGCATCCTGCAACACCTTTGTTTCCTGGTCTACCTGGGTAGGTTCTGTCTCAGTGCTTCCAGCCAATTCTTTTTCAGCGGCCCGGCCATTGGCCTGATTAAGCTCATCAGCAGATGCCTGCGCGTGACGTTTGAGTGATGCTGCCAGATCACGAATGAGATTATGAAGACGAGACTTAAACTCCTCGACCTCATCCTGATTAAAACAGTTATTTAACCAGAGGGTATCGATGATCTGGTGCAATTTATCAAAGTTCTGAATAATGCGGATAACCCGCAGCGCTTGCGGCGTTCTGATGCGAACCTCATGTTCTTTTGGATGGGTATACCCGACTTCATTGAGGCTGCTGCGTTCTTCTTCTTCTTTTACCGCACGGTTCAGAATAGCAATGTTATTTTCCAGTTCTTTCTCAGGCATGTCGATTACTTCGTTAACCGCCTTCAGTGTACGTTCAATCGCACCACTGTATTTAGTGCCAAGCCGTTCAAGGGCTCGGCTGTTATTGGTCAGATTGAAGAGAGCCTGGGAGATAATGTTAAAATTACGGGACTGTACCCGAATACCTTCCTGGGTGTGAAGAGTAAATTTCACGACAGCTTCAGGATTGGAATATTCGACACGAGAGTTAGGGGTTCGGTTATCCTGAGCCCCACTCTTTTTAGCTTGTTTTACGGTTTGTACCGGTGCTTTAGCCATAACAGAACCTCGGAGTTAATTTGTATGCCAATTGATTAGGCCAAAACTCAGGATAGTTGTCATTGAAAAATGGCTGCAATATGACCATGAAAAACCGACTTGAAAAATTAAACCAATATGCTTAAATGAATAAGAACCGAGCTGACGGACATCAGCACAACTTCCTAGTTAATTTCGCGCTCAACCAGCGCCCACCGGATGACCTCCTCCCGGGTTAACTACGCCTTCTACAGGCCCGAGCATCTCTGATGTGTTTAGGTTAAACCTGACATGTCTCTTTGCTTACCCAAACGGGTATTTTGGTTCTCAATCCCAAACAAAAAAAATTGTTAATCCTTTTAACTCCAGCGAATCAACAGATGTGCAGTTTTGTGTACATCCGTTTAGTTTACCTTTTAGGTAGCTAAATTTTCGCATTCTAAATTTATAGGTGATCTATGTCTGACCCAATCTCATTAATGGCAGGTATCGTATTTTTTGGTGCTGTGTATTACCGTGCCGAATATATCAGATTCCTTGGCCCAATCTGGCTGGCAATTTTTATAACGGAACGCGGTTTACTGTTCACTGGTCTCGGTTTTGTTACCGCGACTGTATGTGTAGTTGTTGCTTTACTCGTTATTTATAATTCATTCTTTACCAAGTCTGGGAAAAAATCTAATGAAGCAACTAATGGAAACATGGTTGAAGGTGTTTCTCGGGCTGGGTCAAATAATGACAAAGCCAAATATGCAAACCATCGTTTTGAAGGAAAGCTTGTTTACCACGGTCTCGAAAACTGGAAACACGATCCTAATAACGATAAATCGTATTTAGTCACAATACGTAGTGGTGGGAAAGACCATGAAATTTGGGCTGTTGGGCTCAAAAATGCTGTTGAGACTTGTGGAGCACAAGTTGGTGATATTGTTTCAGTCTGGAAAGAGTCTGAAGTAAGAACCGACAAAGCACAAGTGTT
This sequence comes from Citrobacter sp. RHBSTW-00881, assembly GCF_013728515.1. NCBI lineage: Bacteria > Pseudomonadati > Pseudomonadota > Gammaproteobacteria > Enterobacterales > Enterobacteriaceae > Citrobacter > Citrobacter sp. RHBSTW-00881. The sequence goes on from NZ_CP056270.1 coordinate 225,095, forward strand.
TGACGAAAGCGGTAAGGTTACAGGGTATCGTACTCTCCTTAACGAAAAACGTCGCGGCATTTGGGTTATGCAAGTACTCGCCGAAAGCTAAAATATTCTTAATTCAGGCTATAAGCCTTAACTTTTTAATCTTTTAAATATATGAGGTATATTATGACAATTGTCTATGGTAGTAGCATTGAGCCGGGTGGTATGGAACTGGATGATTACACAATGATTGCAGAGTGTGAAAATTGTGGGAAAGACTGCCGACATCGGATTTATGAAGACTGTGTTGCAGGGGCAATAAACCAGAGATTCTCTTATACGTGTAATCACTGCGGTTATCATTCCTGTAACGCTGAAGTATGTGACGTATGCGATAGCATCGAATGCGAAGAACATGCTGGTCGTTATCAGTCTAATATTTTCTTCGAAATGCATGAGCTCATTGAGCTCATGAAAATAGAGGGAGATATACTGGCAATCAGAGCAAAAATCAATGTAGGCGCTCACGACTTTGGAGATCTTTCAAAGTTAGATGATTGCCTGCATAGGCTCACCTTTCCAGGTTACTATGAACGGCGAAATACTGATCTCTATAAAGAGATATCAGATGCTTCAACCGACATGGCAATCCAAACATGGAAGCGTCTGGAACGCTTGTTATGCTAAACCTCCCTATAAAAACCCAGCGAAAGCTGGGTTTTTTTCTTTTCTGGATTGACCAACCAAACGTCGTATCATAATCTTATATCGCGGGCATCCCGCTTAACTTCTTTTAACACTCTTTATTTCGGCAACGCGCCATCCCTGAATGAATAAGTTCATTCGCACGGCTTCCCTACGCCCATAGAATTCGACACACGGTGCATCATGCATCGTGTTTTCTGCGCCGTCGAAAAAGGTGTTTTTCCTCTTGTTGAGGATACAGTGAGTCCAGCACTCTAACTGGATGCTTCACAAATCTTTCTAATTTTTGTGCCTATAGCACTAAATCATTTTAACTTTTTTAATTTAAAAATTTATGAGGTATAAACTATGCAATCCAGAGCAAAGGGTATTGTTGCGATAGAACCTAAATATGTGCCTGCATCTAACAATGCAGATTCATATATTTATTTCCGTTTGCGCTGTGACATGTCCATTAGCGGCAAGTCTCAGACCGAGTTCTATTCGATAAAAGCATTTGGTAAAGTCGCGGATTTTCTACGCGATAATATTCAAATGAATACCGAACTGTATATCGAAGCATTAGCTCGATCATTCCGTTATACAAAACATGGTATTGACCAAATGAGGACTGAGTTTCATGTTTTCATGGCTCGAATCATTCAGACTGGTCAATCAATAGATACCCGTGCAAATGAAACTGTAAAGCCACCATCTACATCAACCGTCACTTCGCTATCCCCTCAAGTAGCGCAAAAACTTAAGGACGATATGAAGTGGCAGAAAATGTCTGATGAAGAGGTAAGAACTGCTTCTGAAAAATGGAGAACAGTATATGCCGAGCAAAAGCAGCTGCACCCTGGAAAAGAGTCTGTATCACCAGACAACAATAAAAATTCAGTAGAGAAGATACCAGAAGCTTCGCCGAAGCTGGATGCTAAGAATAGAGCCGTGCAGACATCACGTCCGCAAGCCGCAACCTCTAAGCACCCTGTCAACATGCAAGCCTGGACAAATCTGCCAGCCGATAATTCGACAGCAGCCGTTATTGTAGCTCGTATGAAACTTAATGAAAAATTAAGCTCCTCCGGGCAAGTAACTTTAACTAACGCATATTCATCAGTTCGCGGTTGATATGACTGGTTGCTGATTCCTCAGCAACCTTCTTCTTTTTTAATCTTATAATTTATTTAATTTAATGAGGTATATATGTACTCAAATAAATCACGTAGTTCTGGTTCATTCTCAAACAACAATAAAGGGAACACCGATATTGTCGTTAAGATAGACAGCATTGCTCGACATATGTTGTCGCTCGAAAAGATGTTTGCATCCGCAGGTTCCAGTTCACCTCACATCTCATTCGAACGTGAATGCGTTTTTGCAAAACATATTGTCAACAATAATAACTACTTGGCTGACATAGCAGTTAATAATCCAAAGTCCTTCGAAACAGCATTCCTTCAGCTTGCAAGTAGCGGCCTTACTCTTGACCCGGCGCAGAAGCAGGCTTACCTGGTTCCACGCGATGGTCGTGTCATTCTTGACGTGTCCTATATTGGGCTCAGCAGGATGGCCACCGATGAAGGTTTATGCGAAGACATTGTGGCTGAATTAGTTTTTGAAAAGGACTCATTTAAAACCAATGGTCGTCGTTCCAGCCCAGACCACGAATTTGACCCCTTTGCTTATAAAGGGGGACTCGTTCTCACAAACACCGATCAGGGTGCTTTAGGAGATCGAGGCATGTTCAGGGGGGCTTATGTCGACTATTTAATGAAGGATGGACGTCATCTGGTATTTTTCATTGACCTTCAGGATTTAGCTCAATCTCGGGCGAAATCCGAATCTTGGGCAAAAGTGGAGAAACGGCAGTATTCACCGTGGACTCAGTTCCCTTGGAAGATGGTGCTCAAGTCAGCTATTAAGCAGACCATACACTTAATTCCTGGTAACCGTACTCGCCTGAGTTCAATGATTGAATATCTGAACACTGCTGGTGGTGAAGGTTTCCGTACAGCAACAATACCCGTCGCAGCTGCTGAAGCTGAAATGGAGGTTAGACAAGAAGCCAGGACGGCTGGTAATACGGATACTACAATCCGAACTGCAAAGTCTGATGATAAAGTTATTGAAGGTGAGTTTAATAAGCTCCCTGAAGAACCTGATTCAACCGAGCAGCAGGACATCAAGAGCAATACACCAACCGATGTTTACGATACGGCTGAGGGAAATACACCTCCAGCTGACGTAAATGGTTCGGCTGATGATATTCTCCCTCCACCCGGAGAAACCAATGGGCAGTCCAATGAAGAAATGTCTGAGCATCCCGGGGTCAGAAAATGGGCTGAACGCAGAATTAAAAAGTTAGTAAGCCGGGCAGAAAAGACGCTTGGATACGAAACTATTTTAAACGATGCAAAAAGCAGTTTCGATCTGAATGAAAGTGAGCTGGCATTCGCTCGCTTATCTTTAGAAAAATCCCGTCGGTCACTTCTCAAAAATCATTTAACTAACGCAGTAGGTAGCTTCGATTTTACTCAAGTACTTAACTTCATCGAAAAAATGGGTAAGGGTGAGTTTAAAACCGACGCGGCCAAATGGGTCGGTGAAGTCCAAGCCGAATCAATGGAAATACACAAGTTATATCTTGAGGCTGTTAATACATCTGATTTTGTGAGGCTCAATGCCGCTCTCAACAATGTGACATTTCCCCCTCTAAAAGAAATGGTAGAAGGTCTTATTGAAGATCTTCTGGCCGCTTAACTTATCCGGCAGGAAACTGCCGGTTTAACTTTCTAAATTTATCTTAAGGTGATCATTATGTCTGACATTTATGAAGTCGTTGATGTTGTGCAGGGCTCAAAGGAATGGCTCGAATGGCGTAAAACTGGTGTGACAGCAACATGCTCCCCTATTCTGTTAGAGGAGGCTGGTGCAACTAAAACGCCCTACGAACTCTATTTGCAATACGCTGGCCTGATTAAGGCAGAAGACCTTTCTGTCATTAAACAGGTTGATGCTGGTAAAAAGCTTGAAGCACTTGCCAGAAGTTACTGCGAAAAAGAGATTGGACAAATCGCCCTGCCTTTCTGTGTAAGGAACAAAAAGTATCCTTACATGATTGCTTCGCTGGATGGGCAGTTCGACGATGGTTCAATCCTTGAGATAAAGAATCTTTGCGAGAGCAAACATCTTTCTATTCTTCAGCTTGAAACCAAATCGCCAGAATTCCGTTATTACTACTGGCAAGTTCAGCACCAGCTGCTGACAACAGGCGCACCCCAGGCGTATCTTGTGTTTTGGTCGGCCACTGACCAGACCAAGGTCTTTAAAATTATGCCTTCGAAGAAAGCGTTTTATCGAGTCCAGGTTGCCTGCGAATACTTCTGGAATAAGGTTCAGACAAAAACAGCTCTACCGTTTGATAAGGAAAAAGATATTTTGCTTATCTCTGACCCTGAAATCATGTCTCAGACACAAGGCTTTAAGCTTCCAGACGACCTCGAAGCTCGTGTGGTAGACATAGCCAGACAAGTTGGAACATTGCAGCAGATGGAGAAAGAGTTGGCTTTAAAGAAAAAGCAGTTCGAAGAATACCAGAACGCGGTCAATTTATTGATCCAGGGTCTAGGTGCTTCTATTGGCTTTTCCTATAACGAGCTGGTTAGAATCGATGGCTTTGGCTTTCGTTTTCTTCAGTCTCGCGTACCGGAAAAACCGAGCTACAAACGAATCTGCGATAAATTATCTATTGACCCCAAACATCATCCAGAATGTTACGGTCAGTCATCGGTACGAAATTCGTTAAGTACCTATGAATATAAATCAACTCTGACTGATACTGTCTACATTCCTTTGGATGACACTTCCGTACTGGTATCTCCTGGTGCAGAAGAGACAGACTCAGCCCAACAATACGTTGTTTTTTAATTATTGAGCCCAGTTTAAAACTGGGCTTTTTTTTTGCTTGACCAATTACACATCCTTTATTATCTTTAAATAGCGGCTTAGTCCGCTTAACTTCAGGCAACTGCCTTTAAACACCTTCTAAATTCGGCGCTCAAGCCACTCCTGAATACCTCCTGGTATTCACAAGGATTTCTTTCGCCTAAACAAATTCGATAGCCTGCGGCTCTCATAAGCGGCAGGCTTTTTTGTCCGTCGAAAAAGGTGTTTTGTTGTCACGTAGACAACAACAAGTGCCTCAGTCACTCCCAAACTGAAACTAGTACCTAACTTCAGCCTTCATGCAAGGCCTAATTCATCTAATTCACTAATCTTTTTAAATGAGGAGTCTGATCATGTTTCTTGTAAATATGACTGCATATCTTGCATCCCCAGAACAACGGGAAATGGGCGTTATTGATGTCGATCAGCAAGTATCACACGCATTACGTGAACTGTTGACCTTTAATACCTGTCCTTCAGAAGATGTTATGACCGATAAAGCTAAAGAATTTGCTGAAATCGCTACATCACTCTGTAATAAATATAAGGCTGATGGTGTACTTGTTTATGCCAAAACCTATTTTATGCCTGTTCTGGTCTCTGCATTGAGAGCCAGAGGCATCGTTTCTTATGTAACGTATGCACCAAAGGTTACCAGTGTTGATAACAGTGGCAGTGTTAGCCGCAATTATAAGCATGTCGATTTAGTACGTGCTGATATTGCTGCATAACATCATTCTTCTTAATTAATTTTTAATTTTTAAATCTATCTAATTTAATGAGGTATATCATGACTACTAATTTCGCAAACCTGTCTGTTGAAATCATGGCGCGCTCTACACCTGTCCACCCTTCTGTATTTGGTATTGTTGTTCCAGATCATCAGATGGATAAAGTTAAACCGTTCCAGGGATTTGACTCAGCCAATCCATTTAGTGCATTCGTGCCTAAACAGAATGACGACTATGTTTTTGAAGCGTATTTGCGTTCATCTGTACTGATGTGGATTAACTATCCACAAAATCAGTCTCTGTGGATCTCTGGCCCAACAGGTTGTGGCAAAACCAGTGTTGTCGAACAAGTAGCAGCAAGACTTAACTGGCCTGTCATGAAAACTACAGCTTCACAAGACCTGGATATTAACAATCTCATTGGCGGTCTCCGGCTTCAGTGTAATGAACTGACCGGTGATACCAAGACTGTTTTTGTTCATGGCCCACTGACGCTGGCGTACAAGTATGGACTGATTTTCCTACTCGATGAGTACGATCAATTAGACCCATCCTGTGCCAATGCCTTTAACGCCATCCTCGAAGGAGGGAATTTAGTTATTCCTGAAACCAACGAGGTAATTAAACAGCACCCGAACTTCAGATTTGTTGCAACGGCTAACTCAATTGGTCAGGGCGATTTTACTGGCGTTTATGGCGGTGTGAAAACATTAAATGTGGCCAACCTTGACCGCTATATGTTTATCACTGCTGACTATATGCCAAAAGAAACCGAGACTAAATTGATTACCAAATATATCCCCGACACCAAAGTCGCGGAGAAATTTGTTGACGTTGCGAATATGATTCGCGGTCTTTTTGTAGGCAAGAATATCACCGGTGAAATTGACACTAGTGTCAATACTAACAGTGCAAAACTCCCGGACGGTGTTCTTCCCGACACTCGTTTATCAGTAACGTGTTCAACTCGTTCGCTGGTGGCCTGGCTTGACCGCTACTCAATGATGAAAGCTGCAAAGATGCCACGTGCATTATTAACAGCTTTCGATTATCAGATTGGTAATCGTGCATCAGCAGATGATAAAAAATCTTTGCATCTCATCGTTGAAGCTGTATTCGGTTCTGAAGCACTTAAATAAAACCCCGCTTGGGGTTTTTTAATTCTTTTTAAATCAATTTTAAATTAATGAGGTATGTCATGACTATCAAATCCAATGCCACTCAGGTTCTGGAACAACTTATTCTCGTTTCTCTTTCTGATATCACCAGTATTAGTGGTCGTCGTAAGCTGAAAAGAGAAGATCTTGGTAACAGTGCTGATTTGCCACCTGATGTACTTGTTTCATTAGGTAGCAAGAAAATCATTGACCCACAACTCATCAATCCATTTACCCGCAAGAAGAATTCAGCTCACGCTTTATGTCTTGAAGCGGGTATTAAATTTATGGGAGGCTATGCAATTCCAGCCGACAAGGTTAATGATTTAATTGGTAAACTGAATGTACTTAAGGGCGAGTTTTACGATTACAAAAAGGAATTTATGAAAGCTGATTTTAATAGCTGGATTAATTCTTTTGAAGAAAAGTATCGCTCTATACTTTTGCGTGATGCTGCGATCGATTTGTCTTATATGGATAGCCAGATACAATTTGGCTTTACTGCGATTCATATCACACCTTATGGTAACAGTGTCATTCAGGATGGTTTAACTGGGCAAGTTAAAAGTTTAGCGGATGAAGTTTATGAGGATGTGGCTGATGTTGTTGAAGGTTTCCTTAAAAACAGGAACCCCGATGCGTTTTCTCAGCACACACTAAATCCTTTACGCCGCTGCGGCGATAAACTCGCTTCCCTAGCTTTCATCGCACCAAGCGTCCAGTCTCTTAGCGACTATGTTAATCAGGTAATGAAAGACATTCCGCTAACCGGCAAAGTGACGGGCAAACCTTATAACGACATTCTCTCTCTCCTCAATAACCTACGCGACCCAATTCATGCAAAACAGTTTGTAGAACTGCTGTCATCAGCCAGTACTACAGATGGTAACGATGCGATTGACCCATCACTTTCAATGAACCTTATTGGAGATGATGATGCCATGACTTTAGCGGCCATTTCGGCAACTCAGGTTCAGGTAGAAACGCTTCCTCCTCCGCATACAGATGCGTTTGCATCTGCTGTGGTAGTAGAAGATCCGATCGGATTGCAAAGCGTTGATTCACTCGCTGAAGCCCCATCTGTTCTGGTAGAAATCAATGGTTCAGCTGATACGTCTTTGGCAATCGAACCGGTTAATACGTCGGCTGATACTGACGTTAACGACTTGTCCGATACCCAGGAGCATGGAATTGTTAATGACGCTGTAATACCGGCGTTTAGTGCGGTTATAGTCGATGATGATTCATTTTTGGGCGGTGATTCGATTGTACCCCGCTCTCTGCCAGACTCAGCTCTTATTTCGGGTTTGGATTCTGAAAAAGTCATTGATGGAAAAGAGCCTGAAATTGTAATTTCGTCTTCACTCGATGATGACGAAACAATAATGGTGTTTTAAAAATAAAAGGCCCACTCCGGGCCTTTTTTCTAATTAATCTATTTAAATTTATTGTGAGGTATATATGGGTATTTATAATTCCCTTCCTATTGTCGCACGTGCATTAAGCTCTCAGATTGGTCTTAATGTTTCTGTTGGCGGCAATGAAGCATATGCTACGGAGACTGGTGCTGGTTTTCTTATTAACCTTCCATTCTTCAAGGACGCTGAAATGTTGGCAAATCCGTTATTAGGGTATGCCGTACATGAAGCAGCACATATCCGTTTCACTGATTTTGGTGATCTTAAGATATTCATTCAAGAGCATATGGAGTCGGATAAATACAACGTTGAGGTACTTAGACACCTGGTCAATCTTTGCGAAGATTTGCGCATTGAACGTGCGATGAGTTGTCGCTATCCAGGTACATTGAAGTATCTCAATTCACTGAATCATTTTTTGTTCAGTGAAGAAGCGGAATCCTGTGATAAAGCTTCATCGGTATTTCTGGATACCCTGCTTACTTGTGGTTTGAACCGCTTCAACGGTTTAACTATCCCAACAAAGCAAGTGCGTGAAGACTTTGAACGCATCTTCGGGCTGGAGCTGTACGACAAAGCTATGACGGTTATGGCTGAAGCAGTACAAGCAACCTCGATTAAAAAGGTGTTTGAAGTTGCATGTCGGTTATATGACCTCGCAGTAGATGCATTTAACGAAACTAATGAGCAAGAAGAACCTCCGCAGGATGATAATCAGGGCGCTGATTATGGTGACAGCAAAGGCGATGACAGTTCGTCAGAGCCGGGCCAGTCATCCGACAGTTCTGACAAAAATGGGGATGGCCAGACTGTAAGTTCAGGCGGTAATGGCGGCTCGCCGTCATCGTCAGCCGGTCAGAATGGGCCTTCTTCAGATCCTGATGGTAATACCGGTGGCGCACCAGATAAAGAACATGGGCAAAACAATAGCGATGATGAAAACGATAACTCATCGTCAACGTCAGCTAATCGTAATACTCCTGCTTCCGACTCTGGTGACAACAAAGCCGGAGCTTCCCAACCGGGCTCAAATGCTTCGGGTGAAGCTTCTGTCGTTAACATGTCCCAGGGCGGTAAAGACCCTTTCGAAGGAACCACATCGAATGACCTTGGCCGTACTGGACAGAACACTTCAGATAAGCTCAATCAGTTAATCAAAGACAAAGTACCCCCGCATCAACGTATCGTTTCACCTACTCCATATTCAGTAGCACCTGCGAAGCGGCACGATACCGGTAATGCATCCGTAAGTTTAGGGGTGCAGATGGCTACCGGGTTACGCCAATCACTTCATGGGTTGTTACAGGGTGTAAGAGCGGTGAGAAGAACACATCGTGAAACTGGTCGTAAGCTTGATTCTCGACTGGTTACCAGTGCCATGCTGGGCAATACGCGTCTTTTTAAACATAAGTCCAAGGCAGTAGATGTCAGTTCTGCTTTTACTATCCTGCTGGACTCTAGCGGGTCAATGAGCCGGTCGGTTAAAGAGGCTGAAGCCGCTGTTGTATCAATGTTGTATGCGCTCGATGGTATTCAGGGGGTAACTACCTCGGCATACCATTTCCCACACGCCGCACATAATAGCGTAGGTCTGTTAAAAGGACGGGAGCAAACTTTACGGACAGCTATAGGAACTCATCAGTTTGGTATTGGTACGCAAGGCTGTACTCCTCTTTGCGAATCGTTATGGCCTGCACTTGCAGACCTGACGTCAGCTAAAGCGGATCGCCATGTATTGGTTATAGCAACTGATGGCCAGCCTGATGATATGGCTTCTGCGCGAGCGATGATACAAAGCGCTAAAGATGATGACATCATCGTTATTGGCATCGGTTTCGGTGATGCCAGTGACCGCATGATGAAAAGTCTTTTTGGTGATACCGGTGTTTCTGTCGGTTCTGTTTCTGCCTTACGTAGCAAACTCTTTGAAGTAACCCGTAAAGCTCTCATGTCTTAATCTGTATTTTAATTTCCGTTTTAGCTTTCTAAATTAATTTAATTTATTTTAAAGGTGATCATTATGTCTGCAACCGCAAAATCTAAAGTGGTTCACGAAAATCAACTCTCATTCATGAGTATTTTCGATGCCACTGAAAGTGAATATGATCTGATATCAGCCGATTCAGAACATAATTATGAACTTCGTTTTTCATCAAAGATGGCTTACGAAATAATTCGGGATAGTATATATATCATGACTGCATACCGTAGTACTGGTGAGCAGCGTGTGGATGAAATCCTCTGGATTTGTTCGGAAGAAAATCAGGAAGACTTATGTTCATTTACGAGTTGCTGCAAAATAGCGGGTCTTGATCCATTCGAAACCCGGATGGAAATCCTGCACGAGTGGTCAAGTGAATTGGCAAAACAAGCAAGACTGATTGCGTGTCATCACTTTACTGCTCCCACTAATATGGAACATGTTGCATCCCAACGTATTGGATACGAAAAATACAGAAAAGCGTTTTATCACACTTATCCTAAAGAGGCTGCGAAGCCGCTTAAGAATAAACCTCTGTAATAATACAAACGCTGACTTCGGTCAGCGTTTTTTTCGTGCCACGCTGGAGACTAACATGAATATTTTAAAACATGACTTCGATAGTTCCTCTGAACTGCTACAAGCGGGTTTATTGCTTAATCAATTGGAGGATCTAATAGGGTTTATTTCCACGAATGAGTTCAGGAAAACCTCAATCAATCAGTTCATTGAGGTTGAGGCATCTGAACTTATGGTTTTTAACCTATGGCATCCGATGTGTCCCGATATCACTGAGGTTCATTTCTTCCGTGATATGGATTCAAATTGGTGGCCATACAAGATTTATGAACTCATGTCTGATATAACCACCCAAACCCAATTCATTCCTCGGGTAAATCAATAAAGGTGACATCATGATTCATTATTGGGTTAAAGTGAGACCCGGTGAAACAGATATCCTCGCACCTCTTCGTCATGGGGTTCTCGCCATAAAATATTTGGATGGAGCGCCATTGCTTTTCCAATGGCCTCCTGAAGAAGGATGGACGTTCGAAACCCTGGATAAAGTACAGCCTTGTGGTGTTGAGTTTGGGGCCGATGCATATATTAATGATGTATGGATTGGTACTACAGAATTTTAATCTTTAAAGACTGAATGTCTGGAGTCTCATTTAATGGATATCCCATGCATTTTGTTTATATCAAATAGTCGGCATTATGTAATTACTGAAGACTCTGTTATCGCTTCATGGCCATCACGTTCTGATAAAGAAAGTGAGATCATTCAGCTTAATGACGGTCGGATTATTACTGCAAACAATGTACGACGATTTAACTTCATCGACATTTCAAAGATCGAAAGCCTGACGGCGATTGATGATGGAATTGTCTTTTAACTATATAGATTAATAACTGGAGTCTGTATGAGTGGCTGCGCGTTGATAGAGTATAACAACCGCACCGCCAGAATACGCGGTGAAGTTGCACAAGGCGATAAGCATTATATTCAGTATGCTCTCGCTCACTGGGCTGTCATTGCAATCAGGATTCGCAATACAGACCATCATTTTACCCGATTGCCGGTTGATGAGTGGATTGAAGGAATTGCAAAACAAGTAAATCCTTCTGAGGCTCGTGAGCAGATATTTAATGCTCTATTGCGGTGTAAGCCGGGTATCTTCTAATTCATTTAATTTATCGAGGTATATATGTTTCATTCTGAAACCGAGGATATCTATGGTTTTGTGTCTGGCGATATGTCATTGCGACCTCATTCAATCGATAGAGATTTGCAGGACTTAAGGTTACTACTCGCCGATATGGATACCATTAATATTCTGAACGAACGAGGGATAGGAACTCAGAAAACCATCTTTCATGTAACACAAAATGAGTCGAAGGCATTAATGCTGGTTACTCGTTTAACTTACTGCCAAGGTGGTGGACGATTTACTCACCCTGAATGTGCTCTTCTTGTTGAACAGATAACTGATCTAGGACGTAAGTTGGGTAATAAACATTTCGATGCGGCGATGAATGAAGCAAAACGCTTTATAGCGAATGAGGCTGACTTCATGAAAGAACAAACTGTCTGGTAGAAAATTTCTAAGGAGTCACTCATGTATACTTCAACTACTGCTAAATCAGATCATATTGATAGCTTTAATAACGCACAAAACCGTATGTTGATGAATTACGAACGTGATGAGTTTGAACAAGCTCCCGCTGCCGTACTTTATGATGCTGTCGGTGCTGTCGTAAACGATGAATCTGATATTGATATAATTTTTCGCCTTATGGATATGGAAGGAGAAATGTTGTTTCTCCGCGCAATGAAAAACCTCGGTTGCCAAGAGAATGTTTTTTATTACGCATCTGAATCTGGTGCGGTGCTGACTGCTAACGATGCAACGTTGCTTGAATTTGCTTATAACCTGGGCAAACATATCAGCAATGAGTTCTTTACGCGTTTCTTGCGTAATTCTCAGTTAGCCCGTGAACTCATCGGTAACATCATTCGTATAGGCAACGATGCCCTTAAATTTCCAGATGACGGCCTGAATACAGTATTTGAATGCTGTGTGATGGAGAATTCATCCTGGAAGAACCAAGGCCATTTTAAAGATAACTTTGGTCTTTAAAGCATCTAATTCTTTTAATTAGCTAACACAGAAAAACCCAGTCTTCGGACTGGGTTTTTTTGTATTTGCTGATTTCAAATCATGTAAACAAAACGGATGCACATGAAAATTACTTTTGATTTTTACAGTCAAAACGTTGCCATTTTTGAACTTGTTATTTTAACCCATATGGCAAACTAATCGTAATGCCGTCCGTATTTCTGATAAGGGAGTTTTATGAAGACACTTAAATGTTCTCATAACAGGGCAATGCTTATGCCAGCACACAAAATCCCTGCGGTATTAGTTAACGACGACCCTAAGAACATAGTTACTGATGAGCTGTTGCGTAAATATGGAACACGCATGACTCTCGATGAGGCTTGCTCCGAAATTGGTGTTAAGTCGGATAGTGTAGCCAAACGTATAGGACAGGTCAGATATAGGCATTATGCATTAACTCGCCAACTTGAAAGTGCAAGGGTCTTTAGTGGAAAAAATAGCTTTTTCTGGACGGAGTCTATCGCAAGAATAATTTCCGAGGGTAATTCCGATGAAATATCAATTTTTAACTAAAATCATTATTCCCCTGCTAGTGGGATTTGCTTTTTCTACCTCAGTTCTTGCGGATGAGGGTAACACCCCAACGTCTCAATCCCCTCAGACCACCAGTGACGACCTCGCTGGTGGTCAGGCATTTCTGAATGGAAAAGAGGAAGGTTGGTTCTGGCGTAAATCGCCACCTGAGCCAGTGAAGAAAAAGCCAGTGAAGTTACCTCCTCCGCCGACTTTACCGCCTCAAGAAACGCCTAAACAGGTTGCTCAAACACCTATGGAGTCGACTCCAGAACCTGCCGCAACTGAAAAGCCCGGCCCGGCTCCGTTCACCGTAGCCTGGTTTAATGAAAACATTCAGAAACTACGCAACCAGGCCATCGACAATCCTACCCAAGAAAACGTTAGGGCATATTTTCTGGCCCAACGCATTATGCTGGATAAAGCCAGCCGCTTTACTGATATGGCTAGGTTGGTTACTTCTACCGACCCCCTCATAGATGAGAATAGCCGCCGCTCAACCTCAACATTTGGGGCAATGGATCAATCGAATGAAGCTGAAAACAATTCGAGAACGGTCATAAAAGACGTAGCGACAAAAGCAGGATTGTTTTTCTTCTTCCGTGGGGAAAACTGCTCCATATGCGTAAAGCAAGCTTCTGTTATGAATACGTTTAGTTTCATGACAGACATGAAGGTCATCCCAATTTCACTTGATGGTAAACCTCTTCCAGGGAATATTTACCCGGACTGGAGGCCTGATTCTGGCCAGGCATCAAAGCTCCAAATATCAAACGCACCTGCGATAGCTCTGGCAATCCCGCCATCTACAACACGCATTGTCTCATTTGGGCCTATCAGTGCAGACCAGTTAATTTCAAGAACAGTCCTTATTGCCCACGATGCAGGGATCATTTCTGACCAGCAATATAAGAGCACCTTGCCATATAACGATACCGGCTATATCGACTCAAACATTCTGAATGACATGCCTAAAGACCTAACTCAACAACCTGATGAGTTTATCAAATATATACAAGCTAAAGCTGGCTACGGTTCGACACCTAACCCAAATGCTAATAACCCGGGGGAAAAATGAAGATTTCGCGCAACTATAATATAAAGAATGTATTCCGTAGAAACATTCTTGCAATTTCTATCTGCCTCTCCGGGTTGACAGCTTTTCAATGCGAGGCCACCAGCATTAGTACTCAGCTAGACAGTATGTTCGGCTCTATGTCGAATGTTACAGCTCCCGGTGATTATCAGAGCGTTACACGTGATGGATATACCGGTGGCGGATTTGTTCTACGTAATAAGCTCCGTACATTGACACCTATTAGTATTAGTCTCCCTTCTGCGTCGGGAGGATGTGGAGGGATAGACCTTTTCGGCGGGTCATTCTCGTTCATCAACGCTGATCAGTTCGTCCAGATGCTACGTAATATTGCTTCTAATGCTGCCGGTCTAGCTTTCCAGTTGGCCCTGAACGCTATGGATGCCGTTCTGGATAATGCTATTTCGAAAATGCAGGCAATCATCCAGCAGATGAACGATCTGACCGCAAATTCGTGTCAGTTAGCGAAGGGGTTGTTAGTCGACACTGCCTCTGCATTTGGTGACAGTGCAAAGGCTGCTGTATCTTCTCAGCTGTCCTCTGATGGCCTCTCAGACCAATTTAAAGCCATGTGGGGCAATATGGGTGGTGGTAAAGCACCCGACGTACAAAAACAAGAGGCAGGGAAAAGAAAGGCATGTGACGATTACGGTAACATTGTGTGGTGTTTGCTCCAGAATGGTAGCTTTAGTAATCAATTCATCGGCTCCGAAGATGAGCAAAAAGAACTTATTATGTCTATGACCGGCACCATCATCGTCGGTAGCCAGTTGGGTACAGATAAAGATGGGTCAGCTAAAAAGAGTGTGGTTAGGATTGCTCCACTCGCAACTTCAAATGTCCTGGATTCTTTTATAAATGGTGATGATAGTTTCGATTTCTGGTCTTGTTCAGGTCAGACTAGTACTTGTGAGAATCCCAAAAAACAGACCAAAATAATTAAAGGTCTCGCTGCCAATATCACACTCTTCTTTATCGATAACGGATATTTGAGCTCGGCCAGAACTGGTTCAAACCCTGGGGATGCTAAATTACGGCAAGCAAACTACTACAACGTAGCTGGTGCTACCAGTAAAGCGACTCAAATTGCACGTCATGATTTAGCCGCATCTTATTCCTATATACGTGAACTATCTCCTGTCATAGCCTATTCAGCTGCTTATAACTACCTCAGCGAAATGCTTACGGCTGCTGCGACCGGCGCACGGCTCCAGCAGGAAAATGATAAATCGGCGTCAGTTTATTATAAGGATGCTGGAGAGCTAATCGAAAAGGCAAGGCAAAATCTGTATGTCTCCTATAACGCCATGATATCCCGTTATGGTGGCGAGGCCCGTATACCTGAATCATTCAGCAACTATATGACAACGCTTCCGCAGGTTCATTATGAATCTGAAGGTTCTCTTGATGGCTCGCTCTAACAAGGTAACTTAATATGAGTGAATGGAACGTATATACTGTTGGCAACATTGAATTTATTTATAATATATTCAATTCCGTTGCCATGTTATTGAATGATGGAACTTACGGATCCTTGTTTAGGATTTCAGCACTCATTGGTGTAATTTGTGTCGTGCTTGCTGCTGCTATATCAGCCGGGAAATCATTATCCCTTTCTCATATGTGTGTGGCCGTCGTGATGTATTACCTGTTTTTCAGTGTATCGATGCGCACCAACATTGAAGATGTTACAACGGGTAAGTTTCGTGCTGTTGATAATGTACCAGCGGGATTAGCCGTTGCCGCATCTGTACTGTCTACTGTTGGGTATGCAACTACCGAGAAGATGGAGCAGGCATTTTCTGTCCCAAGCATGACTGAGTATGGGTCTCTGGATCCCCTTTTCACTCTGGCCACTTTATACGACACATTGAAAACGCCAATGCGCTGGACGGGTCAAACTGGTGCTTACGGTGATCTGGACGCAAGCGTTTCAAACTATGTGAAGAACTGCGTAGGCAACGATATTATTCGTGGGTCTAAAACCTTTGCTTCAATGTATCGCTCTAATCAAGGTGTATCAGGGCTAGCCTCGAACGATTCCTTCCAGCGGGTTGTTATTTACGACAATGTACGTAGCGGCTGGTCTACCAGTACTGAAGAATCTTCAAATGGGGGCTCACTTTATACCTGTTCTGACGCGTACACGAAACTTAAAGGACTCGCTACCCAGAACGCTTCTAGCCTGGACTCAGCTTTTGCCAGCTCTTATACCGCATCCGGGCGCACTTGCGGTGGTGCGCCATGCTCAGGTTCAGGAAAAGCCCAGGAAGTACTGAATTTCTTCAACATAAGTGGCACTGATATTCGTGATTTCCAATTGATGTTGGTCATGTACCCTCATTTCAGGGAACTGCCAATGTACGGACTCGAAAGCTCATTTCGTGGTACTGCTGCTGTAACTCGCGCCCAAACCATGACTCAACAGGCATTCCAATGGTCTTCTTCTGGTTCATCATTCTTGAGCTGGATGGGTTCATTTATGCCGATTTTCCAGGGAATAATATACGCACTCGCACCATTTATGGCCTTCCTTTTCGGTCTGGGTATTATGGGTTTGCGACTGGTGAT
Organism: Citrobacter sp. RHBSTW-00881; assembly: GCF_013728515.1. NCBI lineage: Bacteria > Pseudomonadati > Pseudomonadota > Gammaproteobacteria > Enterobacterales > Enterobacteriaceae > Citrobacter > Citrobacter sp. RHBSTW-00881. The sequence continues at coordinate 241,848 of NZ_CP056270.1, forward strand.
GAAGTACTTCCTCGTTATCATCTGGACATGGACTTGGCTTCCCCTCGCAGCGGTCGTCAACATGTATGTGTTAAACAGTATCCGTGATACGTCAAGCCAAATTCTTGTCAGTTCGGGTTCTGGCGGACTTAGCTTTGCTCAGCTTTATCAGCTCCTGTTTGAGACTCAAAAAAGTATAGGTCTTGCTGGTAATTTATACGCGATGATCCCGGCCCTGGGTGGATTCATTGTCTGGGGCAGTTCTGTTGCCTTTAACTCTCTTGCAAGCTCAGCAGCAGCACCTTCAGCTGCCGATACTAAAACTCTCGCACCTGATGTCACCAACGCTCCTGCGATAAACAGTCGTGGTTCCGATGTTGAATTTAACCCAACACAAGGAACTATCATGGGTGGGTCTTCTGGCACTCTCCCTGCCATTGACATGAAAAAGGTCGCTACTCACAACCTGTCCAGCGCTAAGCAAGAACTAGATTCAGCATCCAGTTCCTTGACTGCCCAATCTGGAGCAATGATTAGCCAGGTGGCCAGTAACATGAATTCTGGTGGACATTCGCAAGTTTATAGTGACGCTTCCAATGCAGCATTTGCCAGCCTGAGCAGCTCAGATCGTGCCCTTGTCAGTTCTGTGGCTAAAGAACAAGGTATTTCTGATATGCAGGCGCTTGTCTCTATCGCCAAAGGTGATGTGAGTGTCGGTGGCGGTGCGGGAAGTTCAAGTGCTGGTGTTGGTGTTAAAGGTGGAATGTCACGTTCAGAGGCAGAAAGCAGTGGCCTGAGTAATGACAACAGTGCTAAGTACGGTTCTACAGACAGCGCCTCGTCGCACAAAATAGACAGTGCGACCCAGTCACGCATCGTCAATACCGCAGCAAGTGCGATGTACCAGTCCTTATCGCAAGAAGGTGAGAGTTCTCAATCGACTCGTTCTTTTGCTGAGGCAAATCAAAGAATGCAGTCCGCACAAAAGAACTTCCAGGAAGCAAACTCCTTCGTTTCAAGTACCTCAATGGGCCAGACAATGAATGCTGCGCAACTTGCTACAGCCATTGGTCGTAATCATGATGCACAAGCAACATTGACTCAAACCCTCGCGGCGCACCCGGAACTGTCCAGCAAAATCGCCGGTGATGCAGCGAGCCTGACCTCTTTAGGTATGACTCACGAAGACGCGCATACCTTTGCTCAATTCAAAGCAGCCAGTGAACTTGGTGTTGCCGGTGCAGTAGCTGCCAAAGCCGGGTTCATTAACGCTGATTCCAGCCCAGTACTGACGACAACTGCATCTGAGCAATACCGTGGCGTGAGTGGTGGAGCTGAAAGCGCTGGTGGCCGCGCAGTTGCTGGTGCAGCGGACGTTGGCAACTCCGTTAATGCAGTAACAGGCCGATCTTACGGAGCGCTTGGTGAAGCACATGCGTCATCGTCTGATGGTTATGGGCAAGGCCAGGTTAATACTGTCGGGGGACAGAATAGCGGTGCAGTTGAGCAAATTCACAAGGGAAATGAGGGTGAAGTCATGACGAAAGCGGGTAACACCGCCGCAAATGATTTCGAAAACAACCACTATAATCTTGGCGGTATTACTGGCGATTTTAATAAACTCGTTTCTCATGTCAGTAATGCGTTCAAAGAAAGCCCGGTATATGAACAGGTACATGATCAGGCCAGAACCATCGCTGGGGAAATTCCGCTTGGTGGAGATGCAAACCGCGAAGCGGCGCGAGATTCTATTGTGAACTACTACGCCATGACTAAAGCTGGAGCGTCTGAGCAACAACTTTCCCAGGCCCGCAGTGACATGATGGCACGTATTCAACTCGCGACGGGTGGTGAAAATGACAATGGAACGGTTATGGGCGGAAATACTGCTCTTGCCCGTGGTATTGCAGCCCGTATTGATAATGCCGGTTTAGACCGTTCAGCCAATGATGGCTCCATTATTCAACAGGCTACTACTGCACTGAATACCGATCGCCAAACCCACGAATACAACACCGGTGGCATGGCCAACAACCTTGGAGGGATGCATCAGGCATCAAATGGAGGTTCTGCTGTGGGTGATGGCGTCCCTTACGCGATGGGAACCCACAACCAGGGATACGGCGAGGCTGAGACAATGACCGTTAATGCCCAAGGTGCTGAAGGTCATAATGGTTTAAACCAGAACTCAAACTATGGTGGGTCTGAGACAACAAACATTAATACCCAAGGCGCTGGTGGTCATAGTGATTCAAATAACGGAGGTACAATGTTCAGTGATCCGCCACCTGCACGTGCAACCCAGTCGCATCAGGAGTATGTACCTGTGCATCCACGTAATAAAGAGAACAATGGAGGTCATAGTGGTGGAAATGACGACATGATAATTTCATCGAGTAAGTGATTCGCAATAAAGCCCTGCAATCTTGCAGGGCTCTTATGTGGTCACGAACATGTATACGACAGGAAGGCTCAGTAAAGAATAGAGCAGAATATAAAACTCCCACATACGCTCACATTTGCTCTTGAACGTTCTGCCATTTTTTCCACGTCCCCTCTTACCATTTCCACCACCATAATCTGAATCGCTTGGCCCCGATAATGGGATAAGGCCAGTAATACCAAACATGTCCATAAGTACCTCCAGTCGGTAATATTCAAGACGCTGAAAACACCCTCGTTTTGCCGTCCTTCTTTATTGTCTGAAACCAGTCTGTTTAATACGCTGCCTGCTTAATCCTTCATTTTAGTAGCTTCGCATAGAAATGCTGGCTGACGAAATTTAGTTACCGAGATCTCTGATTTCATAATCAGTAACCACGACAAAGGTGATCATAGAATGAAAAACCTTTTCCGCAAAAAATGGTTTTACAGACCACTCTGCACAATAACGATGTTATGTCACCTTGGTGTTGTATCCTACGTGCCGTATGCCTTTTCAGCAACGACCCAGGAAAACGTTACATCTGCCACTAATTTCTATAAAACACTGCCGCAAGTTTCAGCTACGTCAAATGGTACGGTTCAGTATGGAAAAGGCCAGGCCGTTGATTTGAACTCTGCTTATCCAAATCAAGGTTCATCAACTTCACTGGATAGCCTGAAAGGAACCTACGGAGATGACAGCAACACGCTAAAACTGGGCAATACAACCAACGCCAATCTGAAAACCGAAAATTCACTGCGCGGCGAAGCTTACCGAACGCTGGTGGGCTCAACGAAAACTACAGCAAACATTAAACCTGATGATTCCATCTTTGATGGCCATAAAGACTTCCTGGAGAATCAGGATAAGTACATGCAAGATCTTGGTGATTGTTCTATGACCAAGACCATGACGAATAAGGACACCGTCAACCATATCCCTGATTATCGCGAATGTACCCGTACCACAAGTGTCAGCGGCACATTCACCCTCTACCATCCTTACGTTGCCGGTATGCTCTCGCATTATAGTGGCGCGGCGAACATCGGTTCTTGCGGCACTAACTGCATCGAACTCTGGCTCGGGACTGTCGGTGATAACTACTGGGACGGCAACTGCACAATATTTGAACAGGCAATGGCCGTCACTGTCTACAATCCCCAGGCAGTTACCAGCGCCAAGATCATCAGGGCTAAATGGGATGATTACATGCAGATTTATGTCGGTGGTACAGATAGGGGTAGTTTGGTTTGGGCAGGGCCAAAAGGTTTAAACGTCTTCCCGCCAGAGACATCAGGAGCCTGTGAATTAAAAACAAGCTGGGATCAGTCGATTAATGTAGATGTAACAGCACAAATCCGAAATACCCCCCAAAATGGCGTTCTTAATTTCAAAAACCGTGTGTCAGTGACTGGCAGCGGCGAAGGTTATGCTCTCATTTATATTTACTTTGACCCAAACAAAATTATCTCGGATAACGCCTGGACTGTTGATAAACCTGAACAATTCGATACGTTGCTGAAGGCCATCAACGCCGGGTATTGCCAGAATTACACGGTAACCTGCCGCGAGACAGTCATTCCTGATGCAAATGGGTGCGCAACCATAAATGGCGCACGTATCTGCGAAAACCAGCTTGCTAAGCCGCCGATCGGAGGTCTCTCACCTTTCTGTAAGTCTGCAACGGTAGTTTCCAACTGCGGAACCGACGGTGGCGTTAACAATACTTGCAAGCAGTACGATGCAAACACTGCATGTAAATTCATTAAGTCCACTTGCATAACAGGTGCGGAGGGTGACAAAAATGGGTGCTGGCAGGCAACCGAGGTATGGGATTGCGGAACGGATGTCGTTGTACCCAATACCTCCTCCACCGATACCTATACTTGTCCTGGCGCTGTGCAATGCCTTAATGGGTCTTGCCTACAGCCTTCTGCTGAACCAAGCGGCGATTTCAACAAAGCAGTTGCAACTCTTCAGGCCGCAACTTACGCATTGAATGAAATGAAGTGTGGCGATGATACTGACGAAACCAACCGTTCCTGCACTCTTTTTAAAGGTGAGTCTGCACAATGTAAATCGGCGATGGGGGGATGGGTGGATTGTTGTGATCAGCCCGTAGATGTCAGCTGGATTCAGTATTTGCAGTTGTCCTACTACACTCTAAAAATTGCTGATGCTGTCTCTGTAAAAGCCGGTATGTTCGAACAGGGAAAAGGTATTTTTGACATGGGTTCCGAACTTATGACTAATGCCATCGATACAATAACTCGACCAGCTATTTCCGCTTTCAACAGTCTGGTTGGGTCGGCAGGTACTGAAGCGGCTCAGCAAGCTACAGAAGCAGGTTTGTCCGGTTTGATGAATCAGGCTATAGGAGCGCTGACGAAACAAGTTGCTCAATGGACTCTTGATACCTTCGGCCCTGCTGCGACGAATCTGATATTTGAAAGTGCGGCCTCTGGCGGTGGCGCAGCCGTAACATCGTCTGGCCTGGCTACATCTGTTCAATTGTCGTCAACTATTGTTTCGGCAATATCCGTGGTTGGATATGCTTACATGGCGTACCAGATTGCTAATATACTGGTCAACATCATCTGGGCTTGTACTCCTGATGAATTTAAGCTTGCCGTTAAGAAAGAAACAAAATTGGCCGTGCATATATCCAGCTGGTGTGAAACAAAGTTTCTGGGTGTCTGTATCGAGAAACGGTCAAGTTATTGCACGTTTGATTCTCAGATTGGTCGCATCATTCAGGAACAAGGGAGACCAATGTTAGGTATCGGCTGGGGGGATAAAAAGAACCCGGATTGTCGACCACTGACGTTAGAAGAATTTGGACGGATTGATTTTAACAAACTCGATTTGTCAGAGTGGATTGGTTCACTTTACGAGGCGAAACTTTTACCTAAAGCGTCGGAAATAAATATGGATAAGATAACCGGTAAAGGAAACGTATTGAATATAGATGGATCTCGCCAGAACTCCCTGGAGCGATTCCAGAGCGGTGTTGACAGTATCGATGTTGATGCGGCGAAATCTAGCACAGAGGCTGTTTTGAAAACTCAATAGCTTTGCAGGATAAGAAGCCCCGACTTTATGTCGGGGCTTTTTTTTTACTTTCTGAACAGGTATTGCTTACCGTCACTGAATACCATTGGTTCATGTTCAGGAGAGCCTGGTAAGAACAGAGCCCGCTGAGCACCCAGTTCTTTACTCATTTCTTTAACCAGACCTACGTTAGAGGCTCGTGTTGCATAGAGGTTGAAGCAGTCATTACCGATAATGAATGTCACCTGACCGCTGGTGCTGATAGGTGGTTTCGGCAACGTTGGAGCTATATCAGCATACGATACCCAATCACCGTTCGTCGCTTTCCGACGAACTGCATTTTCAACAGCACCGCCTTTCCCCTCACACATCCCACCAACTTTGTATCCATCCATCCGGGTTAGTGTTTTCCAGAAAATCGCATTGACCTCACGCTCATTATCTTCCTGAGATTTACCGTTCCATGACGCGACACGCACCACGCCATCAACAATAGCAGTAGGCTGTTGGGCCGTTAAAACAGACAGCACAGGGATGAAAGATGTGTGTGTCGCGAAGCCCGCAGCCACATCGGCCACTCCATTACCTCCCAGGTTGGTTACACCTTTTTCACCAGCCTTAACCGGGGTTTTGAGAGGGACAAGCTGCCCATTGGACGCGAAACCGTTATAGATAAGGTATTGATCGCCAGCATCGGTGATCTGACGTAAATCCATCGCTCGGGCAAATTTCAAAGCATCAGATGGATTGCTGTCAACCGGCATAGCTGGTGGTTGAGAAGCCGCGCAACCAACTAACATCAGCGATACCAAAGCAAGACCAGAGATTTTCTTCATTTTATTTTCCTTGGGACACCAGTAGGTTTGTTATTCAATACTAACCCGACTCATTCACGTGACGAAGTATCCAGGCAATAAAAAAGCCCGTTAAAACGGGCTTTTTTATGAAATTTAACTTAGTCACTTACGAGCTTTCATTTTCAGCTTCTGTATCAGAGCAGAACGGACAAATATGTTTTTTCCGTGGACGGTCACAACTCTGCGGTGAAATAAATGAAAGATCGCAACGGTAACACCTTACCATACGTATTTCTTCAGCTCGAAAATCACGAGCAAGAGTCCAGGCCTCGTTGGCATCAATCATCATTTTCGAGGCTTCTTCCGGGCGGAATTTAAGGTTTAGTTCCCGGTAGATTTCGAACGCACTCACCACATCAACGATGTTGTCACTGTTGTTTGGGTCTTTCGAACGACGCAGATAGATGCTCATAAAATTGGTTGCCTCAACCTTTTTATGTGTCGTATTGAGCAGCGTCTCTGAATGTTTAAGTCGTCCGATTGATACATCACTCAGATGGAACTCTTTTCGCAAAAAATCAATAACACGGTCACTTGCATTAAGCGAATGCACAATGATCTTTCTACGAAATCCTAATTTTACCATTTTCTGTGTTAAAGCAAATTTATCTTCATCCCGGACAAGAGCAGCCTTCATAATCAATTACTCCAATGAGAATAGCGCGACTGTAAGTAACCTGTTAATTCTAAGGTTGGGTTGGGGGCTCCAATAACTGTACTGAAGTCACAATCTACTAAATCGGCAAATGGACGAATAGGTTTAAAATATATTTTGCCGGTTATGATTGCATCGATTGTTTGTGCATCATCCATACGTTCGACAAGCTGTACGGTTTTTTCATTATCAAACCAGTAGAACGTTTGGGCAACAGTCCCCGTATTAATGAAAACACGAACACTGAATACCAGCAGGGCAAGCCGTAGGATGTATGAGTCATGACGAACGAATTTTTCTACCTCAGTAGATATCTTGCGCTCGGGATCATGACAGATATTAAAGATGGGCAAGTCATACTTCTCCATCGATAAAGCGAGCTTGGCCTGATTAGATTTCTCTATCAAAAATTCCCGGTCTCCTTCTGCTAACTCAAAAGGGCTTTTATACAACGATTGCGCACGGGTAATAATTGAGATGGCAGTCTGTAGAAAATACAAATTTTGATTAATCATTTTCGATAAGCCTCTTCCATACGCGTAATACGCGCTGACCATATTCACGAGCCTTGCCTTCCAACTTAGGGTTTTGAGTGTTGTATCCACCTATCGCCAGTTCTATATCGCCAGGGTTAGCTTTGATGGCTGCACACAAAGTCTTTGCCCCGATTCGGATGTTTGTATCGACATCCAGGAGTTCTTCAGGATGGTTAACATACTGTCCGTTCCAACGAAAATTAATTTGAACGATTCCAATATCTGTTACCGGAGTGGCTGAGAGATAGCGGGCTAGCGCTCTCTTTGCATCTTCATAACTTGTCGGGTAATACGACCCATAAACATAGTTGTTCAATGCCCAGGGGCTGGGAACAACATACCCCTTGGTTCCTGCATTATTTTTACTCTCGGTGAGTGCCACCGCGTAGAGAAGGTACGGATCGAGGCCACACTCTTTCTGGGAATGCTTTTCCCAAGAAGTGCCACGAAGATCTACAAGCCTGGCGTTCGTACTCGTGCAGTAAGCAGCACATAGTAAAGCGAGCACCAAACTCTTCGTTGCTATCTGCATTTCCCCTCCCCACAAACCCTACAACGGCATCAACTTATGCGAACACGCCTTGGTGTAACCTTTTCATTAACGCCGCTATCTTGATTGTCGCCTGTCTCCCCAACGCCCGATTTATCTCCAGGATTGGGATCCGGTATTTTTCCAGCAATCTCAGGCTTACTGGTAAGGTTCGCCGTCGATAACTGGTCATCTTTAACTTCGAACTCTTGAATATCACTGCCCACACAAAATGGCGGGCCTGTATTGACTATATCGTTGCTAACCACGTGACGAAATTTTGGTTCAGTGTCCTCATTTACTTTGGGTAAGTGGCCGTCTCTCTGACTAGTCATCAGACCAGTCTCATTTTCTGTATTCGGCCCACGGACTGATTTCTTCTGTTCTGATTTACGTTTTTTTGAAGTCTCACGGACGATACCGGGTATAAAACTGTCACCTGCTAGCAATGCTCGGTTTGCCAGCGCCAATAGTGAACTGCTGCGCTGGCCAGACTGTTTTGATTCCAGATAATTAATCAGCTCTGGAAACAGTATTGGATTAATCGTCACTCGAACTTGCATGAAACCCCCTTTGCTCAATCATCGCCGTAAAGCATCAAGTCAACGCCATAGTTCCAGAAACCAATGGCATTACTGGCAACAGGCAACGGGCTCGATACGATCCTGGCTCGGGGGAATTCTTCTCGTATGGTCTGTTCGTAGAACCTTGTCCCACCACCGGCAGCTGCAATGATATGGACTGGCCCGAGAACCCTTGTCGATTTTCGCAACTCTTTGACTACATCACTGGCGATGGAGGGAATAGCTTCTTCAAGCAGAGGACGTAGGGAAATGTGGCGGAACCCATTAAAGAAAGACTGCTCATTGTTACGGAGAGCGATTTCAATAATTTCTGGTAGATCATCAATTCGCTCTTCCGGGTTATCGGCATTAAGGCGGTTCACAATGCTTTCGATAATTGCACTGGTTGCTTTTAATGATGAACCTGAAGAGCCTGATACCCTGCTTCCGCTCTTAAAGGCGATGTAGTCCATCGAGAAGAAGCCAGGGTCAACCACGAGAATGGTCGACTTCTCTAATTCTTCCTGACTGATAAGGCCCGGTCTGTTAACGATGTCATTGATGACACCAACGCCCTGCTGAAGAACGAGGCATTTTTTAACAGTCACTGTTTTTCCTGGCGCAATAGTAAACGTACCGGTGAGCCTCGCAGTCAGTTTCGCGCGTTCACTTTCATTAGCAAGACGGACAGGTAAACCAGTTACTACCAGGTCGATTTCATTGCCTGCTTTAGCAGTGATTTTATCCAGTGAGGCCAGATATAGTGCCAGGTACATTTCTGTCATGTGGTAACGGTCATGCAGCTCACGCGCATCGGGGCGTTCGGTAAAAGCCCGCCATTCTTTACCTCCTGGGTACACCAACACTTCATGTTCGCAGCTACGCTTTACCAGCCGCACATCATCTACTGGCTCATTCGTAGCGTAGGCCGGATAAATACTGACTGTGGGTTTGTCATCCGCTGAATCCCCTACAGCAATTTTTACATTGCTGTATCCAATATCAATTCCGCAGACAACCAATTTGTCATTGCTCATTCGTTAACCCTGCAAGTTAAAAATGAATTACTGCCACTCCGATAACATTTGAGCGCCAAAAAGGGGTTCGCACTAACGTAAAGAAAGGTGGCCTCCCTCTGTCAACGTCGGGAATTAACCGTTAACAAGTTGTAACATGGTATTCAAACGATCATCGATTACCATTTTTTTTATCGGCAAAACGTCCCCATTTTTGACATTAATAATGGCTAGATACGGACGTTTAAAATGTCAGATATGTACATAAATGCTGCATGAAACTGGACGTCATATATGGCTAAATCCGGCCCTAAAAACCTTAACCCCTAACCTAAATCAGACTGAGGAAATTAGGTGGTAATGTATGAGGGCAACACATTTAGATTGGCTTTCCGCCTGGGGATTTCGCGGAGTATATATACTAAAAACACATGCTTCGGTGAGGTGAATTAAGGTATGTTGTGGCGATTACTCAAGGGTACACTTCGTGAAAATTTTACTTAAGCACAAGTTATAATTTCACTTAAATATGCATATCTCCCCTTCACTTCCCCCCCAAAAAAACTCTCTCAAACTAGTATATATACCTACAAAATGTGACATAAATCACTATGAAGTTACTGTGATTTAGGATTGATCCTGAAGACGGAGGGAGGTGATGGAAGTTTCAGCTGCGTTTGCCATTGTATTCTCCAGAAAGGTAACAAAAAGTGGAAAAGCCAGAAACATAAGTTTCTGCCATATCATATAGCGACTCTACATAATCGTTTACTAAGAGGTTTGTGCAGCGGTGGGCGTCATCCCGTTAATCGCCTCTACATTAGGGGAAGTAAGTTTCCATTATATTCCCCAGAAACCTATTAAAAATCAGAAATGCCCAGAAACGTAGTTTTCTGCCATATCATATAGAGATTGGCAAACTGCTTGATTAAAATAAAATGGCTTGATAAAAGTACCCGTACAGATAGATATTAATAGCTCAATCACCAGATTGCCATTGTATTCTCCAGAAACATGCAAAAAATGAGAACACCCAGAAAGATACTTAACTGGAGAATCAATCTTTCCTGTTTTGGAACTGAAAACTAAAAATCGAACCTGAAAAGGAGTTTTCTCTTTCTCCAGAAACATAGAGTTCTGGCGTAATAATAGAGATTCTCTTTTTTGGGGTTAAGTCCTAATCAAAAAACATCGAGGTGGTTTTATGCAACTCGTCGGGTACATCAATGATCTGGAAAAGGCTCGTGATGCGGTTGATTCAGCCGCAGAACTTCTGTTTAACGAGGCCAATAGTCTTCGGGAGGAATACTGGGACAAAGCTATTGCTGATGACGAGAAGGCACGGTACAGCTTTAACGTAACCAGGCAAGGAACAACTATCAGGATCCGCTGGGCCAGATTGACACCTTTGCGCAAAGCTGGTGGAGGCATTGATCGTGTCGTTCCCAAATACCTACCTCTCAACAAAGGCGAATCATATCCACCAGCGAAATTTAAGGATGCAAGCCAGCGAGAACTTGCGCTTATCGAACTGTATGAAGGTCAGCTTATTTGGTTGCGTGATGAGTTACGAAAAAACCGTGCAATTCGGCAGGCACTTTCACTTCGAATAACTCACCTAAGAAAACAGCTTTAGAAATACAAACCGCTCTGGAGTAAACATAACGGATATACATGAATACCAGGCGATGACCTGGTATTTTTGTTAGTGAGCCTTCAGGCGATCTGTTAGTGAGCCTTCAGGCGATAGCGGACTTATCGCGGCGGAAATGAATCAGGATGATCGCAATATGATCGCGAGTGTTTTCGCCCGGGTATGATCGGGTGGGAATGCAGCGGACTATTTCGCGGGCGCGAATATGGAAGGTAAACAAAGCGGAAGCGATAGCGTCGGTTTTCTCTATTTTTACATCGGGAGGTTGAGCATGGTAATAATCAAACCGCACGATGTCGGAGGAAAGATGAATTTCCTCCGGGGGTTTTTATGGGCAACCGGAGGTTGCCCTGGTTTTAATCGCCGGGGAAAACCAAAAGTGAATAACCAACATGGTTTTCCTCCGGGGGTTTTTGTCGCGGCGAGTACCGCTTAGAAATTGTGATCGGCTATCGAAACGGACAATATGAAGTCGATACCCTCGTTCGGAATAACTTCCCTCCCGATACACGCGTAAACAAAACGAAACCATTAACAAATTATCGCTCAGATTATCAAAGTGGATCATCTCCGTCTCATACCAGCCAAATTCCCTTGTAAACCGATCTGTATTCGCAAAAGGATCCGTTATTGGGATAAAACCACGCCAGAATCGCCTCAGAACGATTCTGAGCTTATCCCCCTGGTATTTTCACGATCGGATTGATTAAAACGCGCCTGAGCGTTTTGAGCGCGTTTTGTAGATCGACATATCTGTAAATTTCCTGAGTATGGTTTGGCTATGCCCTGATTTTGTTCCGAACGGGGAAGCCGTTATGATTAGGTCTGAATGTAAAGCACTTGTAGAGGTGATGCGGTATGAGTCACGAGCGCATTGAGGTTTTTGGTGATGGAGGCAGCTGGATAGCCGAAAGGCTTAAGTCATTCAGGTTAACGATCTTGGGTCAAAGTGAGTCGTTGTCTATCGTCAGGAACCCGACTGACAATTCTGCCTGGGTGACTCACGATGATACCGGCCTTGTTTTATGTCCCCTCCATGTTGATGGTTCGTTGGCCCCGGATATCGCTGAAGCTACTGAGACGGTGGAGAAATACATCTCCCGAGTGAGCCCTGCGGGAATATCAGCACGGATAAAGCAAGCCCGTAACCACCTGGATAGAATTGCCGCACCGGTAGACTCACGTTCTGCGGCAGCACTGTTAAGACGTGGCGGAATCCCGATTCTCTCACTGCGAACCACGGAATATCTGAAGTGGTACGAGTTGTTAGCGAGACTGGCGAAAGGTCAGGCTCTGTCACCATCCATCTGGGTGGATAACTACCTTGCCGGTGATACACCAGAAAGTGCATGGGCTAATGGACGCGGACTCTATGAGTTAATCAACAATGGGAATATGACATCAGCCAATACGATTTTCCCGGTCTGGTATTCTGTAGCTCTCGCACTGGGAAGATTCACAACAGAAGAACTACCTGTGATGAACGCCTGGCCGAGCTATTGTGATGGAACCCGTGTGGAGAGTTTTATCCAGTTGTATCGTGATTAATTCTTATTCATATGTCATATGATTAACGCTAAAGAAGATCTGCGGTAAGTCTGGCCGTTACCCGGAACCCCGGGACAGACCGAAACTTGCTTTCGGGTTGTCTCGGGGTTGGCCGAGCGAAGCGCTGGCAAGCACCACACCTATTTTGAGGAGAAGCCAATGTTAATTTCGTATAAGAGCAAATTGAAATTAGGATCTATCGCACTATGTTCATTTGGTGTAGGTATGGGCGTTATGCTATCAAAAACCGTTCCACTATCTTTAAGCGCTGTAGTAGTACTCGCCTTTTTCTGGTTACTCTCAATCATTTGTTTAGGGGTTGCTGCTTTCTTTTGTTCCGATTGAAATTGTGTAGTTCATACAGTACCCCGAATAATCCCCGCCTTTGTCAGTAGATAACCGTGAGGCAGACCGAAACTTGTTTTCGGGCTGTCGAGGGGTTGGCCGAGCGAAGCGCTGGCAAGTACAGACCATATTGTTCCCCCTGCATTTCTCATCGCTAAATTCTTTCTTGAAATATCGTCAGATTCCCTGTTTGTCACCCACCAGCCTCATGTTGTTATTGACCTAACTGCCATTCAATGGGAAGCAACAATGTTTAATTTAATCGCGAAGGCTAAAGAAGCAGGTTATCAATTCTGGATCAGTGCCTCCAAGGTACTGACAGTTACTACCGGAACCGAGATGGGGCTGACGATTATTAAAACTGTAACTGATATTAACCCTTGCTTGCTGGTGGCGGAGTTAATGAACCTTGGGATCACGTTATCCCCAGATAATAATTATTTCTGCTGGTTGGATAGCGAAGGTGTCCTTTGGGCCGTTGACCGCCACCATCTCTATCGAGGAAATACAGGGGAGCATGGGGTAAACTGGGATGTCGTCTATCATCACGGCATGGTAATTAATACCCCTGAGCAGGCATCCATCCTTTTCAAAATTCCCCACATTGGGCGCTTTACTGCCACTGTAATGTATAGCGCTGGCTATACACCCGACTGGGCTCTTCCAGCCTTTGTTGATTTTTCTGGTGAACCGGATCATGAAACAATACTGTCGTGGTTATCCGAGGTAGGCATTCGTAATGCAGGAATGCATCTCGAAGATATTGAGTTTCTTTCTGTTGAAGAAAATCCCGACGCTTATATCTCTCTTTAATGAGGTCTCTGTATGTCAAACGTTAAACCTTATTCCTGGGTAGTTCGCTTCGATGTTGCTCCTCAGTGGGTAGCTGACGGCTTTATCATGACAGATACCACAGCTCTCGAAATGCTATCTGATGTTATCAACTATGCAAACGATCACGAACTTGCCGCATTGGTTATTTCAGCACCCGATGCAGAAAGAATTTCCGAGGAGCAAGGCTATTTGGCTTCTAACAATGCGGAGCTAATGCGTCAGGTGCTAATCGGCTCACCGCAGGCATATGCTAAAGCATCTGTGGCAAATACCCTGCTAAAGGCTATAACCGCACTTGAGCAAACGCAGGATAATAAGCAGGTCGTTAAAGAACTGCATTCCAGCCTCGCTTTACTGACGGGCAATAAGCCTATTTCGGACATTATCTGGTTTCCAACCCCAGAATAATTCTTTCATAAAGAGCTTAAATCTTTAGCTCATTTATTTATGGATTTTCTATTCGTCAGCCACCCAGCGTGTGTTTAACTGAAGTTAGTAAACAAAACGAAAAACATACGCGGGGTGATTTATGAATACTGCAATTCATCAAGTACGAAATAACGTTCGTCGCACTACATCTGCACGTCCTGTTTGTTATCCAGTTCGCCCGCAGACAGAGAAAGAACTTTTTTCTGTAGGCCGCAGCCTCTGGTATCGCTACACCACTTCATTTGGCCCGTGCCGTGAAGTTCACCATCATCATGTGCAGCAGCTTGCACACCTGGTGGGTAAATCTGTTGGCTATGTTGAACATGCCATTAATCATTACCTCACGCATTGAACGAGGCGGCTTAATATGTCTACTCAAATCTATTGTGCGGTGCTTCGCCATTTCATGATGATGGCTGCATCCTCCCAGCACTCATTGATTGTGCTGAAGCAATTATATAACGCAGAGATTTCATCGAAAGCTCACCTGGCCGGTCTCTCCGTGTCCGAAGCTGAAGCGCTCCTGGCTCTACCATCCACCAGCTGGCGCAAACGCGATGATGTAATTCATGAGCTGAACATTCGCCTTAAGCAACTCACTAGCGTAGCCACACCGCCAGCTCAACAAGTCGCAAACTGAAGGAGTCTATAACATGCTGCCATTTCTCATTTTGCTGTTCTGCTCATCGCCTGAGACGGCGCGAATGATCCTAATCTACGCTACCGATGAATCTGCGGCCCGCCTCCAGGCGCTTGAAGATTTCGCACGTCTGAATGATTCGGGTTTTGCTGCTTCCGCCCAAACCCCATATGAGTGGGAGAATCCTCACGGTGACCAGCTCTTTATTGAGTCGGTATACCCGGTTCCATCCGGCGATTTATCTGCTATCCGCCGTATGCTCGGGGATGACGATGCCCCATATACCGACAAGCACCTTATTGCCGGTTTACTGGAGGACAGCCGACGTATCCAGATGATTGAACCGAATGCCGGTACTCTTTCTCGTATTGCTCAGGCAGAGCAGTACCTTCAGTAGACTTGTGTTCCGACCGCCCACCAGCAGGTGGGCTTCGGGCTAATTTCCTGTACGAGGTATGTATGCAAGGTACACCACGCTGGTGGCAGAACGGTCGTCGGGTGCAGGCCGTTCTCGCAGAGAATCAGACCGCAGATGTAAGGCTCAATATCGGCCCAGAAAATGACTTCTGGTTTACTGATGATGGTAATAATCCTGTTGCTGTGCTTAGGGTTATCGGCCCGGTCTGTCCACTGGATCCGCTAAAATTCACCTCCAGTATCACTGATGTCCTTCCTGAAGATGTCCATAGCTATAAAAAAGCCCTTCAGGAACACCAGATGATAAACCGGCCTGTCTCGTTCTATCTTGCACTTGCCGATGCCTGGTTGCTTGTTAACGAACAGCAGCCGGTTTACCAGTTCCGCATCCGAAACCAGTACAACGGCATGACTACTGAATGGAATTCCGTTGCCCGGGACAAAGTCATTGAAGTGATTAAGATGCAGCCGGAAACCGCTGAATTCCGGGTTCTCGTCCCATCGGCTCCTGAGCCTGCTGCGAATGCCCGGCAGTTGATCTCAGAAATTGAAGGTCTGCGTGAAGCTATTGGGAAACTCTACCCGGCAAATACTGATGTACGTCGTATTGCCAGAAACAGCGGCTGGATGCATGTATACGACGACACCAATGCCAAAATGAACTTTGCAGACAATGCCAGAAATACCCCTTATCTCGATGCCTTTGTGACTCAACTGCATCTCTTCCTCACAGATGATCGAGAGTAGATGTAAAACCTCCCTGAATCTTTCTGCTCTAACCAGCGCTGTCATATAGCATTTTTTTGACGGCGCTGCCGGTTGCGCTTTTATCAAACATGGTAAATACATTGTTTCATGCTGTCTGGCTCCCGGGCGCGGAGTTATCGTTGATGGAACCAAGTTGAGATATTCGAAATGAAAAGACCAACGGCACATAAAAATGACCGTCTGCCGGTGCGAAGATCTAACCCTACAACGCCTCAAGCAAGAGAGCGCGTTATTGCCGGGCTGGTGGCCTCAGCTACATCTGACTTCGTCTACCTCGTTCAGTGGCTGAAATCAGGAAAGCAGAACGGTGACCCTCTACAGCTATCCAGATGGGATAGCCTGAGAAATGCAATAAGCCACCTTGAGACGCTTGATGCTGGTGTACAACCTGACTGGCGCAAAGTCCTCACCCTGGTGTCGCGGGAAATTCATACCAGCCATAATGTCCAGGCGGTTGTTACTCCTCCGTCTAAAATCGCCGGTGGTATACTCAGCAACCTTAACGACATCAGCCAGAAGATAGCGACCGGGCTTGCTTCCCCTGACATGCTCGGCAGGCTCGATTATATGCTTCAGTTGACCGCAGGCCTGGCAGGTGGTGATGATCTGACGCAAAGCATCCGTAAGGTTTCAGACAGTGCAGAAAAAGCCCTACGTGGTTATGACAAGCCGCAGGCAAAGGCCAAAACGCCTAAACCGGCCCCACCAGCTCCTGCATTCCGGGATGATCAGACGTTCAGGCAAGAGTGTGCGCCACTGATTGGGGTTGATGACCTCTTTGTTCTGGCTAATTGCCTTATTGCGATGTCCGCCCGCCTGGGCCGTTCTCCTGTCAGCCTAGCGAAACGCGCAGCGGGTTTAAAAGGTGTGATTAAACCCGATATGCTGGCTGACCTGCTGGAGCTCTTACAGCAGGACGTGGATCTGACCGCCCTGGCCCCGCCACCCAGGGTTAAAGACGATAATAGCCGCAGTGATGGAGGTAAGCTCGTCGGTTTAACCGGGGTCGTCGAAGGTGGCGCGTCAATCGGTGCTGAAGCGCAGCGTATCATCACCGCAGAACTGAAGAAGCACTCGCCGCTCACTTCGGCGCAGCGCGTATCTTTCGATACCGCCCGTGCGGGTCTGGCGCTGGAGAGCGATACATTCCGGGTTATTGAAGAGATCAGACGTATTGCAGCATCACTCAACTGGAGACCGCTGGCTGTCGCGGCCCATGCCGCGCATAAATCGCCTGGTATCCGCCCGGAGATTGCCGGGGATGTGATCACGTTGCTGGCGCAGGATGAGGCCTTAACCACCAGCAAGCCTAGCCGTTAAGTACCTGCCGCGCTGACTACAGCTTACCTCGCGATATTGCACCAGCAGCTCAGAAATAATACCGGTATAAACGTCCGCGTTTTGCCGGTATTTTAATTCGCCCTATTTTTAGAATTAGCGATAATAGCGTTGCTTATTACGTATTTTTACACTCAGAAACCTTCGTCACATGAATAGGGTATGGTTCACTGAATAGACAAAGACGTTAAATCTGGTCAGCTACAGAAAGGAGGATTTATGTAAATGCTCTCGTTACGTTCAAACTCTTAAAAAACTGCCGCGCCTGCCTATATAAGCCAGGCTGTAGACCTGAAGTCTACAAATTTAGCGTTACTGACAATTCACAATCCAGTGAACCGGCCCACACTAAGGAGGTTATATGCGAACGCGTAACTTTAAATCTGAGTCTATGTAATCTGATCAGCTGGCGCTGCCGAGAATGGCGGACTCCGCTACCCCGGTGATAGACCGGGGTAGCAGGAAGAAAGAGTAACGATTTACCGGTTTTAAAACCAAATTTTCGTCAAATGGGATACAAGCGCCCAAGGCCGGTTCCCGTCTGACAGACCGAAGTTGTGATGTGTGCATCGCCCCCCTGGAAGTTGTTTTATTGAATTGCTGTGTGTAGTTTTGCGGGGATAATACCCCGCTTTTTTTTTGCTTATTCTTCTTCGTCACCCCACCTTCCTGTGCCATCATACGTATAGAAAATAACTTTTCACTTCTGACCCTTTTTCAGTTGAAGTCTTATGATTTGATATTCCGCTAATACACACACATTAAGGAATGAAAATGAGCAACGATATTCATAACAAAATTGCTGATGCTTTAGCTTCTGTTGGTTTAAAACTTTCCGATGGATATACCCGGGCCGCACTCTTACTGAAGATGAAAGGTTCAGTTAGTCTCAATTTTGCTGTTGATGGCAAACCTGTCACTGTCACTCTCCATATGACTGAATCGGGTGATGTTACTGCTACCACTGATTATGACGATTCAACCGCTACTGCCGCAGCAGCAGCCGCAGCCACTACAACGCCAACACAAGAGTCGGTGGAAAAACCAGCAGAAGAGTCGGTGGAAGAGCCAGAAAAAAGTAATACACGAAAAGGCCCAAGGCCTAAGTAATAACTGCGCTGGAACTACATGTTGGCATAATTATAAATATCAAAACTGGCGGGGTTAAATCCCCGCTTTTTTATGCCCGATTTCCTTCGTCACCTGAATACCCCGTGAGACTATAAGTAAACAAAACGAACAACACGGGGCAACGCCATGACCACCAGCAAAGAGAAAAATGTATTCTACGTTCACTACTATGAATCCGACTCCAGTGGTGGCGAACTGCCACTGATGCGCATTGAAGCGGAGAACGAAGATGAAGCCAACCTGATCTGTCTTCGCAACCTCGCGGATGTTTATGACGTTGATCATGACGACATCAGTCTTGAAGACGGCTTCGAAGTGAACGGCAATAGCGTTTATCTGCAAGGTATCTACCCGGCGACCTCAGAGCAGGCACTGGTAGTTGATGCGGTATTTAATATGACTTCTGTAGAACCAGTCGCTGAGGCTGTGACCGGCACGGCGGAATCCGCCTGCGGTATCAGCCTGGTCTCTGATAAGGTCTGGCTGGAAAGCTGGTTCGACCTCGAAGACAAATTTGCTGATCAGATGGCCCACGTCGCTGAAGATGACAAGTCTGATACACGCTTCTTGCTCTACCGTGACCAGGTCATCGATGTGCGTGAATGCGAGACATCTTCTGTCCCAGGCTGGGATCTCCAGTTCGGCTTGAGCGGCGGTACGCAGATGCTATTCATTCGCCTTTCTGATGATGGCGATCACGTTGCACTGGGTCTCGAATAACTGCTGCCTGCGCCCGGGCTTGTTTGCCCGGGTTGCTCCCCTCCCCTGAATCAAACCGAGTATCATGACATCATTCTGAGGAGTACCAGACGATGAGCGAAGTAAAGCACTTCAGCATCACGAAAACCGTTGATTTTTACATCAATGAAGCATCCCCGGAAATTATTGCGGGCCGCAGGATCTATCTGGAAACCGTATTGATTCCTCGCCTTCGTACCGGCCTTGCCGTGCTCAATAAGATGGGCCTGACCGAGCGTGAAGATATGGAGCTGCGCGATGTGTACCAGCGTGGCGTGGAATTTTTTGACAAATTGTTCGATGGCCCTGTCCCGCAGGCCAATACCACCACCAGCCACTAATCCGCAAATTTTGTCCTTTTTTTACCCGGCTCTGACTTCGTCACCCGGGTAACCAGTGATTTAATAAGTAAACAAAACGAACATACCAATAATCACTGGGGATGCACCATGTTTAAAAGTCTGTCTGAATTGATGACCAGCGTTGGCAAGACTGATGCGCATAAAGTCTCGATAGTCCAGGTTAAAACCGGTGTCACCTCGTGGGGCCGCAAAAACCAGTCATCCCGGCCTACGGCTGAATACCAGATCTGGATGGATACTCCTGACAACGACAGTCGTATCGTCCTGAAGCTGAATTTCGTGCTGAGTTCCCGCCGTAACCAGCCTGAGAAGAATGCGCCCCTGAATATTGAAATCAGCCAGTACGCTAACTGGGATACGGTGAAACGCGCCTGGGCGGAATGCGCTCCTGAACGCTATATGCGGCTGGAGAATGAAACGACAGATGAGTTTATGTCCACCAGCGGGGTCTGGGAAGAAGCATCCGTCATCACCAATGACATGCAGCCGGATTACCGCTACTTCTATCCAGGCACGTCCTATTACGTGGCAAACGACAGCTACTGAAGCCAGAAAACACACCATATAACCGAGGATCTACCATGACCGACGCTATCCAGACTGCCCCTGAAAGCTTCAGCCTTTCTTCCCTGACCGACCTGTATCGCACAGTGCAGGCAACCGAGTCCCACGCTCTTTCAATGATGCGTGTCCAGAGGGGGATCACCTCCTGGGGGAGCCGTCGTATAACTGACCGCCGAACTGAGGGGTTCACCGTCTTTCTGGATGCGCCGGATAACGCCAGCCGTATTACTGTTAAAACGGAGTTCGTGCTGAATGCAGCAAAGACCGGCCCTGATACGTCTAATGATCTGGTGGTGGAAGCGCGTGAACATTCAGGCTGGGATGAGAGCCGGAATTGTTTCACTGTTACCCGCGAGATCGGCGAACTGCGGGTTAATGCTGGTGGTGAAAATCATGCTGCTACACTTCGTCAGCTGTGGAAGCTGCTTCACGCGCAGGCAAAAGCCTACCAGTCCAGAAATACTGCCGGTAACGCCACCTGGCTTATGTTCTGATAAGCCCCGGGCATGGTAATGTGCGTCACGACATTACGCCGTGGCGCACTACGTTCGTTTAGAAGGAAATGAAGATGAAAATAAGCCAGCTGGAAGTCGGGATGAGTGTCTGGTCGGTTAGCCGGGTAAATATGGGCAACACCACACTTAAAACAGTTGTCGTCCACCCGGTCGTGATTGTCGAAGTCCATGATAACCACGTCATAGCCACCTGGAATGGTAACGCCCCGCGTCGTTTCGGTGAGTCCGTCGTTAAGGGCTGGAAGAAAGAAAAGCCGTTGCTGATCCGTGAAGGTTTCGGGCAAATGCGCCTGGCTACCAGGGAAGAGAAAGCGCTGGCTGGTAAGTAACCCCCTTCGTGACCTGTATGACCCGTGGTGTAATGGCTCCGACAACCTGGCAGTTTTCGCAACGCAACACTCTGCCGCAAATCACCCTCCACGGGGCCAGACAGGGAATACACGATGACCGATGCCATTCTCTCTGAAGAGCTGTACTTCAAATACCTCAACACCTACGAACGCGAAAGCAGGTTTCGCATTGACTCTTTTCGCTTTGATGGCGAGCCTCAGTGGACAACCAAATTCGGTCAAGCTCGCATCCGCCCTTCTCAGGTACGTGTACTGCTCTGCCGCTGCGGGGCAAACAACTGGAAAGACGATGGCAGGTTCGCCAATGAGTACTGCTGCGACAGCTGCGGACAGTTCGTGGAGGTGCTACAGCATAACGACCGTTGATTCGCGTCCCGGGGCCGGAGCTGATGGCTCACTGATAAACCATTTCAGACCGACATATTCATTCTGATAATACCCGACGTATCGCCTTCGTCACCTGCCGGGCCCGTGTTGTACTGGTATCAGTACAACATAAAACGAGATCACGGGGCGCATCATGCAGACACTGACCGACGTATTCAGCGATAAGGCGAATAAAGCCTTTCATTCGATTTTCGCCGATTTCCTGCCCACCAGCGCGGATGGGGTAATCACCTTTACGGTTCGCGGCTATGGCGGAAAAACTGCCTGCATGACCGTCCCCTCTGGAACCCCGGTTTTCGTCTTTGGCACTGAAGAGCTCGCCGACTTCCATCGCTCCGCCGTGGCGGGTGAATTCTACATCGTTGATCACGGTGGTTTCCGCACCCTGAATCAACAGGTAGAACGTGGCCGCGTCCCAGTCATCTACGACATCCTCTGAAGGGATCCGATTATGGCAATCGACACAGTTTACCGCCTGCGGCTCGATTTCGACGTGTATAACGGCGATGTCATCGACACCAAAGAGCAGGAAGACAAAGACCAGATCTCCATTGCGAAAATCACCCAATTTATCTTCGATGCCTCCGTTCGGCTCAAGCTTGATGCCTGCGAAACCAGCGATGGCGGGCCAGCACATGGGCCTTACTGTGTTCTTGAGCACTGCAACCGAGCTGTACTGGAACAGGCCGAAACTGAAATTAAACGCTATGTGAGACGCTTTAAAGGCCATTCACTGGAAGACTGATGAACCCGGTACATCCACCAGCATGAGGATGTACCTGACTTCGATAGCCGCTGCCGGGCTGTGCCTCCTGAGCAGCAGAGGACAAGGTACGGATATGCCAGACAATAAACCCCGGATGACTGCCGCTGAAATGACTGAGCGAGCCTATCACTTCTTCCTGGACGCAAAGGGTCTGTCCCCTCGTGCCGGGCAGGTAGACATGATGGCGTTTTGCAGCGCAGTCGTTAACGCTACCCCCGCTGAGGAGCAGTATCGCGTCGGGGTTATTGAGGCCGGTACGGGGACAGGGAAAACACTCGGGTATTGTCTGCCGCTGATCCCCCTGGCGATGGAAAAGCATAAGACGCTGATCATCTCCACGGCAACCGTTGCGCTTCAGGAACAAATCATCTCCAAGGATCTGCCAGAAATACAGGCGAGAGCGGGCCTGAGCTTCTCCTATGCGATGGCGAAGGGCCGTAGCCGTTACTTCTGCCAGATGCGCTGTGACGTTCATATGGAAAGCGAGATGAATGCCTATGGCTACATCCGCGATGATGTGGAGGATATCAGCAAGGCCTTTGCTGGTGGTCACTGGACAGGAGAGCGTGATTCCTATCCTGATGAGATCAATGAGGCGGTATGGGGTCGGGTCAATGCTATTGGCAGTCAGTGCCCTAAAAAGCGTTGCCCACATTATCACCGTTGTCCGTTCTTCCTCGCCCGCGCCCTGCTGGAGTCGGTGGATGTGGTTATCGCCAACCATGACATCGTATTGTCTGACCTGTCACTGGGAGGCGGTATTATCCTTCCCCCGCAGGAAGAGTCCATTTATGTGTTCGACGAAGGTCACCACGTTCCGCAGAAAGCAATTAACCACTTTGCGACCTCCGCCTCTCTCGATGCCAGCAGGCATTTCATGAGCGAAATCTTCGACATGGTAATGACCATGCCAGAGTCCTACGGCGGGACTATGGAAAAGCACGTGCAGCAGCTGGTGGAGCTTGCGGGCCATGCCGGTGATGAGCTCGGTGAGCTGCGGGGGACACTTTTACGCTCCCTGAACTGGCGAAACGATCACGAAATGCCAAATGGCACGGAATCGGACATCTATCGCTTCCCGGAAGGTTTCGTTCCTGAAGATATTGCGGCCCTGTTTAAGCCTGGGTTAAAGACAGTAAACGAGATGCAGAATATCGTTGTGAAAATGACGGCGATTGTAGATGAGGCCGGGCGGGATATCAGCGAGGAAGAACTGGCCCTTCAAAAGATGGCTGTCGGCGAGCTGGCAAATCGCCTGGCGGGTATGCATCAGGCTCTGGCCTCATACTGCGGGAATAAAACCGTCTCTGGTATGCCTATGGCCCGGTGGATTAACGTCCGTCGTACTAAACGCAGCACCGAAGTGGTGATTAATTGCAGTCCGGTCTATGCGGGCGAACACCTGAAATCCGAGCTCTGGTCGAAGGCTTATGCCACCATTGTGACCTCGGCAACAATCCGCTCCCTTAGCAAGTTTGACGCATTCCTGGAGCAGGCCGGTCTTCCAGTCGATACACCTACCCTGCTGGCCCGCAGCCCGTTTGATTACCAGAACAACGGCGTGTTGTTCATCCCCCGTATGCGCTCGGTTCCGACCAATCATGAAGAACATACGGCGGAGATCATCGAACTCCTTCCCAAACTGGTGCTTCGGCTTCAGGGTTGCCTCGTGCTGTTCGCCTCCCGCAGGCAGATGGAAGAAGTCAGCAAGGCGATGCCTCAACACATTTCACCGCTTCTGCTGATACAGGGGGCACTTCCAAAACGGGAAATACTGCTGCGCCATAAGCTCAGAATCGACCGTGGTGAGCCGAGCATTATCTTTGGTATGGCTTCTTTCAGTGAAGGGGTGGATCTGCCTGGCGTGTACTGCAACAACGTCATCATTGCCAAGCTGCCTTTTAGCGTTCCGACCGACCCGGTGGGCCAGACCCTGACGGAGTGGCTGGAGAAAAACGGGCGTGATGCTTTCCGGGAAATCTCGATACCGGAGGCCTGCCTCAAACTGACCCAGTCCGTTGGTCGGCTTATCCGCACAGAGAGCGATACCGGCGCGGTGACTATCCTGGATAAACGCCTGAAGACAAAAGCCTACGGGAAAGACATCCTCGCATCCCTGCCCCCTTTCAGGCGCGAAATTCGTTAATCAACAGTCGAGAGGTTGCTATGCATAAAATTGAATGCCCACGCTGTCTGGGTGGTAAGGGTGAGATCCGAGCGTTCCGGCACGTTCAAGGCGGTGTGTGTTTTCGCTGCAAGGGCCGGGGGTATGTCGAGGTGAAAACCATCCCGAAGCCTTCTATCCGGTTTGTTGCTATGCAGAAATGGGCAAATCCAGAGGACGTTAACTACAACAATGGGGATTTTATCAGGACGTTCTATTTCAAGGCCCGAAGTCAGGCTGAAGCAACAAAGAAGCTTCAGAAAAAACTCGGCGCGTCAGGTCGTGAGTTTTATGCCACTCCTGCGGATGATGTCCAGCAATAAATGGGGGCGTTTTGTAGTGGTTTATTCACTCTGAAATCTATCACTCTGGTTATGATTGGTTTCGAAACAAATGACAGGTGGTAACACATGAAAAACCAGGCTAAAACACAACATTCTGTTTTTAAGTTCATTCGAGCTGCGATTCCGGTAACAGTTCTATCGGCTATACAGTACGCTGTCATTTCTACATTGCTGGTGGTTGGAAAAATTGACCTTCAATGGTCGGAACTCGCTACATCACTTCCGTTATGTATTATTGCAATATTCTCAACAGCATTTGTATTTTACGACCCAAATGAATATGAGTACTTTCTTTCAGTGCTGGGAATGCTTACCGTTTGGGTTTTAGTGTTTATTGCATCAATACTCCTACTTGTAATCGCGCGAGGTTTTTCCTTCATCACAAGCAATTATGTAACATATGCTGAATTGGCTTCCTATTCCATACAGATAGGAATGATGATTGTATTTTACTTCAAGAGGGATAGTCTTAATCAACAGACCCTATAGATACAGTATTTCGCGATTAATATTATCATTGAACATTAACGCACAAAATTTACCCCCACGTCATACAAGGTTACCGATGCAATGAAAAATAAAATTATCGATGCAAAACTTGCATTTTTTAAAGTAGAGGGAACTCCAAGTACTGGTCACGTTGTGGTTATCGGGAAACCATCATCTGGGAAAAGTTTCTGCCTTACTGATGAAATAACGCGTTTGTTAAAAGCAGGTAAAAACCACGAAAATTAATTTGAATATTGCAAGCGGGGTTTGCTATGACATCAATTATTACCACTTTATATGAAAAACTTTCATTTCGTGTGCTCGCAGTTCCGCTGATTATTTTCAGCATTGAATTTTTGATATGGGCAGTGCTTATTCGAGAAAATGTTATATCCGGGGACTGGCCTTTGTATAGAACTTGTTTGTTCGCTTGTTTTTCCTCGCTGATTATAACTGGATTCACATTCCAGAATCCTGAAGGCAGTGATTTCCTAAAGGCAGCAGCAGGTCTCCTTGGATGTCTGGCCTTGGGGGGATTGATAATTATTATTTATTATATTGGCACTCTCGAATTTCCGATTATCACTGCCAAGATGGTTTGGATTTTCATGATGGCAAGCTTTACGTCTCAGCTTTTCACTTGCCTGATGAAATCGATGACTGATTAATTTGAAGTTCAGCAAAAACAATTGCAGAGCAAAGTTATTTATTCACTCATTTTGCGATCTAAGTATGCTTACGCTGAAGTAACCGAAAAGTACCTTTCTTGAAAAGTTTTTTCGGGATTTTAGGAGAAATGGATAATGGCATTCTCACTTACTTTCCATCAATACATTCTGGAG
The DNA here is from genome assembly GCF_013728515.1 of Citrobacter sp. RHBSTW-00881. Classification (NCBI taxonomy): domain Bacteria; kingdom Pseudomonadati; phylum Pseudomonadota; class Gammaproteobacteria; order Enterobacterales; family Enterobacteriaceae; genus Citrobacter; species Citrobacter sp. RHBSTW-00881. The sequence goes on from NZ_CP056270.1 coordinate 268,084, forward strand.
TAATAACATGTTTACTTTAGTTCTCGTGATTGGGCTTTATTCAAGTGGTCTTAATCCAAGTGGTGTCACCTCTCAGAAAATACCTGACTACAAAACCTATGATGAATGCCAGAGTGCCGCGCCTAAAGCAAAGCGTGGGGAAACTATCACCATCTTAAGTTATTGCATTCCCCAGCCTGCGGATAAGACAAAGGCGTAAAGGCTTCGCTATATGTGAATTATCGAAGGGGTGTCCATTTCATACCCGATTACTTCGTCAATTGTCGACCGGTGGGATAATAGGATTAAAACAGTTTTTAGCTTCACGATATTATGGAGAAACCGCCGTCATGCACCCATTCGATTCGGTCAGAGTAAAACTGAGTTTTGCCGGAAAGCCACCAGCGGCTTTACTGCAAAGCGCCCTATTTCTTGAAAATCAGCGTCCCGAATCCTCCAGTTGGAGCGACCCGGGCACGGCGGGTAATACACTGCTTCGCGACATCCTCCGGTCACAACCGGTTGAACTGAGCACTCTACAAGGCGTGGTTAATCTGACTACTGGCAACCTCGGTAAAGCCGAATGTAGTGAGTTGCTTGCACTGATGGGCCTTCGTAGCTTCGGTGAAGAAGCTGCTGAGTTAATGGTTCGCAATGCGTCAATGGTTTTTGCGAGTGGACAGGCTAATGCAAAGAACCTGATTCGCATGGAAGTCACTAAATCACACCTTACTTCTGATAAGCAGGTCATTGTCAGTACTGAAACCCTTGAGCGGCGTATGTACGTCATGAACAGCAACGGTATCTGCTTCGTCGTTGAGCCTGAGATCTGCCTTGATGCCGAGAAACTGCCGGGCGCGGATTTCTTTATCACTGAAGACGAAATGGATGCTGCGGGCGTGAGCCGCTGGGGTGAAAACGGCAGTCAGCACTGGCGATGCATGGTTACCTGGTTCAATGGCAGTAGCACCATCATGAACGAAATGGGACACATGTACGAGCTCGGTGATGAACCTGAAATTCGGCTCAATAGCTTCGGTGGATAAAGCCCACCAGCGAGGAAATACGATGAGACACGATAACGTCAAGCCCTGCCCTTTCTGCGGTTGTTCATCTATCCGGGTTCGGGAGATTTCGAATAATTTTCGCGCCTGCTGCAATTCCTGTGAGGCCACGGTGGCGTTTCAGGACTCCGAACAAGCCGCTGTGACGCGCTGGAATACCCGCGCTGAAGAGAAACAATCTGGCGGACTCCAGTCAGCATAAATTAAGCCCCGGGCTGCTCTGGGCCTGAATACCGATAAGAGGAAACACCGACATGAAATTTTACATCAGCGACGTTTTATGGAAATCCGGGCAGGCATTCATTTTCTCGTTTGTCACTGCTCCGGCAGTTGCGTTACTGCTCATTCTGTTCTGCACAGTTCTTACCAGTTCACCATCCAAGGTCTTCCTCGATCAGGCCCGTAGTCTGGTTGGAAATGCCACCAGCACCTCGGTCATGGTTTGCCCTGAAGAGAAAGCAGTGTTTGCCGCGTTCCGCTCCTCAGAATGCCAGCGACACGTGGTGAATGCCGATGATGCCATTAAACAATGGGACTCGCTGTTGCTCAAAGGCTACCTGATAGTGGCGGGTATCGCTCTTATCTGCTGGATGGTAAGCGAGGCAGTTAACTACCGCAGAAAGCCGTGGCGCTATGGGATCCGTCCCTCTGATATGACATTTAGCTATACAAAACTCGTGCCGAAAGAATCCGATGATGACGCGGATAAATAACCACTCATTTAGCACGGCAGACAGCCGGTCAATGCCAGCAGCACAGGGGGCAGTATGGGTAGACCTACAGGCAATATCGTCAGACTCACAAAATCAACAGGCCGCAGCAGCGACTTTTTCGGGCCATGTGAGTTGTGTGGAAAACATATGTCAGAAGCATTCCGTACCCGAAAAGCGCGTGAGTGGCAGCGTGAAAATGGCGAACTCTATTACGGCCATGATTCCGCCGTCATGTATGCACATGAAAAATGCATTCTGAATCTGGAAAGCAAATTTACCTCAAATTAACGACTGGTGAGATTTATGAAAATACCTCTGGGTAAGACGTTCCCAATTTTTTTTATCTTATTGGTGGTGGTGCTGGGGGGCGCTATCGCCGAGAAACTGCTATGGGAGGGACACCTCTATCCCGATTTTCTTATCAGTGATGCCTATGTGGCGAAAGATACTCAATTGCAGGCCAGTAACGACACAACACTGTTGAAGCAGTGCTACGCTCAGCACTTAACTGGATGTGAAAAGTATTATAGAAGCTTCAGCCAACTGGAGGTCAGGGGTAACGATCTCAAGTCGCTGTGTAAAGTCCTGACAAATAACACTGATCTGGACGTCTTTCAGAGTGATGCTCAATTGCTGGTTCGTTGCTCACGATGGAATGTTTTCCGTGTAATTCCATTTAAACCTACAGATAACGCAACTGATAAATTTAAGCCAATGGTCGATATGGTTGGGAGCTGGATGGCCTACAACCGGCTCTCAAAAGAGCTACTTCATGAAGATCCGGTCGATATCTTTTTTGTTGGACTGGATGAGGGAAAAAAGCAACTATCCCTGAAATATTGCTTTACCGGGGTTGATCAAATTCCTCCTCAAGTAGCTTTCCAGCGATGTGACACCGAGTCGGATACGACTAAAACCCAGAGTGACAAATCATGATGACATTTCTCGCTAATTTGCATCGCCATACTACGGCCTGCCGCAGCTTCGCATTCTTCACTCTGGTCTCCGGCCCGGCGATTGCTTTATTTATCACGTTCATCTGCATGAACTATTCAGGTTCACCTTCAGCGCATCTGGTTAGTGCAGCCAGGGCTGTCATTGATGGTGCTCCGGTCGGCAAACTAATGGTATGTACCGAAGAGCCACAATCCACGACTCCCCCGACACTTATCGAATCTCCCTGCGTTCGCGAGGCGGTCGATGAATCAATAGTAACCGCGAAGTGGGATTCAAACTTCCGAATGGTTTACGCAATGCTTGCTCTGCTTTCTTCTGTTATCTGGTGTCTAGTGAGCGCCACACGAGCGAACATATTCAAGGACGCTAAACCCCCTACTCGATAAGCCTGTCAATTCTCAAATAAAATGATGAAAAGTTGTGAAATTAAGGAGTGATGATGAACATAAATTACAGTATTAATAACAGTGTGCTCATGATGATGAGTGAGTTTATGATTACAGCTTTTGTAATCGTAATACTTTTTGTGATTGTATTAGTATATAACAAAGCGTTTAAGTCTGAATTAAGCATAAAAATATTTTGTTTTAGTCAGTTAACAGCCATTTTCATTTCCGTATTAGAAATAACAACAAAAAGAACAAATGCTGGAAGTATCAGTATTACATGGAGTGACGGCATCCATCAGTTTTATACTCACGTTTTTCTGGGGTTTGCTTTTTCTTTCTTACTTTTTTTGCTTGGTCTTTATGACTACAAAATGAAAGGCAACAAAGATGGTTTAAAGGATTGCAAAAAACATGTTTTACCGTGTTTCATAGGGAGTTGGTTCGTATTAATAATATTCTTTTTCTCCGCTTCGCCTTTGCGCTATGAGGAGAATTTGATTACGGATGCTCGCGTCGTAGCTTCGGATCCCAATCGAACCACAATTATCTATGCTGATGGGTTCTACTGGCTATTTGATATGGATAGAAATGAATTTGATAAGTCTATATCCAGAGAGATAGTCAGAGGCAACTACAAGATGTTATGTACTTCAGATACACCAGCTACCTGCTGGGCGGGCAGAAAATTCCCCAAAAACACATCACTGGATAAAGTTTTATGAAAGATTGTAACGCTGAGAAATATAGCTATTCATGTCTTTTCGCAGCGGTATTTAGACCAGGTGAAATGCCTGTCATTTCCGCGTTCCGGGCGCGGTATTGGGCTCTAATCATTCGATGGGCATTGCGTTTCGGTTACACCGTTTGCCTGATTGGCAGCACTGGAACCGGAAAAAGTTACCTCATCGAAAGAACGCTACCAGGACGGATCATTGATGCCCGACTGTTACTGGTAAAGAATGATTGGCATGGCCCTGTGCCATTCAGTTTGCGCGGTGCAAAGCCCGGCCCAGTTGGCATTGATGAGTCGTCCAGCTTTTCAGAGGAAACGCTGCGTCAGAACGCGGAGAACCTGAAAGAAAGAGGGGTAGTGTATACAGCACAAAGCATTGATAAAGCAGCTAAAGTTGCAGCCAACCTGCCAAACAGGCGTGTGTTGCTTATCATGATTGGAAAAACGTAGCCTCTGCGGTCTAGGCCATCTGACCTGCTGAACTGACGCAGTAGACTCTCTCGGAGGCAAACAAATTTGCTGGTGGGATAAAATGGGCGCATACTTAAAGCACGTGTAATCGACACGTGCTTTTTTATTGGAGGACACATGCAGGCTACAGCTGCTCGCCAGAAAAAAACCGTCAGTGTCACCCTTGAGCCAATGCTCGTACAGCAGGCAAAAGACGCTGGGATTAACTTGTCCGCCACGCTGGCAGAAGCGCTTCAGAGCAAACTGAAGGCCAGTGCAGCGGAAGAATGGAAACGACAGAATCGTGCTGGTATTCAGGAGTTGAACCGCATCACTGAAGAGCATGGGTTACTGTCTGACGAATACAGGACGTTCTGATAATGCAATATACCGTTTACCGCAATCCCGGCAACAGCCAGGCATACCCTTACCTGCTGGATATACAGAGCGACATCATTGGCGAGTTAAATACCCGCCTGGTGATCCCCCTTCATCGGCTTAAAAAAGGAGCCTCGGCCCCGGTTGCGCGATTAACTCCGGTCATACAGGTGGAAGGGAATGACGTTATCCTGATGACGCATGAAATGGCTTCAGTCCGCGTGAAGCAGCTCGGTCAGGCGGTCATGGACGCATCTCCGTTCCGGCACACTATCAAAAGTGCGGTGGACTTCCTGCTGGATGGTTTCTGACAGAGATAATGAGCGAGAAAATGATGAAGCAAAATGAACTGCTGGAAGTGGCAAAAGCCATGCGCGATTATATTGATGCCCTCCCTACCGATGTCGTTGCAGCATTACCGGTGATGCCGGGATTTGATCGAGACTGGGCCGACGAAGTCATTTACGAAGCCGAATCCGCCAGCAAATAACCCCCCGTCTGCGCCCGTTTCATCTGAATTCGGGCCGTCACAATCTTTCTGATTTTATTGAGAAAACAGCCTCTTTTTGTCCCCTTTTTTCCTTCGTCAGCAGACTCAGTCGTTCGATAATAAAAACAGACCAACACAACCACTGAGGTGTTTCATGTTAGCGATTATCCCGGCAGCAGGCACTGACAAGGTTTTTAAAACCTCCCTCAAACACGTGCTCGATGAGGACTTCCTGTTTGCAATGGCTTCAAAAGCAAGCGCGACGTACATTTCATCCCATATCAGCGATGACGGTGAGGGCACAGTGTTTTTCAGTCTGAGCGACTGGGATAACCTCAAGCCTTCCTTATCGGCTGATGGCTGGGATGGCGATACGATGCCCGGCTTCATTGATTTGCTGGATGCAATCGCAGCGCAGGGCTATAACACCGTCGAATTCCACATTTCTCACCCACTGGTGGTTGGCGCGGTCTGGTTCACCGATGAGTATTACTTCACGGTTACCCCGCTGGCGTATGACCTTGCCACGCTGGATGGTCAGTTTGTTCTGCCGGATGGCTCTTCCTACCGGCTGGATGACCTTGATGAAGTCAGCTATGACGAAATGACCGACTACTTTGACGGCATTATCGAAGTCGATGGCGATACCATGCTGGGTGTAAAGCGTAACGACGATGACACCGTAAACGTCAGCAAAATCGAAAGCTAACCCCTCCTCCCCGGTGTCGGTATCCGCCGCGCCGGGCTATTTTCCTGCCATCATCCTCTGGAGTGTTTCATGAAAGACCGTTTTTATCTGGTCAGCTTGCGTGACACCGTTGGTAGCAATACCGCTTTTCATAGCCATCACGGCAGAGGTTACAGCACCGATCAGCGTAATGCCCGGGTTTACACCCGCGAGGAAGCACAACGCGCATGGAATACGGGACGGGAGTTTGACCTGCCGGTTGATGCCGATGCAGTCGACCGCCATCTCGTGTTTCATGTTGATCATCAGTTTGTACCGGGAAAAACCATTCTCTCCGAAAGCGCCACCAAATATGTCGGCTTCGTTAATGGCCAATGGGACGGAAACGATCTGTTCTGGCTGGCTGATGCGGGTACTACCACGGATTTTTCCCTTGCCAGAGTTTTTGACTCACCACAGGCAGATAGACCTGATGTCGTCTGGTTACCCCATCACATCCCTGACGCTGCAAAGCGCCCTACCTTCAGTGTTGAGCGGATAGACCGCCGTAAAATGACGCAGGGGGCCGGTCTGCTGATGCCTGCCTGGCTGAAACGCCAAAATCGCCGACAGTCAAAGGGGCTGACTCGCTGGAATTGCCCCGGGTGTGGCCGTATTTCATGGCAACAGAATCCGTATGATTTTGATGGTTGCCGGTTCTGCATATAGTCAACTACCGCGAGAGGCCTCTATGTTCCGATTATTACAGAAGTGGTTAGTCAGGTTTACCTGTCAGGACGATATAGATTGTATGTCGACCCGGCGCTCTGCGGGCGAGTTCTGGCTGGAAATAGATGCCCGTCGTCACTGGATTTTCCTGGACATCGACGGTGTACTCCACCGGGCGGAAAACGGGTCACTGGAGTTTATGCCTGTGCTGGATCACGTGCTGACGCAATGCCCGCAGACGGGAATTATCCTTTCCACAAACTGGCGTACCGGCGTACCCCGGGAGATGGTGCTGAGTCATTTCCCTGCGGGTATACGCGATCGGATTGCTGGACTCAATCCCGATCTGGATGGGCTGGTGAATAACCACGTGCGTTATCACGAATGCATGGCGGTCGTTAAACGGTTCGGCCTACAGCATTACACCTTCGTGGACGATACCGCTCGACTCTTTCCAACTGACTGCCCTGCCCTGTTCCTGACTCACCGGCACGAGGGGCTGAATGCAACGCAGGGTAGCGCTTTGATAGACCGGATTCGGTTAATGAAATGACCGGTTTAAGGCTGAATACAAATTATTAATGAGGATGCGTTATGAATGAAATCCCACAATACGTCTATGACCTGATCGGTATTTGCCTCTTTGTTGGAATGTGGGTCGGAGGCGTTCTGCTTATTTGGTTTATTTTCTCTAATGGAGAGAGCGACGAATAGCCAGGCAACTGGCGCAACTGATGTTGCAGGATGGCCCCAACAATATCTTACCTGCTTACGCTCTGATTACCCGCGCAACGCTTCGTCAGAAGCGGAAAGCTGGGATAATGAATATATCCCGTATACACCAGGCTATCCCAATGAAAATTACTGTGTTTACTGCCCCTGATTGTCCGAAATGTCGCATGACGCTTACCCGCTTTTCTCTGGCTGGGGTGGACGTGAATGAGATCCCGCTGGTGGACAACGCAGATCTCGTTCGCCTGACACAAAATACCGGTGCGCCGCTGGTGGTGGTGGTCAACGATTCGGGCCGTGTGACGGGTTGGGGTGGGTTCCGGCCAGATCTTATTGCGACAACTGCCAATGGCTGGAGTGTCGGGTCACTCGATATCCCCCCGTCGCTGGTTAATCACGTCCTTCACTGAGGTAAACGCCATGCACAATATCTCTGTCGAAATCCCTGCGGCCCTCGGCGTACATCCTCCTTCAGGAGCGGATGTCGTGCTTATAGACGATCTGAATAACGCCCTCGCCGGTGCTGGCTTACCGCAACTGAAGATAGAGCCGATAACGTGGACACCGCCATCAGGCCGACCGGTGATCTACCGGTCTGAGGTTCCCGATATCCTGCGCATTGCAGGTATAAACCCTGACACCTCTGACATGGTGAAAACCTTCTGTTCCGGGCCACTGCCGATTGACGATAACGAGCTGGATGCCCTTCTGGAGATGCGCGAACGGGACGGTCATAGCGAAAGCTTCAGGATCGCGCTCTGTGGGGCGCTGGACGCGATTCTCATTCGACTCTACTCAGCAGAGCGTCAGCTTCGTTGAAACGCCAGTAAAGACGCTGGTGGCCTCATATGAGGTATCAATCGGCTCGGTTCCGTCTCAATAATTTAAAGAGAGCACGGTATATGAGTCCTGAAGAAGAAAAAGTGCTGCATCAGCGGCTGATACAGCTTGGCGATATGATGGGGGATGGCCTGCACTATGAGCGCGACGGTCAATGGATCACCCGGGAGTACAAAGCCACGTTGCGGGCGCTGGGGCTTTTGAAGGCTCCCAAGCGTAAGCATAACCCGACCAAAACACTCGCTGTGGATGAGCGAATGGCACAACGTGTGAAGGACGTAGCCTGTACCCAGTGCGCCGGGAAACTGAAACAGGTGCGCTCCGGGTCTCTGAAAGCGCAATGCACCCGGTGCAAAACCAAGTTCACCCTCCTGAAAACCATTAAGTAACTATACCCGCAGCTGGTGGTCACCCCACCAGCATAAAATATACCCGAAACTGTGACACCTGCGCTTGCCTGCCTCAATGTCGTGATAGCTGACAACCCCCACGAAGAAAACAAACCTCACACCTGCGATCGTCGTGATGCAACGATTTTGTCGAGCCAATTATATGAAGAGACTGTTATGAAAGACTTCCATTTCCTGTATGTCGAACTCCTGGTCGAATTGCTTCGACTGGTCAATTTTCTTCTGCCGTTGTGGTTTGGTAGTTGAAAATAGCAGGTAATACCCGGGCAAGACCTTCCCGTTTTTTTAAAATAAAAGGGCGCACATAGCGCCCTGTCAGAAAGGTATTTTGAAGCAGCAGACTACTTACGAAACTCCCATTGTTTAATCAGCTTTTTGACAAACGTCTCGCCATAGATCTCATGTGACTCCATGTATGCACAAAGCTGTATCAGGGTCATCATGCCATCGCGAAGGGTATCGCATGACTCGTTACGGCAATAGGCCGTGAGTTTGTACATATTCGCCCCGCAAACGTCCGGGTTGTAGAGATTAACAATCAGGCTTGCCGCGAATTTCTTTCTCTCTGCGATAGCGCCCAGATAAGCCAGCTCCCTTTTCAGGTCTTCCGGGATAGGTGTGACAGCACACGCTCGCGGGTTCAGGTTTATCTGGATATGGTCAAAGTCGAGTTCCTGCATTGTCCTGGTTCCTTCTGCTGATATTCGGTATCCGTCTGCCGGGCCACACGATTCTGCATGTAATGCCCTTCATATCACCATTGTACCGGATACCTGCAATTTGCCCCGTAACTACCGGTGCTGATGATAAAAAATATCTTTATTTTGCGAACGATATACACCAGTCCGTCCTGATTTCGTCAGCTGAATTGTGCCGGGTAAGCTGGTTGCCATGTGAGTGACCTAATGGAGAACACCATGCAGCACACTGCAACCACACACCCGCAACCGGCTAACACCGTGAGTATCGTCAGTACGACCTACGGTCAGACGCTGGTGGTACTGAACGGGAAATGTCTCTACTGCGCACCACCAGAGCGAGGAGACGAAGCCCGGCAGCTGGCATCAACCACTGCCGGGGCACTCAACGTGCCGGTCGATGTCGTCCACCTCGATACATTTGCTACCGATACAACCGAAAGCCAGCTGATGGCCCGCTTTGAAAACCAGAATGCCGGGCCGTGGTATAGCCATGCGTTTACCATCGCGTTCAGTGTTGAATACCCGGCGAAGAGTAGCGATGACATTCCACCAGCGGAATTACACCGTGCATTGATGAAGCGGGCCAGAGAGTTTACCGGTGATCTGGATGCGCTGGTGGAAGCCTGCGGGGCATCTTATGACAGTTATCAGATGGGGTAACTCCTGCTGGAAATGACCGCATTCTGCTGGCGTTTTCAATGAGATATCGCCAGCCGCTTTGGTAGAGTTTTCCAGATAGCAAGCGAACATCATAGCCAGTGGCAAGAGGTAAACCTATATGAATTCTGTCTGTCTTGATTACGAGAAAGTGGATTTTCTGGCGAATCTCCTGATCCCCACCCTCGCCAGACACCCCATCAGTAACAGTTTCCCGGAGCGCGGCCTCGCACTTAAGGAAAAGCACCCTGAGCTGGTGGGCTGGCCCGAGCGCAAACTGGGTGAAGTGGAAAATTACCAGAATGCACTGTCCAGACAGCTACCGAGCCTGAACAGCATGTCCTTGCCGGAGTTTATCGACTTCATTCTCACCCCGCATGTCGCGGAGTATGTTCTTGAGCAGGTTGGCACTCCGCTTGCTGAAGAAACCATGCAGCTGTTTATGGCGAAAGTGAAGGCATAACGCGGTTTTCAGCCCCATATACTCCAGATCATAACCGGCCTTAATGGTCGGTTTTTTTTGTGAATTTTCTGCCCCGAAAGCCTTCGTCACCTGCGGGGAGCGTGGTTAACTGGTTATGTAAACAAAACGAACAACACACATAACTACAGGGGTCTACCATGTTAAATCCAGCTATCTGCGCCATGTTCATGTTTCAGGGCTTCCAGCATGAAGTCTCCCGTCTGACCGCATTATCAGTGGCTAATCCTATCCCCCTCACCTTCAACTGTGACAGCGTACAGACAATGATCTGTGAAACGCTGGCTGGTGGCGAAATTGAATGTGCTCACTGGATGTTGGATGCCGCAGAGCAGATCTGTAAAGCCTGCGAACCTGCGTATCAGGCATCTGAAGAACCGGGAGTCTGGTACTACGACATTGCTGAACGTCTGGGCGCTGAAGTGGCCTGCCGTTGCGTAAAAGGTGATATCAGCACTGACCAATTGGTCGCTGTTGCAGTTAACCTCACTGAGTCATGGAACACGCTGAGCGAAGACAGCAATCAGGAGCCTGATTGCGGATCATATGAAAATACCGTCAGGACGTTGGTAGAACGTGCTGATACAGCAGAAGCGGCTTGCGTAGAAGCAGTCAGAATCCTTGATGGTGGTGAGCGGCAGGCGTTATCAAAGGCGATAGCAATTCTTCGCCCTGTGGCCGCAACGTTGCAGTAGATAGTGGCAGAACACCAATACACACAACACTCACTACAGGAAAATGACCATGAAACTCACCGTATCGACTCGCCCGGTAAGAATTGAAGGGAATTATGTCTCTGTCGTCTTTAATCGTTCCCATAACTCCATGCCGGAAACAGCAGAGGTTAAAAATGCCGATCAGGCGCGGGCATTCATCAACGATTACATCGCCCGTAATATCAACGAAACGCCGATGCATCTGGTGCTGACAAAAGAGGGCCGGGCATTTGGCGGGTTCGACGCGCTGAATAGTAGCCTTCCGCCCGCGATTGAATCATCAACCCGTTTGTAATGACTGACTGGTGGCGCTCAGTGAGGAGCGTCACCCGGCATCACGGAGGGAGTTGCAAGAGTTCTGATTAGCCTTTCCTGACCCACGCCCAAAGCATCGCACCCGCCAACACCGTCAGCATCAGAGCAAACACGGAACCAACCAGACTCGCATCGCCATTCTTGCCGGAGTAACCGCAGGTTTGAGATGCGTCACCAACTGCCTGACAAATTGAATCGGGATCAAGTCCCCAGTAGACAAAGGCGAACAAGGCAATTACAGAGATAAACGCTTTAGCGACTTTCGCTTTCTGAATCATCAGAGACACCTCAGTTCGTCAATGCCGGGGAGTTGCCTGTGTGTTATTTCAGGCGGGAATCAAACCGGAACGGAATTTTCTTAACCGTAGCCATCAGGTCAAAGAGTTCAGGGTGTGCCGGATTCAGCAAGTAGTTAAATTCAACCGGAGACAACGCACTTGGAATACGCAGCGCGATAGAAGAACCGCTTTCAGCCCAGTTATCACCGTAGAGCGCCAGCTCAGCAGGAGCATCCTCACTCGCCCAGTTATCAGGGAGACGGCTCATGTCGAAGGTCTGGATCTGATCATCCGGTACATCAAGACTCAGCAGTGTAAAGTCGTCCAGTAACTGCGGCGCGTGAATGTGTACCAGCGTTTCAAGCATGGTAAGGCTGGCCGTTTCAGACAGGTAGACCATTGCAGTGCCTACGCTGTTCCAGCGGCCCCCCGTTTCTTTCGCACCCAGACCAGACCACGCAGTCATCAGATAACGGGTCTTGGTCAGTCGGTAAAGGATCACGAGTATACCCCGTGCTCAATACGCGTAATCAGGCGCATCACTTCAAGCGCACCTGTCTCAGAAGAAACAAGCTCTGCCGGTGATTTCCAGCTCAGACCACGGTTCGCTTCGTTCAGCCATTTGTGCGCCGCTTCTTTGTCACCTTCAAACAGCTCTACAGCGCGTTCAATTACGCGGATAATGCGCACCAGACGTTCGCTCTGATCGGCAGTGAAACGGTCTTTGATGCTACGATTAAACGTCGTATTAGGTATACCCGACATTTTGCGCAGCTCAGACGGCGTGATGTTAGCCCATTCAGAAATGTGCTTAGCTACTGTGCCATCGAGACCGTGATTGATTTTATCCATCAGCGCGATACCGTCATTATCCAGCCCAGCAACCTGCCATAAGCAGTGCTGATTCGTTTTGGTAACGTCTGGAGAAAAAACTTTCATCGTCATAACTAGCCCTCCCATTTGGTAATTCAATTATACCATATGGAACACTAACGGCAATCTTTTAACCATCAGACAACCTCAGCGCCCTTCGTCACCAGCCCCACCTGCCAGATAATAGGTCAATAACGACAAAACTATGACAGGGGGCATCATGCCGAATCTCTTACGTTATGACCAACTGGACTCCTCACGTCAGCCAGCAGCGCGGGCATCAGCCGCTAGTGGCGAATTATGGTGTGCCCGCAACAACGTAAAAAAGCAGGCGGCAGCGTCAAAGGCCGCAATTCACCAGGCAATCAATGATCAGCACCGCATTACCCGGCTGCGAAACACCTTTTCGCTCGCGAAGGATATGCGTGAAAAGCCGGTCGTCTGGATTGAAAAGCGCATCCTCGAAAATCTGTGCATGTTCAATGAGCAGGACGATATGTACCTGTTCACGCAGCAGAACTTTGTCAGCAAACTCTGAACCTCCGGCCCGGCTCGTCGGGCCATTAAAAGGAAACCGATATGACAGACTTCATTGATAAACTGGCAGCGAATGGTGTGGCCTTTACCCTTCAGGACGGACGAATCATCGTTGAAGGCGATCTTCGTGTCGGGTTTACGCTTGAGCCAGAAGATCCGGCAATTCCCTGCGACTATATTCCCGCGAATCTGACCGTGACGAACACCCTGACCATTCTGTCGGGCATTCATAGCATCCCTGCCGGGCTGGTGGCCCGCAATCTGTTTATCAGCTACTCTGAGCTGGAATCTCTCCCTGACAACCTGACCATTACCGGTACGCTCATGGCGAATTCTTCACGTCTTAAGTATCTGCCGGAAAATCTGACGGTGGGCCGCGTTCTGGACATCATGTGTACTGATATCGCCTATCTGCCGGATACGCTGAAAGTAGCTGGCAGTATGATGCTGTCAAACACCCGTATTACCACTTTGCCGGATAACCTGCATCTTGAAGAAAATCTGGCCCTCGAAGCCATGCCGTTGCAAGCGTTGCCAAAAAACCTGAAAGTGGGCCACAGCCTGTATCTGGATGCTGTGGCTCTGAAGCGGATCCCTGAGTGTATATCGTGCCCCGTGATTAACCTGGTTAACCCTGGTAATTTTGAAAATGTCGCGTCAGTCACCGGTATCGGCGGAAAGCCTAACCGCCATGTCTATGCGCTACGTACAGCGCTTGGCGTTCGCGTATGCATGTACGATTTGTCTGTAGACCCGGAAATATTTGGTCTGCTGGTACGTGGCATCTATGATGAACCCACGGCTGAACTACTTGATAAGGCCGCACAACAATGTATTCAGCGTCTGGAGGATATGTATGCTTCTGAAAACGCAGTTCGGCACTGACTCGGGTATGATTTATACCCGGAAGGTGTATCTGCATTACACCGACACTGACGGGCATTCACGCAGCAAGCTGATAAAAGGTTACTACTACCCGGGCGAAGTCCCGGTTGAGTCGTTTTCAGAGCGGGCACTTGCTCCTGGTATGCGCCAGCTGTTGAGTTGCCGCTGCGGCGCAATAAACTGGGTCGCAACTGGTGGTATCAACGAATACCAATGCGACTGCTGCGCAAAGGAAATAACCGTTTACTGACGGTCTGCACGGGGATACCGTTCGACCGGCATACCCATGACAATAAGAGCAGGTGCTAAATGACAAAAGAAGAATCACAATTTTATGCTGGTGCAATCTGGGCCGCATCGACCATTTACCGGATGCATTCTGACTCGGTGGTAGCGAAAGATTTTCTCCGTGAAATTAACGATCTGGATGTGGCAGCAAAATGTGGTGCTGAGTACGACGTTCTCCCATTACGCCTGTTTGTTTTGCGCGATTTACCATTGGGCCACGATGCGGATTATGAAGCCATCAGCTTCGGGCCGGTAGACCGTCACGGCAATATCATCTGCGATCACTCTCAGACTTCGGTCACCGATATCTCCGGCCAGCGAGCGTATGGGGTTTATGCCCGCCGTGCGGGTGAGTCGAATCTGACGCTCATCGACAATCTTGATGATGAAGAAGAAGCCGAACCACTGGCGAAGGTGCTGGCTGAACAGCTCCAGCAAATCAAAGAAGGTCGCTACGATATTTAAGCGTTAGACCACGTACTGCTGGTGGCAATACACTGGCGATTAAGGGGGTTAAGTGACTTAAATGATCCACTGACCTGTCTGTGTAAAGCCTGTTTATCCCAAAGCCGTCTGGTTCACCAGGCGGTTTTTTTATGCCCGGAATAGCAAGCACAACACAAAACGAAACCGATATTATCTTTCTGAAAATACAGGGCTTTTTATGCCCTGGTTTTCTTCGTCACCTGAGTCACTCACCAGATACTGGATACAGAAGCCACAACATGTAACCCGTTATCAGGAGCGACCCATGAAAGCACAAGCTGTTCGTAATCACTCTTTTGGCTCACTGAAGCTCAGCGCAAGCAATGCGGCAGCAGCCGCGCTGGCGCACCCGGTAACCCATTTCTTCATGCTGTTCGCCATCGTGATGTACCTGGTCTATGGCGGTGTAGTACTCGGCATTAAGCCGTAGCATTCCCTGTGGCCGGTCGCCCAACCGGCTTTGCCTCCAACCCTTCTGGAGGTAGTTGTTAACTTCCCCGGTAAACCGGGGATTTTTTTACCCGTAGTTCCAGCGTTCGCCACTGGAGCTAAAACCCACCAGAGCGAATTCCGTAACATAAGCGCTTCTTCTACGTCCGATCAGTACCTTACCCTATGAGCAACCCGTCACACTCTGCTAGCCTTCCTCCCGGAATGAACGACACTCTGATGTCCCTATATATCGAACCGGATATGCCTGGTATCGATGATCTCGTTATAACAATTATTCGGCTTCGGCGTGAGGGCTGGACAGCATCTGAACTGACTTTCCGTATACTTTCGTCAGTTGCATATCAGGTGATTCCTCCAGAGGCGTTTACCGACCCTAAGCATCACCTCCTGAAAGAGTATGTCAGTTTGTCCCGTGAGTTCGGCCTAGTAAGCGGGGCAAGACATAATGCTCACCTCCGTGGTGTCATTCGCAGAGGGATAATGTCGGGAATAGATAGAGCAGAGGTAATACGCCGCGTTCTTTTCTCCCCGCACTATTCAGAACATGAGGAAGATAACCAATCTGATTCGTTCCCTCGTTCGTCGTAACAACCGGGTGGCATTAACGCTTTTTCCCCGAATGTTCCGGTACAAAGCCTTTGGCGTGGTTGAAACAGGATCTGGTTATCCGCGACGGCCTGAACATCAGGAATCCAAAGTTTGTCTACTGGCAGGATATCTCAGAGTCCAGGAAGAAATTCGTGCTTCTCAGGCCCGTCTGGCTTTACTAAATACTGAAATCGAAAAGGAGAATGCTCAGGAGTACGCACGTAACAAAATTCCGGCATCACGGTTGGCTCACTTCAGGCTCTGGTTCACTCGCCGATTTGGTAATGACACATCCCGTTTGATTGAGTCCGTGGACACCTACTGCGAGGAGCAGAATCCAGTAATGGATGAGCAACCGGCTGTATTGCCATTACCACGCGGTCACCTCCCCCATGCAGATATCCGTATGCGCTCCCCGAGCTTCCGCCGAGAGGTTAGCGTTCGCGATGTGCATGTCCAGTCTCAGTTCCGTGAGTTGGTGGATAAGAATTTCGGAAGCCTGTGCGCGGTATCGGGCAAACACCTCAACGGTGTGCTGGAGGCAGCACATATTGAACCAACATCCGTAGCAGGCTGCTATAACGCCAGTAACGGCATTTTGCTATCACCAACATTCCACAGGCTGTTTGACACAAACATGATGGGTATTGATCCTGATACACTACAGATTCACTTCGCCAGCGGTATAGAGTTCCCTGAGTATGAAGGGGTCTGTATAAAACCGTTGTTCTACAATCTGGATAAAAACAGGCTCGGGGCAAGATGGCTTGAATTTAAAGTGAAATCACCTGCGGAGTAAGCCCTCTCCCCTCTTCCATCTCCCTGCCCTATCCAATCTATTTATTGGAAAGGCATAGCAGCATGGAGATAAGTAGCACACAAGTAACTCACCGATAATTCACATAAAAACCATATCAAAACAAATCAATCAGTTTATCGCATTTCCTAGCGCACTTTTAATTCACATTTTATGGACTTTTAATCCAATCCTCTCCTGTTCACTTTGAATTTAAGTGATATCAGTGAATGATAAGGTACGAATAATTCACTAAATAACAACTATGTAAATTCAACAGCATAAAAACCAGAGCGCTATCTTCGGACTGGTTCCAGTAATTGATGGTTTGAGTCCGGCCCGCATGTCATACTGATTTATATCTTTCGTGTAGCCCTGCGGTAGGCACGATTTCATCCCAATACATCCAGTGGCATGTGACTATATGATCGACCAAGCAGAGTTAATGAAGAGTGTTTTAGCGGTTCTGCAAGCCAGAAACGTGTCATTATCAGAGAGCCCTACGCGAATTCTGATGATGCTTCCAACACGGTTACGCGTGAATGTCACTGTAATCGATGCTCAAAATGAACCGTTAACCGCGACACTGATGCTGGATCAGGAAGGTCAAGTGACCTGTAAGCTGGCAACAGACCCCGCTGATACCGTCGTTGATATCAGTCGATATAGAGTATGATTTAAATCTTCGCGTTCCAGCCAGCCGTTCCCAGCTTCGTTGTAGAATATTGCAATAAGCCAATCCCCAGCCAGCCCTGTAATGTAACCGAAGAAAATCGTGCGCAATGCGCACGTAAAAATGTCTGCCCGCCACGCGGGCAATCGCCGTCCAAAAGCTTCGCTCTCAAGCGAAGCAGGCACGGCATGTAAATTCGAATAGAGCCCTCACGGGGCGATTAGGCGAATTCGCGGCCCGCTAGGGCAAAGTCTCAAAGCGTATGGGGGTTAACACCCCCAAAACGCTGTGGAGACTGTTGTGGCTTTTCGGAACTACGATCCCGAAGTACTGACTAAGGGTTGCGGCTGCCACCAGCCCGGCTATCAGGCGACCCAACAATTATTTCTCCGTATCACTTCGTCACCTGCTCAAGGTGATTGAAAATAGAATCACAATTAGAAAGCGGGGAACACACAATGAACACTCAGACAAGAATCAAATTGAAAGGCCTCAAAATCTATACTGGCATGAGCCAGGAAACAGTCTGCTTTAACGCTACTGTCCTCTTCGACGGGCTGAGCATAGGTACAGCTGATAATGATGGGCATGGTGGCGAAACTCGCGTACTGTTCGAACCAGGAAAAAAAGAGCTGTTCCGCCAGGCCGAATCATATGCGAAGGGTCTTCTGCCAATCTGCCTTGGCGAACACAATGGCAAGCCATTTCTCATAGACTCAAACCTGATTGAAGTAATCGACCAGCTTGTCAGTGACGAGGAGCGTAACCGGAAAACTAAATCAAGTTTCAAGAAGGTTTACCGCAAGAAAATCTGCGTCTTACGCGAAGGTAGACTTTGGACAGTGGGCTACAAAAGCCAGGCTCAATACGCTTCATACATCGCACAAATCAAAAAAGAACATGGCCCTGATATCGTTATCCTGGACGATTTGGAACATGATGAAGCTTTCGAGCTGTACAGTAAGCACTTATACGCCTGACCATCAAGCGTGGTAGAATTGGATAATTCTAGCGCAGAGGATCACTATGAAAGTTAAAGAGCTTATCGCCCAGCTTCAGCTACACGACCCTGATGCTGTTGTCGTAATTGCCGGATTTGAAACCCAGAGTACTGGACTGGTTGCCGAGGCCGATACTATTAAAGAATGCGTGACAGTTCCTGTCCAAGCGGACAGCATGACGGGTGACCGTTCGTTGGCAAAGGAGGGTTCACCTTCTGTCTGGTTGGGATGGGGGAATGATTACCGCACGGAGTTCTTCGTTAGTGCCATCAACGACCCGGACGAATTAGCCTAACTATATCGAATACCCAAGAGCCTCTACTTCAGAGGCTTTTTTATTTGATGGGTCTTACGGGAAACCTTGTCATTCATTTACCAATAGTTGCAGGGCGTATCCTCCAGCGCTAAGTCACTTAACCCCCTTAATCGCCAGCCAGCATCTCCGGGTTCTGCCCGACCCGTGGATTACTTAACACCCTTAATCGCCAGTCAGCCTCTCCGGGTTCTGCCCGTACCGTGGGTCACTTAACCCCCTTAATCGCCAGCCAGCCTCTCCGGTTTCTGCCCGTACAGTGGGTCACTTAACCCCCTTAATCGCCAGCCAGCCTCTCCGGTTTCTGCCCGTACCGTGGGTCACTTAACCCCCTTAATCGCCAGCCAGCATCTCCGGGTTCTGCCCGACCCGTGGGTTACTTAACCCCCTTAATCGCCAGTCAGTCTCTCCGGGTTCTGCCCGCCCCGTGGATTACTTAACCCCCTTAATCGCCAGAAGAGAAAGATGATGTGTCATTGAACTGCATTTCGAGATCGCAAAATGAAGAAAAAACAAAATAGAATGTTAGCGTCTCAATCTGATTGCCGTTACAATTATACGCATAGAGCGTCATTTTACGCATTATACGTAAAGTATACGCATATGCGTTTAAATTCATAATTCAGGTTTGAGGGTATGACGAGAATGAATCTAATAGATAAAATTGCCCTTGTCGGGCAACGCATGAAGTCCGAACAAATTTCATTGAAAGAATCGTTACTGGCTTCTTCCCGGGTATCTGTATCAGATGACA
Organism: Citrobacter sp. RHBSTW-00881; assembly: GCF_013728515.1. Taxonomy (NCBI): domain Bacteria; kingdom Pseudomonadati; phylum Pseudomonadota; class Gammaproteobacteria; order Enterobacterales; family Enterobacteriaceae; genus Citrobacter; species Citrobacter sp. RHBSTW-00881. Next base: position 287,410 of record NZ_CP056270.1, read on the forward strand.
GTGTGGAGGGGGTAGATCGCCTTATCTATAACCACTGCCTGAATAAAAAAAATCTCTCCGACTTCTTTGGAAAATCTCGAGTTACCTTCAATAAAATTCTCGCTGATCTCGAAGAAAAAAGGCTGGTGGGTCAACCTATTTATCAGAACAAAAACCACCTTTATACCCGCTGGGATGTCCAGAATATTATGGATGCCCTGGGTTATCCGCGCTATAGAGATTACTACCAGAGCCGAACAATCATTGTTCAGAATCATAAAGGTGGGACAGGAAAAAGCACGACCTCAGTGGCTCTGGCTGTAGCAGCAGCACTTGATCTCCAGTTGAATGCCAGAGTTTTAGTAATTGAATGGGATCCGCAAGGCTCTATTGGTAGCGGTATGATTCAAAGCGTATCTGAAGACGACGTATTCCTGACTGCAATCGACGCAATCCTGGGCGTGTATGAAGAAGGTTCTGAATATAAAAAATACCTCGACATGGGTTACTCTGAGGCTGAAATCATTGAGAATATGCCGTTCTCAACCCATCTGCCAAATCTTGATGTAATTACTGCGTTCCCAACCGATGCGAGATTCAAAGATAAATACTGGCAGTGCAGTAAAGAAGAGCGCACTCAGTTGTTGCTACGATTCAAAGAAGTGATAATGCCAGTCCTGAAAGCTAAGTATGACCTTATTATCTTCGATACCCCTCCAGAAGACTCGCCAATTATCTGGGCCGCTGATGAGGCCGCTGACGGTATTCTTGTCGCAGTTTCTCCGCGAGAATACGACTATGCATCCACAACTGATTTTATGCTGACGATCAGTGAGCGATTCCGTCAGTCTCCCAATAAAGGTGAAAATATTAAATGGTTTAAAGTACTGGCCGTTAACGTCGATGATAAAAGCCCATACGAAAAAATAGTCCTCGATAAGTTAATTCGAACCGTTCAAGACCTGTTTATGGCAACCAATATCAAAAACTCTGAAGCATTCAAAGCAGCTGCGTCACGGGGTAGGTCGGTTCTCGATATTAAGAAATCTGAAGAGTTATGTTCACCAAAGCAGCTGGATATTGCCGAAGAATCCGTAATGTCCGTATATCAACAGTTTATTAATGAGATAAAGAGTTTTTCAGCGAAGGAAGGAGTTAACGCATGAGTGATGAACAGCATATCGGAAACGATAAATCGCGTTATCTAAATACGCCAAAGCGAACCGATGTAGGCCACCGTTCCGGGTTAGCTAACCTTAAGAGTCCCCCTCGCATTAAGAAACTCTTTACCCTTCATAACGGGCGAAAACTTGAAGCTGAGCACGTCACTGTAGCAGCTGAAAATGTCGCTACTGAGACCGCCGTTCACCCAATGAACCCGCGAAATCAGGAAGCGCTTACCACAAACGCAGTACGAGATATCCTGCAACAAATTGAGTCAAGGGGTGTTGATACTGAAGGTGTTGCCGTTAAACGTGATGGCGTGTACCTGCTTATTGAAGGTAGCCGCAGACGTTTTTGCTGTATTGCGGCTCAAAAAGATCTGCCTTTATGGGTGCTACCAGATGATCTATCAGCTGAGGACATCAAGGCGATTATTACCGCTGCACAAACATCACGCCGATTCTCATACCGAGAGGTTGGGCTTCAGTATCTGGAACTAATGCAGGAAAAAGGATTCACCAAAAATGAAGAGCTTGCCCTCTTTCTTGGCATAAGCCATGTGTCAGTCTTTAAACGTATTCAGGCGGCGCGTATTGACGGTTCGTTGATAGCTCTGTTCCCGGATTATGAAGGTATACCAAACTCCTTCTACAGCCGGTTGTCCAAACTTCAGAAATACGTAGAGAGCAACCTTTTCATTCTTGCAGATGTAGTTGATAGGGTGAAAGAAGAAATTGCTAATCTGGACATCAGTGACATCCCGGAAGCGCAGAAAATTGTCATGGCGCAGATCACAAAGGCGGTTGAATTACTCGATCAAAAGCCACCTGCAAAAAGTTGGGAAACCCGTGATCTGGCTAATTTTGCTAATAAGGACAAATACGCCCGTATCAGCAAAAATGCATCGGGCCGTAAAGTTCGCTTTGAATTTAACCGAATGAGTACCGAGCTCATGGCAGAAATTGAAGCATTTATTACGGATAAACTGAGTAGCGAAAAATAACAATTCGCCATTGCTTGATTATCGAAACTGCACCTCCTGGTGCAGTTTTTTTTTGGCCGCAAACCTATTCGTCAGGAGGAGACACCGGTTGATAATAGGAAAAAAACAGCTCATGAGGTGGCTATGCTTTCGGAAAAAATTGTAACCCTGTTTTCAAATGACGCATTAAAGCGTTTCACGATTCTTGAGGCTTACGCCGAGCTAAAACGTCAGGGTACTTTTAGCGTTTTCCTTTCGTTCATCGATCCTCGTACTGATTGTCTCGTAGAGGGTAACTTTCAATTCTACCCGAACCCCGTTAAGACCTACTCAAACATGGGAGTATGCTATCTCACTGAACATCTTGGGCTAACGTTAAAAATCCCAAGCTCTATGGAATGGTGGGCTACACATGAAAAGTCAACATTTCATAACCAAGACATCACCTATCTGAAGGAGGGTGAATACGTAAAGGCAACCATTAAACTGGAAATAGGCTCGCGGATCAGAGTTCCTAATGCGTTCGAAGTTGCCCCTTCCATGTGAACTTAAGGCATATCAAAGTAAATTACTGACGAGGACGGCTATGGCACTCACGATAAAAACAGAAACACTAAAAGCTACCACAAGCCCAACATTTGAGGCTTTACGTAATCGTTATAGCCACCGTAGTTCTGACGATGAGATTGCCGTCGATCCGCTATGTTTATCTCGGGATGATCTGAATGAACTTTTACAGGCATGTCGTGGTGATGGAGAGTCAAAAAATCGACGAGCTCTTGAATCGATCATCACTGCACTGGAAGGTGATTTCGATAAGCCTGTGAGCAGTTTTCCGGCATTCGGTCGTGTGTTACTACAGTATCTGAAGTCAAATCGAATTGATGGCTGGATATACCGACGCGGTCATGACGGCAACCTGTACCCCGGTCTTGTTACAGCAATAAAAGAAGTAAAATCAGAAAAAAACTCTGACCGTCCCCCATCACTATTGTTACAAATCAGCTGGTATGGGTTCGGCGAATATTCGCACTCCAAAAAGGTTTACGGAACCCAGCTTACCGCCCTGAATTTCGAGCCTAATGAGGTGGCGCGGCGCAGTGTCGCTAAGACACTGGCCGACCGTGATATCTACCATGAAACGCATGAGCTGAAACAAGAGTACCTGGAACAACTAACGCGGTTTAAGGAAGTGGTCGACGGGCAATTTGGCAATCAGTTTAAAGCAACCGGCAGGGCTGTCAGAATGGAATCGTATAGCTACAGCGACCGGAATCTGGAAATAGCAGGGCATAAACTGATACACGATTTGCCTGATAGTGAGTGCGATGCCTACGGTGCAGAAGTGGAGTCGCCTCTTTTTGAAGATGACCAGTTTGGCCTTTTACCCGAAATTCCTGTGCAGCGTTATTTTGATCTCTCGCTGCAAGACTTTATCTGGATACATGCCAATAACGTAGAACCATACAAGTATGATAAAGAACTGCCAAAAAAGATGGTTTTGCCGGAAGACCACCGTGATTTACTCGATATACTGACCACGGATATCAGCGCTTTCACCAGCGATATTGTTGAAGGGAAAAGCGCGGGTAACATCATCATGTGCGTGGGCTCACCCGGACTTGGGAAGACATTAACTGCTGAAGTGTATGCAGAGGTCATTGAACGGCCCCTGTACTCAATTCATGCTGGCGCACTGGGAACCAACGCCGATGACATTGAGAAAAATCTGCGGACGATTCTGACCCGGGCTAAACGCTGGAACTGTGTCCTGCTTCTGGACGAAGCCGATGTGTTTGTCATGCAGCGTGGAGCATCACTGACTCAAAATGCCATCGTTGCGGAGTTCCTCCGTACACTGGAGTATTTCGATGGGTTGATGTTCATGACAAGCAACCGGGGTAGTGACATCGATGAGGCTATCATACCAAGATGCGCTGCAATCATTCACTATGATGTGCCGGAGAAATCAGATGCCCAAAAGATCTGGAAGATTATGGGTGAGAACTTTGGCGTGAACATTCCTGATGAACTGGTCAGATCACTTGTAAACACTTACCCAGAACTTCCACCACGTGACATCAAGATGTTGCTACGGCTCACGTTGCGAATGAGCGTGAAAGAGCAGGGGAGTGGTAGCATCCCGACACTGGATATTGTGCGGAAATGCGCGATGTTTCGTGGGATAGAACGAAAGAGAAAAGAAAAAGCCCTGTGATAACGATGCCGGGTTCGCCCGGCATACAACCTGCTGGCCCAGCCCAAAGCAATCCGAGTTCTTCAGCAAAAGCAGCAGCGTGTCGGAAATAACTGTGTTATAACAATTCAGGTGATCATGATGAGAAGTTGATAACAATGTTTAAGCTAAGTCCCATAAGAAAAAAAACAAACAAGCTGCATAAACTCCTTAATAACGGCTATCGTTTCGTAATCATGCATGAAGATGAAATTATTGAACCCTTCCGCTACGAAATAGAAGCCAGACGAAAACTATTCTTTGGCAGAAAACTCCTTTCTATTTCCGACCTCATCGACTCAATAAACGATAGTGTAAAAACCCAAGCAAAACGCGCCCCTTAACTATTCGTCACCTGAATAACTCCAGCTATGATAAACATTATTATCAAGCTTAAAGGTGATACTTATGAAACCGTTTGGGATTTTCTATTCAGTAGAAGGCTGCACTTGTTCACTGTGCCGCTCGCGTGGCTATCGTAAAAACAATGCATACGATAGATCTCTTCGTGTAAGCAAACACCGCGCCCGTCAGCAGGCCAAGCGTGAAATCCGCTCCGCCGTATTCAGCATCGACAATTAAGAAAGGTTGATGATAAATAAGAAGAATAACGAGGATAACAAATGACTGATGAAAACCAAATAAAGGTGCTGTTTTGCATTCTGCGTCGTCGATTCGTGGATTATGTCCCTGAGTTTGAAAACTGTGTAGAAGAACGGGAAGTCATCAATGAAACGCCGAAGGGTTACCGTATGTCCGTCTCCTACGGCACATCAGTTTACCTGCACGCGGATTATGAGTTTTTCGAATCACGTCAGGCAGCGTATCAATGGTGCGCCCGCCGTGTGACCGCTAGCATTGAGAAGATGAAACAAAAAATGCAGGCGGCAGAAGCAACAAAAATAAAACTGATAGAAGCATCCGGGAACTGTGGCGAATAAGATGACACCACGTCAAATTATCCTCTCACATATTACAGCTGAGAAAGCACTCCCACGAGGAACGCTGATCTGGTTATTCTACGAGAATGCCGATGATTTAATCAGCCTGAATGAAGTGGACGATAATCTTGAAAGGTGGCATCAACGAGTTGGGTCGCCTGAAGAAATTCAGGTGATACTGGATATGCCTGATGACGATTCAGAAGTCTGGCTATTCAGCCCAACAAAATTATTCTCCCCACGGGTAAAAACCCCCGTTCTGACAGCCAGAGATAGGGCAGTTGCTCGCTATGGCGTTTCTCGCGTTATGACGGCGGAGAAAGTTGTTTTTCTGTATTCAGGGTATCTTCTGCACCTCTATAGACAGGCATATGGTTTCACCGGCCCTGCGCCTGAAGTTCGGGTCAACTGGAGTGCCAAACATTCATGGGGCGGCAGGAGCTCAATCACTATTTCACCATCGTCCATTTATCCTGACAGTGATACACCGCGCTATCGCTACCATGAGTACGCACATATAGAGCAGCGTAAGGACATCGGAGCATTTTATTCAATCAATCAACTGGATCATATCAAAGGCGTAGTGGCACATGAGCTTGCGCACTTTTGCCAGCGCCACACTGGAAAAGATAATTTTAAATTTGGTTTTCCGGTACTCCCTGAAAAAGATTTCAGAACGGCTCATGGTGATGGGTGGCAGTTCTTGTATGCATTTTTCAGAACAGAATTAAATAAAAGAATTCAGCGATAACCCAAAAAAAGGCATAACCAATGTACCTTCTTTCCATTTTATTATTTACATTTGTTTATCTGTTATCCTTTAATTCTGTTATAGAGGAAAATAGAGACCGCTATTCCATACAGACTTTTGCAATAGTGATGATCACGATATTCCTGATATCAATGCCAGTAACAACAACTTTTGTGTCGTTGATGCTTGAAGAAAACCAGAGAGAGCATCGTGATTTGATTTCCTTCCTGCAAATCAATTCCGTTTGGTTCGCAGGAGCCGGGGGGCTGGTGGCTATCTTCTTGTCAGCCCTGACAATGGTTCGCCTGAAGCAAAAACGTATCCGTCACAAAACATCGAACCTTAACCTCATCGTTGTGGGCCTTTTCGCGGGCGTAGTCTCTTTTGCCAGCGCGTATAAGCATCTAGCTTTCTTCAGTGGGGATGATGCGGGAGTGTTTTTATATGAGGCTATACCAGCCATCGATGACATCGACTGTAACGCGCCAATACTCCTGGTGAAATGGGAACCTGACTCAAAGAAGCCAACTGCATGGCGATGCCCTACGGGCGTTGCATTCAATATCAATAGTCCTACTCCATTCCTACCTTGGGGTTCATATGAGGAAGGGGAGAGTTCAAAACTAAATGAAGTGATGACAATTTTGATGAAAAATGCGGTCAAAATCGAAAAACGTCGCCATCTTGATGTCATCATTACGAGCTAAGGCCTTGTAATCACTGGATTACAGGGCTTTTTTATGTACCCGAAAAAAAAGAGACATTTTGTCCCCAAATACGCTTCGTCACCTGTTTGGTGTGTGTTTAACTGGATTTACAGCAAGCAACGAACCTCGCGACACAATAACTAAAGCGGAGAAACACCATGAACACCGACGTTAAAGCTATCTTCGAACAAAGCCGTACCCTGGAAAATCTGGAAGGCGCTGCGGTACTGATGCGCAGCTTAGACAAAGCGCCATCATCACTCCGAGCACTGAGCGATTTCGTAACCAAAGCGCGTAAAAGCGGCAATACGGAACAGTTCGAAGAAGCCGATATCGGGCGTAACAACGTCTTTGCGGTGAGCCCGTACTGGTTGTTTGTGGAAGAGGGACTGAACCTCCGCGACGTAAATTATGACCGTGCGGTAATGTTCAAACACGCTTATCTGGAACGTCCTCAGTCAGTGCCTGTCATCCGCGTTAAACCAGTAGTAGTGGAAGGCGTAACCCGCCTGAAAATCATTGATGGCCACCACCGTTTTGCTGGCCTGATGATGGCGATTGCTGAGGGCGCGAGCTTCCAGAAAATCACCGTCGAGGAATTTGAAGGCGGCAAGGACGAAGAAGTCTACAACATGATCGAGAGCGCCAACTCCCTTCAGTTGAAGATGGTGGAACGCGCTGAAGGCTTCAAGCGCCTGATTGGCTGGGGTCACACCATTGAGTCGATTGCTCAGCGTCTGGGTGTCTCTCTGGTCACCGTTCGCCGCAGTATCGTGCTGGCAAACGCTGACTTCAGCATCAAGATGCTGGTGAAAGAAGATAAGGTATCTGGTGACGTTGCCGTTGACGTTATTAACGAATGTCAGGGTACTGACCGCGACCCGTATGAAGTCCTGATGGAATCCCTGAAAAAGGCAGAAGGAGCTGGGAAAACCCGCGTCACTGCCAAATTCGTGAGTTCCAAGAAAAAGACTGGCCTGAAACCGAAAGTTATCCGTAAAACCTTCGACAGCCTGTTGCCAACCCTGAGCCAGCTGCGCGACCAGATCCCGCCGCAGCCGGAAGGTGAGCATGAAAATCAGATCGAAATTACGGAAACCGTGCCGGAAGAAGTCGTCTTACGCCTGACTCCTGAAATGGCCCGTACTCTGATGGCTACCCTGGCTGAACTGGAATCAGCAAAACAGGCAGAAGATGCTGAAGCTAATGGTGACAACGACGGTGATAGTGCTGAAAACAACGGCGGTGCTGACGATGCGACTGATGCCGATACCGATGGCGCTAACCAGCAGAATGGTGAAACTGAAGAGACTCAGCTGCACCCGGTGTACTAACCTCCCAGCAGGTCTTTAACAGACCTGCATAAAATTCCTTTTCATTCTGATGGGCCGGATAAACCGGCTCATATTTTTGCACATATAAATGGCCGCATTTTGCTGCCTTAAATTTTTCGATGATAGACAGGAGCGCATTAAAATATCAGGGTTATAGACTTTTTTGGATAGCAATGGGGGTCGCGTTGAATATTCAGACTAATTATATCGAGCTGCAAAATTGGCTCGAAAAGGCAAAAAGTATTTATTCCTCCGCAGGATGCCCGCACGAAAGAGTTGATGATGGCATTTTAAAAATTGCAATGCAGGTAGCGGCTATTAGAAAAACAAAACCAGATATGCTGCATGTATTCCTTCAGGAGTTAATTACTGAGTTCAAGGGTTATAAACTCATTCAGTGCCGATTCAATAAATCCAATTATGAGCATTTTGTTAGTAAGCGTGCAGCGAGAACCGTATTGACGGGGATGTGTTATTCAGTTGGCAGTGCTACGCGCCAGGGGAGCAGTTCGCTGACCCGGTTTATCGGCCAGTCAGCTATAACATCAAGCACATGGCGAAGGTAGCTTTCTGGCTCCACTCCGTTCAGTTTGCATGTCCCGATCAGGCTGTACAGCAGCGCTCCCCGCTCTCCTCCATGATCCGAACCGAAGAACAGGTAGTTTTTGCGGCCCAGGCTGACCATCCGTAGCGCATTCTCAGCTATGTTGTTATCTGCCTCGGCCCAGCCGTCGTCAGTATAGTAAGCCAGCGCCGGCCACTGGTTCAGTACGTACGTGAACGCTTTCGCCAGTTCTGAGTGTCGCGACAGCGTTTTCACCTTTTCACGCAGCCAGCTTTCCAGGGATTTCAGCCGCGGTTTAGCTTTTTGCTGACGTTCTGCAAGGCGTCGCTTCGCCGGCATCCCCCTTATTTCCGCTTCGATGGCATATAACTCACCGATCCGTTTCAGGGCTTCCTCCGTCAGCGCTGACGGGGTGCGAACGTGCACATCGTGGATCTTGCGGCGGGCATGAGCCCAGCAGGCAGCTTCCGTTATCTGTCCATTGCGGTACAGTTCGTTGAACCCGGCGTACGCATCCGCCTGCAGAACACCGCTGAAGCCAGCGAGATGGCTCTGCGGGTGGATACCTTTTCTGTCCGGGCTGTAAGCGAACCACACTGCCGGCGCCAGCTCTGACCCGGCGTTACGGTCGTCACGAACGTACGTCCACAACCGCCCGGTCTTCGTTTTCTTATTACCTGGCAACAGCACCGGGACAGGCGTGTCATCAGCATGGAGCTTACCGTCAGTCAGCACATAGTCCTGAAGCGCCCCTTCCAGCGGTGACAGTAGCCGGCAACACGAATCCACCCAGCCCGACAGCAGTGAGCGGCTCAGCTCCACACCCTGGCGGCCGTATATTTCAGACTGGCGGTACAGCGGGGTGTGCTCTGCATACTTTGAACTCAGCACGCGGGCCAGCAGCCCCGGTCCTGCGATACCCCGCTCGATGGGCCGTGAAGGCGCGGGGGCCTGCACGATGGCATCGCACTGAGTACAGGCATGCTTTTCACGTACTGTCCGGATAACCCGGAAGGCGCTGCGCATCAGCTCCAGCTGTTCGGCGGCATCTTCACCCAGGTAACTCAGCGCACCACCACATTCCGGGCAGCATGACGCTGCCGGCAGCAGCCGTTTTTCGTCACGGGGAAGTGATTCAGGGAACGGTTTGCGGGTACGGGTCTGCCGCAGCGGGCGCTGCACGGCCGGGTCATCCACCCGGCCGGTAAGGGTATCGCTTTCTTTCTGCAACTGCTTAAGGTCGGCTTCCATCTTCGCGATACGGCGGGAGACTTTTTCGGAGCGGCTGCCGAAGTTCATCCGGCGCAGCTTATCCAGTTGCGCCTGCAGGTGATCTATTTCGCGTTCACGCTCGTTCAGCTTTTCCAGAAGGGCACGGTTCAGCGCCTCCTGTTCGGCAAGGAGACGTTTCAGTTCATCGATATCGTCAGGAAGTAAGCTGTTCATACCGGGTATATTACCAGGCTCATTCAGCGTCGACCAGGATAAAGAGGCCTACAACATAGTCAGTGACGTAAGCAGTCTTTTAGGCTGCCGCCAGTCGATACCTTCAAGGAGCATCGCCAGCTGTGCCGGTGTGAGGAACACTTTGCCATCCCGGGCTGACGGCCAGGCGAAGCTGCCGCGCTCCAGCCGTTTGGTCAGTAGACACAGTCCATCGCCGGTAGACCAGAGGAGCTTTACCTGACTGCCATTACGCCCACGGAAGATAAAAACGTGACCTGACATCGGATCGTCTTTCAGCGTCGTCTGCACCTTTGCCGCCAGGCCGTTGAAGCCGTTTCTCATATCGGTGATGCCAGCGACCAGCCAGATCTTTGTCCCTGATGGTAATGGGATCAACGTTTGAGCTCCCGTATCAGCAGGTTCAGGATATTTTCGCTGATGGCACCATTCAGACGGAGTGATCCGTGCCGGAACGTCACTTCACAGCTGATATTGAGTGATTCAGGTGCCGCAGCAGCTACAGGTTGTGACCGGGGGGAGGTTGCAGGGACAACATCTTCGGCATCAAGTGTTATCGGGAGCAGCTCAGGCACGTTGTTTTCTGTTGTTGAAGGAGGACGTAGTTTTCCTTCGCGCCAGTACTGGCGCCACTTGAACAGCAAATTATCGTTGATCCCATGCTCACGAGCGAGTTGCGCTACGGAGATCTCTGGTCGATGCGAGAGTTCAACCATTTTGATTTTGAACTCAACGGGATAATTAGGGCTTTTTTTACGCACTGCGGTTAATGATTTCATGGATAGCGTCCACCATATTTGGTGTCCATTATCCTCTCAGGAATTTCAGGATCTGCCAGACGGTGCTGAGACGACGCTTACTTTTGTTATGACCCCGGAAATTCAGATTCTGATCGGTGGTCTTATGGATAAAGCGTCAGAGGGAATAATGCTGGCTTCTATCTGCCACATGCTACAGGTAGATACGTTATCCGAACTTCTAAGCCTAATCCCAACGGGAATGCCAGACACCGATGTACTGGATGCGCTATGGCGTGATCAGAAGACGCCCGCAGGACTGAACCTGCTTGATGACTTCGTACTTCTGGATACCGTTGCGCTGGCTAATAAGCGGGGGATTGCTGCATGAATGTATCGGCGTTGATTAGTAGCCTCTATGTGACCGTTATCGCCGGGCAGGAGCTGGAAGCAAAAGCTCTGGAGCATCACGAACGCCGTACAGCTGGTCGATTTTGCCGAAAAACACTTTCTGTCCACGCGGTGAAGCGCAAGCCCGGGGTGGAATTTCTGGCGCGGCTGAAAGTCAATTACGCCCGCGCCAACCTGACAAACTGCGACCCCGGTACAGTAGCCGAGCTGAGGCTGGTGGGCCGCTCTGATGAAGCGAATGAGCTCTCTGAAGCAATTCTAAAGGCAATAGCATCCAGTTACCCGGAGTTGGTATCGGAATGCGCACGACAATTACAAAAACAAAAGCTATTCCAGAACCTCTGAGGCCACTTATGACTATGGCGGACATCTCGTTTACCGAAACAGGTGAGACAAAGCAAACAGCTGAATACAGCTTAAAAACCCCTCCGCAATCGATAGAAGCGGAACAGTCCGTGCTGGGCGGGTTAATGCTTGAAAACCAGAGATGGGATGATGTGGCAGAAATCGTTAGTGAGCAGGATTTTAGTTCTCGACCGCATCGCTCAATTTTCTCTGCAATGAGATCGCTCGTTGCGAATCAATTCCCGATTGATTTGATAACCCTCGCTGAGCACATCGAAAACGAGGGAGAAGGTAAGCTGGATAGTCTCGGCGGTTTCGCCTATCTGGCAGAACTGTCAAAAAATACGCCCAGTGCGGCAAATATAATTGCCTACGCGCAGATCGTCAGGGAACGTGCCGTAATCAGGGAAATGATAAAAGTTGCCAACGAAATAACCGAGGCCGGTTACAACCCGGAAGGTAGGACAAGTGACGAATTGCTTGATCTTGCAGAAAGCCGGATTTTCCAGATTGCAGAGCAAAGGGGAAATAAAAGCGGTGGGCCGGAAAATATCAGCAGCATTCTGGACAGAACCGTTACCAAGATTGAAGCCTTGTTCCAGCGTCCCCATGACGGGGTCACTGGAGTTGATACCGGCTACGTGGACGTGAACAAGAAGACAGCCGGTCTACAGCCCTCGGATTTGATTATTATCGCTGCCAGACCCTCAATGGGGAAAACTACGTTTGCAATGAACATCTGCGAGAATGTATCGCTGACAAACGATAAGCCCGTCATGATTTTCAGCCTGGAAATGCCTACGGAACAGCTCATGATGCGCTCACTGGCATCGCTATCACGCGTCAACCAGACCAGCATCCGAACCGGACAGCTCGATGACGAGGACTGGGCCCGGTTATCCGGCACAATGGGACTGCTGCTGGAAAAAAAGAACATTTACATTGATGACAGCTCTGGCCTAACACCTATGGACGTTCGCTCCCGGGCGCGTCGATTGTCCCGCGAACACGGTGGGCTTAGCCTCATTATGATCGACTACCTTCAGTTGATGCGTGTACCGTCGTTATCTGACAACAGAACTCTGGAAATTGCTGAAATCTCCCGATCTCTGAAAGCACTGGCAAAAGAGCTGAATGTACCGGTAATCGCTTTATCGCAACTAAACCGCTCGCTTGAACAACGTGCCGATAAACGTCCGGTAAACTCAGATTTGCGAGAGTCAGGCTCCATTGAGCAGGATGCTGACCTGATCATGTTTATTTACCGTGATGAGGTCTATCACGAAAATAGCGATATGAAAGGTATAGCCGAAATTATCATAGGTAAACAGCGCAACGGGCCTATAGGGACAGTACGTCTCACATTTAATGGTCAATGGTCTCGATTTGATAATTATGGTGGCCCTGAGTATCATGATGACGACTGACCATAAAAGCTACTGACCTTATCCTGATATTTAATTAAAGGTTTTCGACTGTTTAATTTCGCCAGCTGATTGGCCCGATAGATAATGGTTCTACGGACAGCAATCTTTTATATAGGTGTAAAATGAAAACGATACTCTCAGCTTTATTATTCGTTGTTTCATGGAATGCACTGGCACAGGATGAGGGAAATAGTGGTGATAAAAAGCAACAGGCAACGGCAACTATTCAAATTTCGATTACAATTTTACCCGAACCGGTAAAACCAAAGATCACCAAAGAACAGGTGAGTGATACGCTAACCGTCATTTCTTATGAATGGTAGCATCCAGACAACCAACGGTTAAGCCTGCTCCAGCAAAGAAAAGTATCTTTCTGAACATCACTTCGTCACCCGAATGCCTCGTGATTTAATAAGTAAACAAACCGGACAATATTCACGAGGTGTTTTATGACAAATGAAACTCAGAACAACGCATCCGCACCTGAAGAGTTAATCACGCGTATATCGCAGGTCATTAAACGCAAGGATGGATCTGAAGTGAAAATTACTGCTCAGGCTGCGTTCGGTGCAGGGTTAACTCGCTCTATCGATGTATATGTTCTTCGTCGGGATAATGCTGATTCAAACTGGCAAGGTTGCAGTAATCGACCAAAAGCAGGATGGCGGAATATGTCTGTAGATGAATATATCCGTGAAGGGCGCTCTGAAATGCTTAAGGCAGTTACGCCGGGAGAAATTCTAAAGCTCACAAATGCCATTGGCAAACCAATGAGTTGTCTTGATCAATTATTTCCATCCCCGATTACTAAATAAATCATTAAATAATACCGCTGGCCTTATTCGTCAGCTGGTACGCCCGTGTTTAAATAAATATACAAAACGAATAAATAAACAGGTGAACCATGCAACAGGTAATCGACTTTGGCACATCAGAACCGACCCTTGCCCCAATCCTTACCGGGGATAAATGGGATACGGTTTGGCAAACACTGGCTAATGACGAAGACCTGAATTATGTCGATGCCAGCACTGGCACGAGCATGGCCAATCTTATCACCACCGGCACAAACGCCATTTATAAAGCGCTTACTGACGGCTGGACTATGAGCCTGGCGTATTCATCAGGAAAGGACTCTGAGTGCGTTCTGCACCTCTTCCTGATGGCGCTGGTAAGGGCTACCCGCAATGGCACAAACATCAGCCAGCATCACTATGTGATCCACACCGACACGGGCATCGAGAATCCAGCCGTCCGCTGGCTGGCAGACACAAAACTCGCCGAACTTGAGGCATTCGTTGAAAAGCACCAGTTACCGCTGAGCATTGTAATTGGTAAGCCTGGACTGACATCTGGGTGGACTGGCCGCATCCTTTCAGGGCGAGGATTGCCAACATTTTCAAATAGTTCCGCCAGACAGTGCTCGATCGACTTGAAGGTCGATCCTGCACGTCGGGCCCGTGCCGAGTACATGCGAGGACTGCCTAAAGCCGTTCGTCAGCGCGTTTGTCTGCTGCTGGGTTCCCGTGATGCAGAGAGCACAACCCGTGCCATGAACATCGAAAAAAAAGGCGGGAGCGCTGAAGACGTTAAACAGACAAAAGAGGGCGGTGAGCTCTATCCGATCCGTCACTGGCATCAGGGGAACGTATGGGAATTCCTGCTATCGTCCGGGGATGAGGCTCGTTTTGCGTTACCCAGTTACCTGCCTAACAATAATGAAACTGCTGAGCTCTACAAAGAGGCTACGGGCGAATGTGTCTGGACGGGTTCTGAAAAAGCAAAAAGCGCCTGTGGTTCACGATTTGGCTGTTACCTTTGCCAGGCTGTAGGGCTCGACCGCTCTATGGAAAACCTGCTGAATGCCGACCCGGAGAAATATGGCTATATGGCTATCCTGAACCGGCTTCAGCGTTTCATTGCCAAACGCCGTTATGCCTGGGAAGACCGCCATCCAGTGGGCCGCACGGTATACGAAGGTGGGTATATTAAGATCCAGCCAGATGTATACTCGCCGAAATTCCTGGAACGTCTGTTACACATCTGCTGTAGCGCCGACTACGTAGAGCAGCAACGCGCCGATGACGTTGCCGAGAAACTCGCTTACGGCTTGCTGGAAGACAATGCGCATAACCGTCGCATGTCCCGGCCTCAGTTCCGCATCGTCAGCGAAGAAGCCGTTGTGCATGTCGATTTCATGTGGGCTTTCCATCATTTCAATGACAAGCCTTTTAGGGCACTGGAGATCTACCACCGCGTCTGGGCCCACGGCGAGCTGGATCTGTTGACTGATGAACCGACGATGCCTGTAGTCCCTCAGTCCCCAATCCCTAAAGCAGTCTGGCTGAAGGTGGGGAAATTTGGCGATGACTCACTATTTGATGGGCTGGCTGATCCTGTTGCGGAAATGACCTATTTCGACGGCGGAGATGACGAACGCGCCGCACGTGTCATCAAGACAAGAGACGGCCACCGTCGTGTTGTCAGTTTCAGCGAAGATAACGAAGTTACCGTAGATGAAGAGTCTGCAAGCTTTGTGTTATGGGTGGAATACCCACGCCTTAAATCTGCTATTGAGAGCGGGGCGTACACCGCTGGGAGCGCGGCGCAGTTCTACCTGCGTTTCGGCACGGTATCTCTGTGCAAAGGTAAGTCAGCCTTGTATCACAAAATGATGCAGCGTGGTCAAACCTACCATCGACTCGGCCTGACCGGATTCCAGTCGATGGAAGGGATCACAGCTCGAAAAGACCTTCGCATCCTCTCGACCGAGAAATACCAGCATGTTCTGAAAAGAACGCTGGAGGCCCGGATCATTCGTTTTAAATGGTGGGCTAACCTCGCTTTCACCATCCAGTACCACATGACCCGCATGACAGAATTTGGGTTCTGGCTGCATCGCGTCTTACGCCAGGAAAGCCATAACGAGCTTATGGACGAGAAAACGCTGTGCAAAAACAGCCTGGAAACTGTCCTGATCAACCAGACCAATGCCTGGTGTCTTGTGATGAGTGACGTGGGCAACAAACCTGATACATCAAATGCGCTGCGCCGCTACTGGAGACAGGAGCGGGCCCGAGCTTTCGCGCACTGTGCTTCAGTACCGGAAGTCCTTAAATCGCTGGTGGCTCGTGAGATGTTCAATATTTATCGACGTGCGCTTTATGAACTCAATAGCCATAAAGAGTTGAGCCTTGGCCTGATACACATACAGGAACTGGCAACTCAGAACGCGGACGCGTTACGGATCCATATCAAAATAATGATGCGGTTAATCAGGCTGTGGCAATTGTCAGGTTTAACAAGCATTGGTCAGAGTGAATTTTGTGAGGCGGCTTAACTGCCTGGAATAAAGGGAAAATAATGAAAATCATGCTTTCACTAGGCTCTGTTGCTATTACGACAGTAGCATCTATGTTGTTGCTGTGCAGCCAGGCTAATGGCAGCAACGGGAACAGGCCTTTACGGATCAACGAACCTGTTCAGATTACTATCGAACAAGTGATGTATCGCATTGCAAATGGTAACCAGAATATCGGCATGAAAATGCGTGAAAACCCAGTGCTGTTTTCGGGTCATGCCGGAATCAGTGTAGAGCTAAGTGATTTTCCGCCCGGGTCAAAATCCGCGCCCGTACCCGGAACTACCGTAATGCTGCGTACCGCTTTGTCTGGTCAGACAGAGGCCTGTTATCAGCAGCACTGCTACTCAGCCGAAGTGACCACGTACAACGAATAGAGGTCTTGCTATGGCAGACAGAACTGATGGAATGAAAGGAAGAGCACTGATTAGGCAGTTGTCCGGTATGCCACCCGGCGTTAACCCATTAAACGTTCCTCAGCCGCTTAAGCGAACCGTGTGCCTGGCAAAAGGCATAGTGGATACATGGGATAGTTTTCCATCCGAAAACAACCTTGCAATCGCCCTGGAAAACGCCGCTGCAATATCACGGCTGGCGATAAGCCTCCTGCAAGAACGGGAAGTACTGTACCGGCAGCTGGCATCTCTTGGAGTAGAACCAGAGAAAATGAAACAATCCGTCGAAGCCATCCCGATGGAAACGCTTTTAAAAAGCCTTCCAATGAGGAAAAAGTAACTTTCTAGCGTTTTTTGTTTCCGCTGTAAGAAGACACCTTTTTTGGTGCTCAATAGCAGTATTTTTTTAACAGATAAACTAAACGAATTCAATATTTCTTAAATTCAAGCACATTTTGTCTTCTTTTAAATTTCGTCGTAGGTTTAATGCAGTTAATAATGTTACTCACGGATTAATTTTTAAAAAATACAGAGCCTAATCAGGCTATACGGGTTTTGTAATTGCTATCATTAAAGTCACGAGGAAAACCATGAGTGCATACGTCGAGCAGGTATTTAATGATGTTGAAAAAATGCGTGGCAAAGTTCTGGCCGACCGATTCCGCATGGTATTCAAAAAAATCCAGCTTGTGAAGAACGACGACTCAGACGAGGCCTACAACCTGAAGCAACAGGAAAACCTAGCCGCTGTCACTGAACTTCAGAATGCTGGTGGTTTCATTGATTGGGACATCAAGGTCACTAAGTATAGCAACACATCCACTCAGGTTGAGTTGCGGCATAAGGTAGATGGTGTGCTGGTATGGCGCGATTTTACCTTCGTAAGCGATTTTGTATTCGAACTCGCTAAAAACGTTGTCTATTCAAAAGAGACGGTCTGAATTCAATTTTTGCATTAATAACCGGTGGAAAAATGGAGCAACTGACACCTGCAAAACTCGACTCGATGATTACTGAGACTACAACTGAACTGCTATATGCGCAGAGGGCACTTATCAGCCCAAGCCGAGCTGATGCGATGGAAAAGAAAGCGTCTCAATTACTCAGCATATTATTGGAGTTAAAGGAACTAAGAAATAAAAGCCCACAAAAAATCATACTGCCACCCCCTGCATGTTGCTTTGCAGATCATAGTTATCCTGCATATTCCAGAGACCAAGTTATTGCAATACTTGATTCTCTTGGACATAAAATTATTGAAAAGGAAAATTAATGCGCCAGACAAAAATCGTAAATATATTCTATGCCAGTGCTGAAGAGCTTCAGCTAGGCATTAACGAGATAGATACTGAGATTACGACCGCTTTGCAGAACGGCAATATGGAAGCCGTCAAAAAAGCAACGTTACTTAAAAACACCATGATTAGTCTGCTGGACAACAAACAGAAGGGCGAGCTGGTTCAAGAAACGTGTACGTCAGGCGAAAAGGCTGATTCATCGGTAGAAATAACGGACGCAATGGCCTACGCGTTCCACGCGGCATCTGGTGAGGGTGCAATTGGTTCCGATGATGTTGAAGAGATAAAGCGTGGTCTGCGGGTAGTTATCAATGAGTGTGGCCTCACAAATCACCTCGTAAAGATCCCTGCTGGTTTACACGATGCAACAGCTCAGCTTGTAGTTAACTTCGCCTCTGAGATGGCGGGTAAGCTTTACCGGGCCCAGGAGAAGTATGGTCGTGGGGCTGAATGGGCAAAATCTGACTGGAAGGATGAATGCCTCAAAGAGCTCCACCGACACCTTTCAAAAGGTGATCCACGTGATGTAGCAGCCTACTGCATGTTTTCGTGGCATCACGGTTGGCTGACCCACAGCGAACAACCTGCTATAGCGGGGCTCAGCGAAAGAGTTCTGTTCGATAGCTTTATGAAAGATGATTACTCACCTGATTCAAGTGGTTCAGTATCAGAGGAAGAAGAAAGGGTCTTTCTTGAGGTGCTCTTTCACATATGGCAAGGCCGGGCCGCAGTTCAGAATGGATTAACTCAACAGGAAATGGATATCGTAATGAAGTACCGGGAACAAAATCAGAAATAACATTACTGCGTTCTGACAACCAGTAAATTAACTCGATGCGGTATTTCAGAAAGGAAAAATTATGATCGTTCTCAAATACCCTCCTTACCCATCGCCCTTCTGGTTCCGGGGGGAAAAAGATAAAACGGGTGTGGTTACCGAGGTTGGAACAGTTTATGTGGAAGCAACAAAGGATAACCTGCTGCTGGTGGAGGGCACACTCCCTCCGGTAGGTGCGACTTTGTTTCTTACACCTGACCGGTTCGATATTAAAGCTGAAACTGAGATTGATAGCCGGGCCCGACGAGAGGAACAGGCCAGACAACGTCTGACACGGCAAGAAGAAGAACGACAGCAAAAGGCCGCTCTCGATATGAAGCTGATGCAACAGGCGCAAGAGCGAAACGCTCGTTTGTATCTTCCGGTACGATGGACAAGCGGATTCAAATCGGTGATTTCCGGGCTGACGGAAAACAGTAGCGGTAACGGTATAAACCGGCGAACTGTGATTCACGTGCTTTTACTTGAGGACATACGTGATGGGCGCCTGGTCAGAAATGAAGGGGATTTTCTTTGCACCGCCGCAGGTGGAAGTAACGGCAAGCTTTGGGTTAACCCAGCCACCCATAGTGATGGTGAGTACGGGCCTTACGTATGTGAAATAACGTGTAAGCAGTGTATTAAGGCTGCTCTACGTTGGCAGGATAAAAATAAGGCCGTCCCACCGGAATGTGTTCCGTAGGTATCAGGCGAACCGATCACCACGCTATAGAGAGAGGGGACAGTGAACATGCAAGTTGCTAAAAACAAGTACGCCGTTCTGGACAGTGCGATCATGAAAATACTCGGCAAAGAGCCGGTTCCATTTTCACTGATTATGCTTCCAGACGTAGCTGGTGAGTGTTCCCGACTCGCTGATGAGGAGAGGAATAAGCCGATGCCATTCCGCATTCTTGACCGGCGGTTACAGGCGCTAAGAAAGGCTGGCAAAATTCAGTTCGTGACCGGAAAAGGCTGGGTAAACCCTCTTTCCTGACCACCCGCAATTCGTACTGCATCTTCCTTTTCGTAAAAGGCAACTCTTCGTTGCCTTTCATCCCCCAGAGCTATTCGTCACCTGCCCCCCCAACGATAAAATCAAAGTATCACAAACAATATGTCCCCCATTTAAGCCATTAGAAACACCATGTCCTAGTACAATAGCGGCAACATGGCTAAAGCCGGGGGAAGGAGATCATAATGACGGGTATCGTGCGCATTGAACAACCGGTAGAGCGAATTGAACGTTTCCATTCTCTTCAAGGCGGTCAGTACTGGCGGGCAAATGAAGCCATTGCTGAAGAGAACATTGCCGCTTCCGAAGTACTGCTGATTGAATCGCTGCGTTGGGTCGACAACAAACTGCATACGGTCATTCTGCGCACCCACCCATCAAAACATGGCCAACACATTCGGTTTGAATATACCGATGAATCTGGCCGCACTTGTGGCACTACCCGTAGCTTCACTCAGCACCGCTTTTTGTTTGATGACTTCGTTAACAAATTCACCTTTGCTGCTGACTCGAAAGAAGTCCGCGAAAGTGAAGTGCAGGCCTGCCAGCAGTTGGCTCAGAAGCTGACCGTTGAACTTTCCGAGGCGATGACAAACCCTGAACGCATGAAAGAGATCATTGCGGAACGCCTTGAAAAAGAGCAGACAGAAAAAAGCGAGAACAAACTCAATACTCTACCCGCGACGATTGACCAGTACACAAACCTCGCCACCGGCCCGTTAGAAAATGCGCTGACATCCGGTGTCAATGAGGAAAGCATTAAGGGAATGATGGAAGCGGCTCGGCATGGACATAAACTGGCCGTCATACAATCTGAATGGCTACAAGGTAAGAATAACGAAATTACCAGGGCCGTTCAGGCCGTCGTACCCTATTACCAGGAAATGGCTGCGGCGCAGCTGGCCGCATTCGAAGAGAGCAGGGAGAACGTTGAATCGCTGATGAAAGGGATTGCGTCTCTGGATCTTTTCATCGGCAAAGATGTTGTCGTCAACACGATAATCAAAGGCAATTCAGCCCCGAGCGACATTCCTCTGACATTTGTCCAGAAAAAGCTACTGATGGATGAGGAGCTCGCTGTCTATCTGGATCTGGGAGACTGGTTCGATTTCACCAAAGCAGATTTATTCGACCAGGCACTGCAAAAACACCCGGGCCTAATCGAGCAGATTTTCCCGACCCAACGTTGCGTACTGGTTATGGCCGTCACCAGACGGCACGTCAATTATCAGGATCCGTGGGAGGCTGCGGCCAAAGACTTTCAAAACAGATGTGTCTTCCTGCTGGTACGAGACGGCGAAAATATTTACCAGGTATGCAGCCCGGTTGAATCTCATCTGGGCGCTCATACGCTGTTCCCTGAACGTGACGAGCAGGACGCGCTTTTTCGCGGTTTTGACGGTTCTCGCATCACCTTCCGCGATGTAGCTTACACTGACCGGCTGCGGGCGCATGAAAAGATGGCGCTGCACTATAAACGTTTCCTGATCCTTTGCTGCGGGCTCGACCAGCGTGAGCGCCTGTTTGGCGAATTCTATGATCGCAGTAGTAACATTAATTTCATCTCGATGGACTTCCAGGAGAAATATTGCCGCTTTATTCATGACGCAGATGGAACCGGTCTGTTGAGTGACCCGGAGGCCGATACCAGACCATCGCTGGAGTCCTACATTAAGCAGGCGAACCAGCACCTGCGTTCTGGTTCACGCGTCTTTTGTGAGTGGAGACAGGTCGTTAATCCGGTTACCGCACCCGGGGCAGCTAAGGATGATTCAGGTAACGGCTACCGGGGACATTCATTCACGGTTGATTTCGTTAAAAGCCGTAGTACCAGCGTGGCATACCAGAAGAATGAAGAGATCTACGTTGATGTGCCAGTCGTTCAGCACACCTACAGCCGTAATGCGAAGTCAGACAAACGAGAATTCAATGCCAAGGTATGCCTCTCAAAATTCAGAACCTCTGATAGCCTTGGCTATCTTTGCCTGGACACGGTGAAATCCGCCGATCTCGAATATTACATTCACAACCGGCGTATCCGGGCTAACCATCTTTATTACATCCGGCTCTTCAAAGAACTTGCGGCACTGCTGAAGCTGGAAGAAACGCATGAAGAACAATACCGAAGCAAAATGCTGGCGGCTTTAAACGCCGGGAACATCGGTGACGAAAATGACCGGGTTGCGGCTGTAGATAAAACGATTCAGACGTGGCGCTGCGCAAACCGAGGTGCATCCCTCCAAAGTGGTCTGGAAGATGAGAAGCAATGGAAAGCGCTCCTTGCCATGATGGATTTAATTGCATGGCGAGGTCATGCAAGCATCCCGCAAATTGAATGCTACTGTGAGCAACTTGGAAACTCTCCTCTACGGCTTGTGGTAATGCCAAACGGCAAACTGGGCCTGTATGTAGCCCCACGAGCTGAAGAACGAAACGATGCAGCTGAGAAACACAAATGGGCTATACGTGTGGTATTGAGTCTGACGCGTACCGGTGTGAAAGAGGTATCTCGCTCATGGGCTCTGGTTAACGAACTGAGCGTATCTGAATGCACCCTCAAAGAATGGCCGCTGGTGGATGAGTGGAAAGGGTTAAAGTCTGTATTTGAAAGCTACGACCGGAAACTTAAAGCTCTGGCAGACATTGAACTGGGCCGTGAGACTCTCAAGCGTCTGAATCCCAGCAACCAGGAAGGTCTGAGCGAGCTGGCAGAATTGTGGATTAATGCTTTTGAAGAAATGAACTTCTACCGACCGACTGGCGGGATCGTTCAAAAGCCAGTAATGATGATCCCGATTGGTCTTATTGTCGACCGTGAGGAGTGGTCATACTTATATCTTGGTACACGCGGCTCTGCGGTCGAGTATATCTATCAGAATCTGAATGATAAGGCACTCAAGGCCCGGGTAGCCCACCGTCTGATTTCAAATTACGAGGTCAAAGAGGGTAAGCTCGATAATCTTGCCAATAAGAAAACAAGTCTGGGTCTCTTTTGCACAAAACAGCGCCCGGACATGGCCCCTTTTAGCGCAGACCGAAACATAGAGACATATGGTCCTGATTTCGGCGTTAACCATGCTGTGCTTACGCATATGGTATCGTTTAAATCGCAGATAGCGCTGATTCAGCAAGAGGCAGATCGCGGCTTACACCGTCTCTTCACGATAGCCAGCAACCTGGTCAGTTCAGCCGGGGAGTTGCTTATCGATCAACTGCTCGGCGATGCGGCGCGAGATGCAGATGAGCCGGTAGATATTCTTGAGGTGGTTATTAACCCAGCGCCAACCGGTGAACCAGGGGCGAAGCTGAAGAAGAATGGTGAGACATTCTGGCATAAGCACTGGTGTGATTTGTGTAAGCCAGGAACCGAAGAAAGCCTGGCACTCTCCCACATTCACGCGCCGGATCACGTCATTACGCGGACTTCGTTCAGTTCCAAGGAGGATGCCATCCTCTTCGTACTCAAGACGATGCCGCAGGCCAGAAAATACGAAAAGGATTTCTTCCGCGACAATGATTTCGATGTACCTGATGGGATTATTGAACGGTGGATAGACCGTTAATCATATGCAGTATGAATAAAAAAAAGCCCGCTTTAGTCGTTGCAAGCGGGCTTTTTATTTCTTCGCGTTACAGCTGTGGCATCAATTACAAAACGGAACGGCTTGGTGCCGGGGCGAAGAACGGAGAAAGGGATAGGCACGAGGTGGTGATAATGTTGCTATTCATATGGGGTATGAATAAGAAACAGCCCACTTGCGAGTACTAAGTGGGCCATTGAGGGTCAGGCATAAGACTCAGACAGAGCAGTAGCGGCTTCAAGCGCCGGTTCAAGCGACAGGCTGTTATCGCTGATAACATTCCATCCCTCATTGCCGTAAACAAAATGGACGTAACCTGCACGTTCAGTTTCTTCAGGGCGATAAGCATAGAAGTAGTCTTCATCAGTAGAGAACATGGCTTCAACAATACGTTCTACGTTCGTAGAGCGCTTCAGCACAATCTCTTCTGAGTCGAATACCGAGATGCTATATCCTGCTTCAATCAACCCGGTTGCTGCTGCCCGGGCAATTTCCTGCTCAATACGTTGCCGCTGATCTACGTTCATGCCTGCTGCTCCTCGATGGGAAGTGAAGTCGAACACACGAGAAAGCATGAACTATAGTTCACATTTAATCAATAAAAAAGGGAACTATACTTCACTTATTCTTGGTTTTTTTTAATACTGGTAGTCCTGCAAGCGCATCGTTCCAATGCTGCTCGCGTTCCTCATTACCTGAAATATTACTTATCCATCTTTCGGACTTGCCCCAGCGCTGTGCCAGCGCCTGCCGCGTCCAGCCTTTGCGTTTCATCTCTGCTTTAAATTCATCGCTGGTGGGTTTGTACATAGGTTAATCCACGTGAACTATAATTCACCTGATAGTACGGTAAGGCTGGTTAAGTAACAACGGGATATCGACGGTCATCTTCCGTTCCCGCACACGGGCCAGTGCTCCTGGCTATACTGAGTCAAAAATGCGGAGGACACATTATGTTTGAACGTATAAGCAGGTTTTTCGCTGGCGCAACAAAACAGGAGAGGGCGGAACCGTCAGTCTCTATACCTGAACCTGTTACTCTTGAGGGTGATAACGCGCCATCAGCTATCGAACATGACAGAAAAATAGTCCATGACAGCAGGGTATTTATACATAGGTCTTTAGGCTTTATACTTATGGTATATTCTCCCGAATTATTCAGAAAAGCCATTAATCATGACATATGTCTTGGCTATATATATGGTTATATCATAGCGGCAATAGGTGACGACGAAGAGTTATGTAAAGCATCGGAAAATCGTCGATGGGATGTTGTCGCTGCCTATTATCGAAGTTTATTGGATTATTCAGCTGAAGCTTACTATGAGAAAACTGTAAACGCGATGGATAATTACCACTTCAAACAAGCAAGAAATGTAAGCGTAATGGATTATCACAAAAACAAAATCAATCCTGATGGCGATAATCATCATTTGCGTTTTCTAATGACCGAAATAATTGAAGATAGGGTTGAATAAATACACGTTTCGTCACATGAACGACCTATGGTTTACTGAATATAACGACAACGAACCATAGGCCAGAAAAAATGACACTTCAAAAAGCCAACGAAAAACGTATTGAAAACTTCCTAGCCAAACAAATTCGTAATAACGGTAAGATTTTATCAATGCGTGAATTTATGGATTCACTCATTGCTGACGGCTATAGCCCACGTGCAAAAGCGGAACAGAAAGTAGGACACCCCAGCAGCCGTCAAACCTTTCGCTGGAACAACGAGCAGCAAAGGGAGCACCAGATTAAGCGAGCTCTGGGGGGTACTGTTCTGAAATATTCAATGGTGTCATCTGACGGCTCATTTTATGACATTGAAAAAATTGCCTATGATTACGTCATTGAAAAAATGGGCGGGGTTAACGTTAAGCCGGAAACGATGTGTTTTGCGATTTTCAACAGCCCTTCATCATTGCGGGGCGGGAAGAGAGAGCGCTGTGTAGCTGTCTATAGCCGCACTGTGGCAACAGAGGAACAACGGGTCAGGAGCATGTTATCTACTGACTTCACGCATTATGATCTGGTCTGGTTCGGTGAAGCCACTTCCCAGAAGGAAGCGCTGGAACTAGCCGAGGGATAATATCAATTAGCCACCAAGGAAATAACCGGGGTGGCTTTTTTGTTTTAAACGATTAAAAATAAGCCAAATCACTTCGTCACAAGCATGTGGGTGGTAATATAGACATATAGGCAATCACATTCAACTGGAGGCTAATATGTCAGATTTAATTGCAGCAAGATATGATGAAGTATCAGCTTCCGAGTTTGAAGATGATATGGTTGTCATTGTCATTACCGATGAACAGAGTGAAGATATTGAGGTTATTTCAGACCTTGATGATCTTTTCGTTAATACTGAGGTTGTGGTTATTGATGGTGACGCTTTAGAAGTCGACTATGATAACGCTGGATATTTTTCATCAGAGAATAGCTATGAAGTTTCAGTAGACGATATGTTATTCGACAATACCGTTGGTGAGCAACTTATGGATTGTGGTTTTTTCGGCACTCAAAGCTAATAGATACTCGTTATTTATTATCGCGTCCCAATCGTCATGCAGGTGTGGTTATTTATTTACTGAAAAGCCATGTTTTAAATAACAGGCAACGATAATCTAACAGGAGCGGCTATGAAACTCGAAAACATTAACAAAGAGCAGCAGCTCTATGTTCTTAAATGTGGCTCTATTCTATCAAGCTACGGATTTGATCTCCTGCATACAAAAGCAACCGCCGTAGCTGACTGGATGGACGTTGAAGCACCAGTAGCTGCACTGGGTACAGAAGAACATTTTGAACAATGTGCAGAACTCATGCGGCGCGGGCAGGTATATGCTAACGCTTCCCGGAAATGCTGCCCCGGTAATCTTTCCCCCCAACTAATTGGGCTTGAAGGTTGTCGTGTTAGAGTCACTACCGATGACGGTGAGGAACGCTGTTTCTGGGTTGCAAAAACGACCGGATGGATGCCGGGTCACCTCGAAGTTCCACGCTCGAATACGGCTTATGGCCACCCTGCACAAGCGCATTACAAGTCAGTTCAGACTATTCGATAAGTCACCGGTGCTCCGATTTCGACATGATGCATACCAACCAGACTCACTACTGTTGTCATCGACAAGAATGACAACAGTAGTGAGTATCTATGGCTTATCCTCGGAAAACAGCCCATTATTCATGCCTCCCTCTTCCGGTATGGCATAGCTCACATGGCTTCAGATAAAAATCAAACCGATAAACTCGCCCGCGATATTAAAGACAAGGTTCTCGCCAGGCCTGCTGGCTCATCAGGAGAACCAGTGGAGTACCGGAGTGTCCATGAATTTATGACACTAACCCGCACGGGAACCCCTGCTGATGCCCGCCAGTTCCGGCTGGCTGTTAAAGCTAAGGGAATAGCTATCTGGCCTGATGATGACCCACGCGTAGGGCAGCAATTTGCACGTGACGGCATTCGCTGGGAAGTTCGTCTGAAGACCTTCCGGCCTGAGAGTCAGGATTCATTTGACGATGACCTGGATGAGAAAGTCTCACCAAAACGCTTTGGATATCGCCGGTACGGTGCGATGTCCCGTCCTGATCAGAAGAAATTCAGCGACAGGGTATACTTCAACTGCATGGAGCGGTGTGTCGTCACCGGTGTGAAGACAAAATGCAGGGGAGAAGCAGCACATCTGATTGAGCATCATAAAGCGGGCTCTGACCACTGGAGTAATGGCCTGTGGCTTCGGGCAGACATACATCGGTTATACGACAACGGCCTGTGTGTGATTAATCCCAGCACCCTGACAATCCATTTCCACCCCACTATCCTGGCTAAGGATGACGATCTCATCGCGTATGAAGCTCGGCCAATATTACCGACAAGAAAACCTGTAAACCCTGCCTGGTTAAAATCCCGGTGGGATGAACTTACCTGGCCGAAGTAAGCATCGTGTCTGACAACGGTAGTGAGGCCTAATCATTACCGTTGTCGTAGCAAACGGGCTTCAATGCTTGGCTCATTATCGTTGTCACCAGTCTGGTCAGCTCATAACTATTGCCATCGGCACTGAGATGCCGTCCTGCGCATCGAACTCACATCCATTGTCACTCGATTTTTGAATCTGCCGGGAGTGTAACCAGTGACAATGGTAATGATCACCTTCACATAATTAACGAACCGTTACTACTGGTAAGAGGGTGCATGGTCGACAACGGTAATGACAATTAAGGAAAGTACCTTTCTGTAATGACAACGGTAGTGACTTAATGGTTAACCCTTGTCTGGTTACCGGCAATCAAGTACAGGAACTATGACAATGGTAGTGAGTCATTACCATTGTTATGGCTCATCATACTATCCCTATATACAGCAAGTAGACGGCGTTGCTCACTACCATCGTCATTGGTTGCATGGGTAGCAGAATGTTAGATGACAACAGTAGTGATTCTGGTGCTTCACCATCCGCCTGGTGACAACGGTAATGAGTGATCGAGATCACTATCGTTGTCGCAGCGTTCGGTATGGCTACAACCGGCAAGTTGTGCCTCGACAATGGTTGTGATCCCGCACTCACTTGATTCGTCATCGCCGGAACGACCCCACTGAAATGTACTTGGAAACGATGACAATGGTAGAGACTTGAAAAAATCACATCCATTGTCATTGACCAATCAGGTTAGCTACGACAGCGGTTGGACTCATTTCCATTGTCACCGACAGGCCATGTATTCATACAACGACAACGGCAGGGAGTGACGCGGTCACTACCACGGTCATTCATCCCGCCCCTCAAGTACGAGCAGACAGTACGGCGAGTGAATCCTTACCATAGCTACCTGAAAGGCCTGATTAACCTGGAATGCATATGACAACGGTAATGACCAACAGAACTCATTTCCGTTGTCATTGTGCTGGTGGAGCAGTAAGAACTTGGTCTGAATCATGAATGACAACGGTAGTGAGTATTCTTAGTCAATACAGTGGTCATTCAAATGCGCCGGGAGCAAATGACAGCGGTAGTGAGTCAAATCACTCATTACCGTTGTCATTGTGTCATGGGAATCAGCGATAAATCCGTACTGACGATGCCGACAATGGTAGTGAGCGGTATGAGGTCTTCTCCGAGAAGCTGCTCTGGAGAGTTGTCGATGATGACAACAGCAGTGAGCTGCCAAGACTCATTGCCGATGTCATGGTGTCATGGGTATCAGCGATTTGTCTGTACCGGCGATTCCGACAATGGTAGTGAGCGGTGTAAGACCTTCCCTGAGAAGCTGGTCTGGAGAGATGTCGATGATGACAACAGTAGTGAGCTATCTAGTCTCATTACCATTGTCATGAGTGGTCACCCCGCAATGACAACAGTAGTGACCGCGTCACTCAATACCGTTGTCATTAAGCTAAACAGGATTCTCTGACGATGTGCAGGGAGGGAGGGTTCCAGGCCGTCATCTGACAGCCCGGAGGGAATGCTAGCTGGCGGGATTGTTCTTTTTCTGGCTTCTAAGGCTGCGAATGTAGTGAAGTTCTTCAGCTGTTAAGTCATGGATGGTTAACGTTTCATCCCCATCAATGGGCTCATCTGGTGGGCACAATTCACCTTCCAGTGGCTCACCATTATTTTTACCCGACGTGCCATTGTTCTCCTCATCAGCATCACCCTCGCCATCACCATCAGGTGGTGGTTGGATATTGTTCAGATTCAAATCAGGATCGCGTTTGTGGATCTGGAAATAAACCTTCCCATCTTTTTTTACTTCGGTGTACTGAAGGTAACCAATGGATGCCAGCTCCTCCAATGCCTTACGTACTGTGGCGTTCTGGCTGTTGGCACGGGTCTTAAGATTTAATCGGTTCTTAAGTCTCGTTAAGGAGATCGGGATTGGATTTGGTGGAAGTGACTCAATGAACGTGTAAAGCGCCTGTGCGCTCTCTTTTTTCGCCAGTTCCTTGATAGCCTTCAGCTGCATCAAAACCTTGTGGTCGTACTGATACAACTCGAATATCTTAGGGTCTATCTGTAGCTCTACCTGATCAGAGTCCGGGTCAAGCAAGGCAGACTGCACCAGGTGCGTCGTATACACCTTTGACGAGTGGGTGCTGGTGAAGGACAACATCACGGATGCCAGCCTGCGTAACGACGCGTCGATACGCTTACGGGATGCGGTAGAGGAACGATAATTTTCAGGGTTACAGAGCTTCAGAAACTCAGTAAATTTGAGGCTGATCTTATCGTTATCAATCGGATGGTTAGCTAGCGTTCGGATGATTCCCATCCACGTTTTGAAGTCAACAGACATATCGAGGCGCTGACCCACGATCGAGATATTGGTGAAACCCTCGCTCTCCATCAAAGAAAGTGTCTGTAGTTCTTTCGTGGCATCAAAGCCAACAGTTTTGTATTCACGACTCTGACGGCCAACGCTTTTTGGTGATGGCACAAACAACCCAAGGCGCATGAGCGCGATAGACTGAACCGTCCTGCTGCTATTAGGACGTAAAATAATTTCTTTACCTGTCTCTCTCTCTGTTACAGAGAAAGCCCTGGTAACCATCTGGCCTTGCTGCTCAGAATCTTTCTCATTGGTCATAGTGGTTTATCGACTGTATTAATCAACAGATTATTGAATACTATCGCCCAAAGCCCTCAGTGTCACTTAAGGGATCTCTGCGACGATCTCAGATTGTGCATAAGTCCAGGCTAAAAAAACGCCACGACTAAATATAAAACTCTGAAATTCACATAAAAACAAATACATACGTAGTTTATCAACAAAGGATCAATTCCGGTGAAAAAGATCCTTTAAAAAATCACTACCATTGTCGCCGCAATCACTACCGTTGTCAAAAAACTCACTACTACCGTTAAAAAACTCACTACCAATGTCAAAATAATCACTACCGTTGTCACCGATTGGCTTCCAGGCCTTGTGCCGTCTGGCTTCCGAGCTGCGGGGATCTCTTGTGATCTATGGGAACTCGTAAGGTACTAATTATTGGAACTACCTTGTGGAAAATGGGGATAAATTCTCTCTTCGAGTTAAATCAACATCGAATAGCTAAATTGTCGAAAATATGTACGGGCATGAAAGGAAAATGCGTATAGAAAACAGTGGATAAGATTTTAATAATTTTGTTTCATCATACAGGTGATAGATGGTATCTATATGAATTATAATAGAAATATACTCAAAACTCTTTAAGAGTTATACCTTCAGATCACACAATAAAACTCACTACCATTGTCACAAATACTCACTACTAACGTCGAAATAGTCACTACCAATGTCATTTTAATCATTACCAATGTCAAAAAAGTCATTACCATTGTCATAAAATGCCCTTGAGCCCAGTAACCATGCGGCTTGCAGCGTACAGGGATCTCTTTTGTACTCCGTTGCACCTTTGGGATCTCTTTATTGGAACTGTCCTGTGGAAAAGTATCTTTTTTGCCTTCGTCAGCTACTGACTCGGTGCTTTACTGATTGTGTAAACAAAACGATAAGAGGCACTCACATGTACGCAACTGCAAAAGAAATTATCGCAAAGCTGCAAAAAATGAACCCTGACGAAAAGGTGCTAGTCCGTGTCTGGTACAAGTCTGATGTTCAGGAGTTAGCAATAGACCGAAACATGCCGCAGGTTTCAGCTAGCGAAGCTGAGTCGACCTTAGCGTTGATAGACCGAACTCACGATGGTGATATCGGTATCAACTGGGATGTTGTTCAGAGTGGTATTGAGACAGTTCGTAGTGGCCAAATTTAAGCAACCGAGTAACAAGGACGTGACTCAACTAATCCACATATCCACCGGGTAGATCAACAGATCGATCCAGATTAAGACCAAATAGAACCAAAAAGATCCCCGCTCCCGCAAACCCGCAGCTGGTAAGCTCTGAAGACCTGCCCCGGTGGGGTTGAGAGGGAAAAAAGTGAGCTCTGAAGGGCTGTCGGTGGGGTTAGCCTGGTAGCTGGTGGTGTTCAAAGGGAATAACGGTGGGATTGGAAGGGGAAAGGAACTTAATTATCAACATCTGCTGTGCTAATGAAAACATCAAATAAAAACATAATCATACGTAACAAATCTCAAAAATAGGTGATCGGTATTCATTTTTTGTCCACACTGGCAGCAGATCAAAAATTTGATGTCAACGACATTTATCCGATTCATCTCTGAAATAACGTATTGATTTAGTACAAATAAAAACCAATACCCGATAAATGGGGACTAAATGACCCCTATTTCTCATGATCAATAAAAATCACCGTGATACATTCGCCCGGACTGGGCATTCCAAGATACCCGGAAAATAACAATAAAACTGGGGGATCCACACGATGAACTCGAATGAAGTTCTTCTTTTCAAGGACGCTATTCCCGACTTCAATCAGCCGTCGACTGGAAAGCTGACG